>CAZEBZ010000033.1:0-19361 GCA_964510775.1 uncultured Thermodesulfobacteriota bacterium
CTACCCACTCCCCCCTCCTCTCCCCTCCCTCCCCGTTGCCCCGTCGCCCCGCTACCCCGTCGCCCCGCTCCCCCGTCACCCCGCTCCCCCATTGCCCCGTTACCCCGTTGCCCCGCTTCCCCGTTACCCCGCTACCCCATTGCCCCGCTACCCCGTTACCCCGCTACCCCTTTTGAATGGTTATTATCTTTGAATGATTCTATTTTATTATATATTCAGGACTTGTCAAGTCTTTTTTGTGAGTAGAGCTAAATCAGTAGATAAATACTCTGAAATTGTAAATATTGACCACATGGCTCTAATCATGATAATAATCCTATAGACTTAAAAATAACCAAGTCGGCTGCCCTTAATATATGTAATAGATTATCAATAAGCCTTTGACGATAACCCCATAAAAGAGGATAGATAAGCAAAAATGTTCTTTTTCAACTTAATGCACATCATCCATCTCGTCGCCGTTATATTATGGATAGGCGGTCTTGCCTTTATAACGACGATGATCTTTCCTATAATTATAAGAACAGAGGACCCGCTCGGCAAGGTACTGCTCTTTCGAAAGATCGAGCATAGGTTTGCCCGCACGGCGAGGATATACAACCTCATTACAGGCGCCACGGGAATAACCATGGTTCTGTATATGGGGTGGCAGGATACGATTTTCACAGGCCACGGACTATCCTTGCTCTTAATGGCCCTTATATGGGTCTTCTGGTTTGTTATGCTCTTCGGCCTTGAGCCGCTGGTGATAAGGAAGATGCTGGAACGGATGATGAAGAAAGATAGCGGGCTGGATATAGATGGCGTATTTTCAAGAATGAACAAGATGCACTGGATACTCCTCGCTGTATCCATTATCGCAGTTGCGAGCGGGGCGTGCTTTGCCCACAGCTCGGTATTTTCCAAGTTATATTAAAATTGGGGAGTATAGCCCCGGGCCTTTGGCCCTATCTCTTACCCTTTAACAACCTCTTTGGTTCTCTTAAGGCTTACCCCTTCAAGTGCTAATAATTTTTCTTTAACCTCCACACCGCCGCCGCCTGACCAGCCGCCGATGCTCCCGTCAGAGCGAACTACTCTGTGGCAGGGAATTAGTATTGGAAGCATGTTACGGGCGCAGGCACCGGCAACGGCCCTACAGGCACGGGGGCTGCCTGCCCTTGATGCGATATAGGCGTAGCTCCTCACCGAGCCTCGAGGTATCTCGGTTATGGCCCGCCAGACACTTTGTTCAAAAGGCGTACCAATGAGTTTTATAGGCGTCTTAAAGTCAACCTCCCTGCCGGAGAAGTAGGCATCCAATTCGCTGAAAAAGGGGCTAAAGGGTACGTTATTTCGCCAAAACCTCGCCAAGGGGCCAAACCTGGAGGAGAGCCAAACTTCAAATTCATCACTCTCGTCGGTAAAAGAAAGTGCCACAAGAGCTAAACCCTCCATTACCGCGTAGATGACACCAAGAGGCGAATCGTAAGAGGCATAAGAGAGAGAGAGGGCGGCGCGGCCGGCTTTAGTAGAAGTATTCATAGGAGTTGGGCCTCCAAGGCAAGCAGTATTAATACAGGGCCTTCGAAAGAGAAAAAAAAGACCCTATGAGTATCACTCAGAGGGTCTGAAATATAATCCGTATTTTTAAAGCAAGAGAACCAGAGTACCCAAGGGAAGCTATCGTTTTGCCGAGAGTACGGCAGTATCACCGGAGAGCCTTTTCAGCACATCGTCTTTAACAAGGACAAAGGCGGCTTTTTCAGCGCCGGAGACGGACTTTGCCGGGCTGCCCTTTATATGAAGGGGATTGATAAGCTTTCTGCCTTTACGCACCTCGTAATGAAGGTGCGGCCCTGTTGAGATACCCGTAGAGCCCACGTAACCTATGACATCTCCCTGTGTTACACGAAGGCCGCGCCTGATGCCCTTCTTAATCTTTGACATGTGTCCGTAACCCGTGGAGTAGCCGTTGCTGTGTTTTATCGCTACAAAACGGCCGTAACCGCGTTTCCATCCGGCAAAGGTAACCTTGCCGCTTCCGGCGGCGTCAATGGGGGTTCCACGCGGTGCGGCGTAATCGATACCATGGTGGGGACGGTATTTTTTAAGTATTGGATGATAGCGCCTCTCTGTAAAATAACTGCTGATACGTCTGTAGCGCAGCGGTGATTTTACGAGCATACGCCTGAGGGACTTGCCGTCAAGGTCGTAAAAACCGCTTCTTCCGCGGCTGTCTTTATAGTATATAGCCTTATAGTCCCTTCCGCCGCTTGATATCTCGGCACCGCGCAGGGCGCCGTTCTCCACGAGCTCGTTATCAACATAGATCTGCTCGTAAAGCACTTTGAAGGAATCGCCCTTTCTCATATCAGTGGAAAAATCCACATCCCAGGCAAAGACGTCTGACAAGGCAATTACAACAGCGGGAGGCACACCTGCCTCCATGGCGGCGCTGTAAAGGGAGCTGTTTATGACTCCTTCGCCCCGCACAAGGCGCACTTCTTTAGGCAGATCTTTCTTCTGCGCCTTATAACCGTACTTTGAGGAAGCGTCTTTTTCCAGCACAAGAACCTCAAAGGGATTTATCTTATACTGAATTTTCACAAGGGCCTTATCAAGGGTAAAGACACTTACGACAGAATCTTTTCTCAGCCTTGAGAGCCTGTAAAAGGGCCGCGCCGTCTTTGTAAGCTTCTTTATCTCCTGCGGACTTAGGTCGAAGCCGCGCATAACTCCGTAAAAGGTATCTGAGTCGGAGATGCCTATATCGAATCTGTCTAATGCCTTTACCTTAGGGGCAACAGGGGCAGAGGTCTTTGTTGATGAGGCTTCAGGTGTATATAAGAGTACAAGGCTGATAATGACAAAAAAACCCGCTGCAATGGAGAGTAGCAGTGGTTTGGTAAATCCCTTCTTGTTATCAATATTCAAAGAGGCCTCCAGGATTTTTTTTTGCAGACAGAATGATTTTAGAGATAATAATAAATCACAAGCCCCCTGTCAAGGACTTCCACAATATAAGTTAACCCTTTAAGAGCGCATACTTCCGTTACTAAAGTCACATTAAAAATAATAAAAAACATTTACTCTAAGTGCTATATGCCTTATCATTAATAGAGGCAGCTACACTCGTCTTACACAAAACAAAGGAAAAACAACAACCATGAAATTACTTCTTAGCATATTAGCTGTTATTTTCTTAACGGCAAGCACTGCCTTTGCCCTGCCTACGCGGGTCATTATTGTTGGTTGGGACGGTGCGGCCTACAAAGAGGTTCGCGCTATGTATGACGGCGGAAAGCTGCCAAACCTCGCCGCTCTTGGAAGTTTATCAAAGATGTATATCTCCGGCATTACAAGTACCAAACCGTCGTGGGCAAAGATCTTTACCGGTCTTGGCGCTGAAGAGACTGGTGTCTGGTCAAATACGGCTTTTAATCCAATCCCCAGAGGGCTTACTCTATTTGAGCGCCTTAAGACAACTAAGGGCGCCTACAATATTTTCATAGCAGGTAAACAGCATAATCTCGATATAAAAAACAACGAACCTTACACTAACGCCGTATGGGCCTTTGATGCCTATAGCGTAAAGAATCAAGATATGCATAAGGTCTACAGCACCGCAAAGTCCTTCCTCACTAACTACTCAGTCAATTATTCCACGCAACCTCTGCTGGCCTTCATTCACACCGGAGAGCCTGATTATCAAGGTCATTCCTTTGGCGTAGAATCTCCTGAGTACGCGAATAAGATAATGCAGCTTGATGCGCTGCTCGGCTCGCTGCAAAAAAAGTTAATCCGCCTTGGCCTTAATAATACCAAGATAATCGTCGCATCAGACCACGGCTTCAACCACCTCTATGTGCCATTCCCACGCCCCGGCAAAGGCTCACAGAATCAGCATCATCGCCTCGCCCCATACGGAATTGTAACAAGCAACTTTGCTGCTTTTCCCCAAGGTCTCAGCAACATGGAAGTAACTAATCTTATACTGGGATTATTCGCCACGCCGCCCGTGCCGTAAAAGGACTCTCGTAAGACTATTAAATAAGAGAGGTTTCAACTCATTAAGTTTTTCTATACGCAAGAGGTCTTGCCTGCTGTAAGCCCCCCTCTTTAATGGGCGAGCAGTAAAAAGTCTGCGTCTCCAGCAGAGACCTCCCTTCTGTCAAACTCTCCCATGACCTCTGGAAGTATGACGATATTATCAAGGCGCGACGCCGCGATTACCTTTCTCGGTATACCCCTTTTCCAGGCGTGACCGCTGCCGGCAAGAGCCACCATTACTCTTCCCGGGTTGGCTACAAGATAATCTACGATAGTGCGGGCCATAAAACTGTCCCAGGACATCTGCACCCTGCAGAACTCCTGAAACTTATCGGTCATATGCGCGTGCTGTCCCATTGCTTCGCGTATCATCTTCTCATACTCCATATCCACATCGCAGGAAATATCGCCAAGAGCATTACGTTCTTGCGGCGTAAGGGCCTTAACACCGCCGAGAAAGAGCTTGTGGGATATCTCTTTTGGAATATTCAGCCCGACAATGGGTATATTGTGTTTACGGGCATAGATGAAGATACCTCTGTACTTATACCAGGGCACCTTCCAGTTCTTGTAATAGGCCTTTCTAAAGGCCCGCTCTGTCATAGCGCCCTCTACCCAGCGGTTCAGCACGGGCTGACTCTCGGCGGTAAACATCTCCAGGCCTATGGCGAGCTTTACCCCCGCTCCATCCAGGGCCTTTATCACCTCAAGCTGCATCCTGTGGTGGCTAAGACTCTTATGGGATTCACCTACAAAGACAAGCCTCACATCCGTAAGGTCTTTCTCCATATCCGCCACGGAGATTACACTCCTGTCGTGGAGCCTCAAGGCCTTTCTCGCCACGCAGCCGCCTGCAAAAAAGAGCATGAAGACAAGCATCGAAGAAGGCATTAACCGAAGTAAGAGATATTTATTCATATACAGACAAAGACCTCGCTCTCTATTAAAAGAATCCGCTCTCAGCTACTCGCCTCTATCCTTTAGAGGCACATAAGACTGCTCACGAAGCCCCGTATATTTTTGCACAGGACGATATATGCGGTTAGTATTCATCTGCTCCATCCAGTGCGAGAGCCAGCCCGCCACCCTGCCCATAGCAAAGATAGGCGTAAAAAGCTCCGCCTCTATACCAAGCGCCTTAAAGACCACACCTGAGTAAAAATCAATATTAGGCCATAGGCCCTTAGTGCCGAGGCGCTCTGCCACGGCCTTTTCCACGGCCTCTGATATCTCCACAACAGCGGCGTCTACAGAGCCCTCATGGTCTCGAAGCTCTCTCATATAGGCCTTTAAGATCCTGCCCCTGGGGTCTGCCGTCTTATATACCCTGTGGCCTATGCCCATTATTTTTTCCTTTGAGGCAATCTTCTGTTCAACGTAGGGCACGGCCTTATCTACAGAGCCAATCTCCTCTATCATATGAAGAACCTGCTCATTGGCGCCGCCGTGCAGAGGGCCTGATAACGTGCCTATGGCAGATGAGACTATTGTGTAAGGGTCGGCGAGGGTAGAGCCCACGACACGGGCGCTAAAAGTAGAGGCGTTCATGGTATGGTCGGCGTGAAGTATTAGTATTACATCAAGGACTCTCTCGATAAAAGGCGTAGGCTCGCACTCAAAGAGCATGTAGTAAAAATTAGCTGCGAAACTAAGGTCGTTTCTCGGCGCGATAGGTGCGTCTCCGCGGCGCATCCTGTGGCACGCCGCCACTATTGTAGGCATCTTCGCCACAAGGCGTACGGCAGAGTCGTAGCGCACCTGCGGATCAAGTGTATCGCGCGCAGGGTAGTACATGCCCATTGCCGAGACTACGGACTGGAGAAAATCCATAGGGTGGCCTGTCTCAGGCAGAGACTCCATCATTCTCAGAATCTTATATTTCAGGCGCGTATGATGAGTAACTTCGTCAGTAAAGGAGGCCAGAAGACCGGCACCCGGCAGCTTACCAAAGATAAGCATATAGGTTACTTCTAAAAAAGTGCTTTTTTCACAGAGTTCCTCAATGGGTATACCTCTGTACTCAAGAATGCCTGCCTCGCCGTCAATATAACTAATAGCCGACATGGCCGCAGGGATTCCCTCAAGACCGGGTACTACCTCCATCTCCCTCTCTTCCATCACTTGCCTCCCTCTGGTTTTCGTAAAGAGACCATCACCATTAGACCCTCTGCACCGAAGACGCCAAATATATTTTTTCCCACCCCCCCCCTATGCGCCAATAGAGAGTTACTCTTTTTTCAACTCAACCCTAACCTCGGCAGCGGGTTTACCGCAGTGTTTTTCAAGGGGCCAAAAGGCCCTCTCAGTCCTTATCGCCCTGCTTAAACCACTCCTTAAAATTTCGCAGCGCCTCTCCCCTGTGACTTATGGCGTTCTTAGCCTCCATAGAAAGCATGGCCGCCGTAAGGCCTTTTGCGGGGATAAAAAAAACAGGGTCATACCCAAAACCGCCTGCGCCAAGGAGTTCAGTCGTTATGCTCCCCTCAAGGGCGCCGGTAAAGGTGCGCTCAAGACCGCCAGCGCCGGGCTCTACGTAGGCAAGGGCGCAGACAAAACGCGCCCCTCTATCCTTTGCGGCGACTTCTCTCATTTCCTCAAGAAGTTTTTCTATATTGTCTCTATCCGTAGCGCCCTCTCCTGCGTACCTTGCCGAGAATACTCCCGGAGATCCGTCAAGGGCGTCTACCACAAGGCCGGAGTCGTCGGCAAGAGTAGTGAGACCGGAAAAATTTGCGCCGTAACGGGCCTTCTCTAGTGCGTTATCCTCAAAGGTATCTCCACCTTCAGGGGGCAGCTTCAGCCCCGGAAAATCATCAAGGGAGAGCACCTCTACAGCAAACTCTGAGAAAAGCCCTCTAAACTCCCTAATCTTATTTTTATTGCCTGTAGCAAGAAGTATCTTCATCTCCAGCCTCAGCGCCTATAGCGCTTTAAAGACGAAAAATCTATAGGGAAAATTGTCCTGGAAGGAAAAGACTATAGAGCGCTATGACTGCGAGGCCCTCTGAAGCTCTGAGAGAGTAGCGGCGCCCTTCTCGGCAAGGCTCAAGAGCGCGTCCATCTCTACCCTTGAGAAGGTATTATTTTCCGCAGTACCCTGAACCTCTACAAAGTTGCCCTTGCCGGTAATAATAACATTCATATCCACATCAGCCGTAGAGTCTTCCTCGTAGGTAAGGTCGAGCATGGGATGCCCTCTTACGATTCCCACGCTTACGGCGGAGATAGATTCAGCAATAGGCGTCTTATCGAGTATACCCATCTCAATGGAGACCCTTACCGTGTCCATAAGTGCGAGGTAAGCGCCTGTGATAGATGCCGTCCTTGTGCCGCCGTCGGCCTGCAGAACATCGCAGTCGATTATAACAGTTCTCTCTCCAAGGGCGGTAAGGTCGCAGACAGCTCGAAGGCTCCTGCCGATAAGACGCTGTATCTCATGGGTTCTACCGCCGATACGCCCCACGGCCGCCTCTCTCTTTACACGAGTCCTGCTCGAGCGCGGCAGCATGGAATACTCCGCCGTAAGCCACCCCATGCCTCGGCCCTGAAGAAAAGGCGGAACCCTCTCCTCAAGGGTAGCCGTACATAAGACCTTTGTAAGGCCCGTCTCTATAAGTACAGATCCGTCTGCCGTATCAAGAAGGCCACGAGTTATCTTTACGGGACGCAGCTCATCAAGTTCTCTACCGTCGATTCTTTTATTATTTTCTCCAGCCAACTTTTTCTACTCCTTTATCACGTCTATTCTTAAAATCCGCTACGCCAAGGGCGATAGAACGGGCTATCTCCTCTCTACCCGATGCAGAGAGTAGCCATCTCTTGTCTGAGCGGTTGGATATAAAACCAAGTTCCACGAGTACGGCGGGCATGACAGCGCCCTCAAGGACAACAAAGGGGGCCTGCCTAACGCCGCGGTCACCTCTGCCCGTTAATCTTATAATGCTTGTATGTATTGATTCCGCGAGCGTTGAGCTATCATGATGCGCCGCAGTCTCAACAAGGTCAAGGAGCGTTGTCTTCAAGTCGTCATTAAAGGCGTACTCAATGCCTGTAGTTCCGGCATCAAAGCCGTTCTCCACGGCGGCGAGCCTTACGGCCTCCTCGTCAGTCGCGTCGTAACTAAGAAAAAAGGTCTCCACGCCGCTGGCGTGTCCGCTCTTGGCGGCATTCACGTGTATGCTGATAAAGAGCGCGGCGCCGCGCGAATTAGCCACCGCAGTCCTCTCATCAAGGGGGACAAAGGTATCGTCGTCCCTTGTAAGGAGAACCTCAAAGCCGAACTTATCTCTCAGTACAGCGGCGAGGCCCTTTGCCACCTTAAGGGTAAGGTCTTTCTCCGTCACGCCTCGCGGGCCTATGGCTCCTTTGTCAATTCCGCCGTGCCCGGGGTCTATTACGATAAGACCTGGAGGAGAGACCTCTACGCCCCACGAGAGAGAGGAGGAAAAAAAGCAGAATAAAAAACATGAAAAGACAAAAAAACTTTTTCGAGTACGAGGCCTCAATAAACCACTCCCTTATGACGCAACTATGCTCTTATTAATTGCCTGAAGAGTCCCTATTAGTAAAAATATCAAATTAATCTTTTAATTATAAATTTAATGCCATAAAAAGTCAACCATACCTGTACCCTTAGGGCGCCTCGCAAAACGCGCCTGCGGTGATAAATAAACACTTATATTAGATTGCAGCACAAGAGAGTTACGGCCCGCGCTCCCCCACACTCTACATCACCCCACCCTGCCCCCCCCACGTGGTCAGAGAATCAACTCTCGGGGTTTTGCAGGGCAAGGAGTCTCGGCTCCGTCATCTCACAAATAGCGTACCTTACGCCTTCTCTACCAAAACCGCTCTTCTTTACCCCGCCGTAGGGCATGTTGTCTGTCCTGAATGTTGGCACATCACCTACGATTAGGCCGCCCACTTCGAGGTTATTGTAGGCATAGAGTATCTGCGTCATAGAGTCTGTAAAGAGGCCTGCCTGAAGACCGAAGGGCCCCTTGTTTACCTCACTTACGGCCTCGCTGAACTCCTCGTAGGACTCAAGTATCACTACGGGCGCAAAGACCTCTTCAGAGCATACAGACATGGAGGGCGCTGTACCTGTAAGGACAGTGGGGGTAACGAAGCTGCCCTCACGAGTACCCCCCGTTAGTAGCTCTGCGCCACCTTTTACGGCCTCACTTATGCGCGCCATTGTCGCCTCAATCGCCGCCTCGTCTATCATGGGCGCAAGAGTTGTACCCTCATCCATAGGGTCTCCCGGGCTCAGGGCCTCGCACTCTGATATAAAGGTTTTGCTGAATTTATCAAATATCGCCCTATGCACATAAATTCTCTGCAAAGATATACAGACCTGACCTGCAAAGGCGAATGCCCCTGCAGCGCACCTCTTGCTCGCGTACTCCAGAGAGACGTCCTCGGAGATGATAACCCCTGCGTTACCGCCAAGCTCAAGGGTGACTTTTTTATCAGAGGCCTTTTTCTTCAGTTCCCAGCCAACGGCGGGGCTGCCTGTGAAAGTGATTTTTTTTATCCTCTCATCCACTGCCAGCTCCTCTGCCAGAGCCGCCCTCGTCGGCACTACATTAACCCCTCCGGCGGGCCAGCCCGCCTCGGTTATGATACGGCCAAGCTTCAGGGCCGTTAGCGGCGTCTTAGAGGCTGGTTTTATGATGATAGGATTACCACAGGCCATGGCCGGCGCCACCTTGTGAGCGACAAGGTTCAGCGGGAAGTTAAATGGCGTAATTCCGAGAACGGGCCCCAGGGGGAATCTTCTAATTATGGCAAAGCGCCCCGCCGCGACGGCGTTTATATCAATGGGCACGACCTCACCGCCGAGCCTCGTTGCCTCCTCGGCGGCGATAGTAAAGGTGCTTATTGTCCTTGCCACCTCGCCTCTGGACTCAAGTATGGGTTTACCGGCCTCCATCGTAATGGTGCGCGCCAGCTCCTCTGCGTTATCCTCAAGCCCCTTGACAACTTTTTTTATTATCGCGGCCTTCTCGTAAGCGGGCTTGGCCTTTAATACCAAAAAAGCGGCCTCTGCCGAGCAGAGGGCCTCTTCAAGCTCTTTTTTACCGGCAAGAAATACACTTCCCGCAGTAGAGCCGTCATAGGGGCTCTTAACCTCGAGCCTCTGCCCACTCTCAACCCATCTGCCGTTAATGAGCATCTTCTCAGCGACAGCGCTCTCACCCTTCATAAAGGCCTCCTCAGGGACTACTAAACAGCCCTTTTTATTAATTTATCCCAACCTGTGCTATAATCGGCTTACAACACTTTTTTACTATATGGAGGTTCACTTATACCACAACTACAGGGAAATCTCACCGGCCTTAAGCCCGCACAGATAAAGAGGCTTAAGAATATCTACAAGAGGCGTGTACCTCGAGATGAGCTGATTACGCCTGAGCTCATGAGATACATTACGGAATTATCTGCCGAGCTGGGCCGCCAGATAGGTCTCATTATAAACAGAGCGGGCATAATCGTACAGGCTATAATCGGTGACGAGCGTGAGATAGTCATCCCCGCGTTAACTGACTACCCACTTGGAAAGAAACACCTGCGGGGAGTGCGTCTCGTTCATACACACTTAAAAGACGAGCCCCTTAGCCTGGACGACCTTACAGACTTAGCGCTTCTGCGCCTTGATTACATAGCCGCAGTCGGCATAGACGCGAAAGGGCTGCCCGCCCACATACACGCCGCTCACCTTCTACCCTATAACCGCGAAGAAGAACTATACAGCGTCGAAGAACCCACTCTCTATCAGAACTTCAATATAGAGATAGATGCCTTTGTACGCTCCCTTGAGGAGCAGATGGGTAGAGACGTACGCATAGACGTAAGAGACAGCCGTATACGGGCAATTCTCGTAAGCGTAGCCACAAGGGTATCAAGAGAAGAGATGGATGAGTCCCTTAGCGAGCTTACAGAGCTCGCCGAGACAGGGGGCGTGCATGTGCTTCACTCTGTAACGCAGAGGCCAGCGAAACTTAACCCAAAATTCCTCATGGGCAAGGGAAAGATAAAATCCCTTATCATAGAGGCCCTGCAGAGACGGGCTGATATGATAATATTTAACGAGGACCTTACACCCACGCAGATTAGAGAGCTTGGCAGTATTACAGAGCTCAAGGTTATAGACAGGACTCAGCTCATACTTGATATATTCGCAGGGAGGGCACACTCAAGGGACGGCAAGGTGCAGGTAGAGCTTGCGCAGTTAAAGTATCTGCTTCCGAGGCTTACAGGTAAGGGCACGGCGCTATCTCGCCTAATGGGAGGTATAGGAGGGCGAGGCCCCGGCGAGACGCGCCTTGAGATGGACAGGCGTAAGGTACAAAAGAGGATACACCACCTTGAAAAGGAGCTTCAGAGCCTAAGCCGCGGCAGAGACGCGAGAAGAAAGAGACGGGCGCGAAGCGGCATACCCATAATCTCTATCGCAGGCTATACCAACGCCGGAAAGTCCACACTACTAAACACCCTTACGCAGAGCGCCGCCCTTGCAGAAGACAAACTCTTCGCCACCCTTGATACCATGACCAGAAGGCTGCGTTTTCCAAGAGAGCGCGATGCAGTAATTACAGACACCGTTGGTTTTATAAGAGACCTTCCCGCTGACCTTATGAAGGCCTTTCGCGCCACATTAGAGGAGATGGAGGACGCGGATCTTATTCTTCACCTTGTCGATATCTCAAGCCCCTACTTTATAAAGAGAATGGAGACTGTGGAGAGGATATTTGCCGATATAGGTATTGATGAAATTCCACGGCTCCTCGTATTTAACAAGATAGACCTTGTGGAAGAGAAAATTCTTCCAGCCCTCTTTCGGAGATACGGGGCAATAGGTATCTCGGCAAAGAACCCAGAGACGATGACAAGGCTCTTAAAAGCCCTTGAGGTACGGCTCTGGCCAATGGAGGATTATATCTATAGAGCTGAGAAAAGAGAGAGTTGGGCTGAAGAATCTAAAGAGGCTGCAAGTGATAATAACGATAAGCTATCTGAAGAGGAAGATTAATATACTTACTTAAATCATAAAAAAAACTCCACCGCCCCGCACCTACAGATGCAGCGCCTGAGGCTGCTGCCCTCAAGCCCTCTTTGCCCCTTCAAGCCCCTATAAGTTTAACACCAAGAAGCACTACCCTGCCCTCTATAGGCGCCGCGGCAAGGAGCTCAGTCACAGCGGCCCATATGGAAGAAAAGGAATCTGTCTCTTCCTCAAGCTCCACACTCGCGGCATTACATGAGAGGTCGCTAAGAGTCACTTTTACGGCAAGGCCCGAGCAGAGCCTGCCCTCTGCTTTCAGACGAGAGACCAGCTCTTTAGTAAGCATATAGAGGGTCTCTCTTATAACCGAGGCCTCACTAACACCCTTATCAAAAGTTACCTCACGGCCAAGGCCGCCATCAAAAAATGGCACAACAACCTGCGGCCCTCTGCCATGGGCGCTCTCATAAATAAGGGTTCCGCTGTACTTACCAAAATTTTTTATAAGAAAGGGCAGCGGCGTCTTTGTGATTTCATCAATGGACTTTAGCCCAAGGGCCTTTAGACGGTTTTGGGCGGTTACCCCAACGTCTGGCAGGCCCCCAAGAGGCAGGGCCTTTACAAAAGCGGCGCTCTCATTCTTTGTAACTATCTTCAGCCCGCCGGCTTCGGCCATACTGCCGGCAAGCCTTGCGATGAATTTATTCGGCCCTATGCCTGCCGTACACTGCAACCCCAGCTCCCTGAGAATAGTCTTCTGCAGAGCAGCGCCGCGTTTTCCGGCGGCCTCGTAAATGTCTTCCTCACTATTGGAAACAAGGGAAGAAGAAGCAGAGGGCGAAGAGCCCCGAAGGACTATCTCCATAAAGGCCTCAGCAATACCCAGCGATTCCACCCTCTTAGAGGCCTCGCCAAGGAGAGTGAAAAAACTGGCAGAGAGCGCCTCAAAAGAGTCGTACCTCGCGGGGCAGACAATAACCTCGGGCGCTGCCTTTAGGGCCTTTCGCACACTCATGCCCTCCCTGATGCCAAGGGCGCGAGCCTGCGGGGAGACTGCGAGAACATCGCCCTTTTTCACGGTCTCAGCGAAAGAGCCGATAATAAAGGCGCGGCCTCGAAGTCGAGGGGTCTCACGGAGCTCTGCGGCAATAAAGAGGTCAGTTACTGTAATATATATAAAAGCCTGTCTTCTCATTCTCGCAAAAAACCTCTCATGTTGACCTTAAGGGCACATCTTGCCAAGGCGCCTCACAAAAAGACGCCTCTTTATATCATAACACCTCGAAAGGTGTATCATAATAGAAGAAAAAATCATAGAGTGGTGTGGTTAAGATGTAAGAAAAACGACGTGAATAAGCGGCTGGGCTCAGGCGCAGTACTTCTTAACGGATCGGATTATCTCATCGGCAAAATAGGGTTTTCTTATAAACTCGTCTACCATGCCCTCCTGCACGCCTCGAAGGATGACGTCTTCTGCGTCCCTGAAGTATCCCGTAAAGAGTATAACCGTTGTCTCAGGTCTTATACGGGCTATCTCGCGGTAAGTCTCAAGTCCGTTCATCCCGGGCATGACTATATCCATGAAGATAAGCCTATACTCCTGCTCTTCTACGGCCTTCAAGGCCTCTGTTCCGTTTATTACATAGTTGGCGTTAAAACCCACGTCCTTAAGCAGTTCACTCATACCAAGACCAACACTCTCCTCATCATCTACGATGAGAATACTGGCGTTACTCTCTTGCTTTATCATGAAAGTCCTCCCTTAAGGGTATGAACAAGGGCCCTTATAATAAGATATGCCTGCTTTTATTACTTCGTACCACGCTCTCATAAGCCTAAAAACAAATGAGGGCACTTAATATTATATCGCTGATTTTGGTGCGAACTAAAACAAAAAAACACCGCAGGCAGGGCGCGGGAGAGAAGAGAAGCGTCTCTGATAAGTATACTGAGAGTTTGAAGGAGATGAAATGCTGAAAAAAATCTCTTATGCAATGTAAGAATGTATCTAAACGAAGAAAAACAGAGGGAGAAAAACAAAGGCTTAAGGTCTTATTTTATCTGAGAGAGGGGTTTTAATGAAATCGATTTCCCAGAGCGGTAAGTCTTCTCGCAGTGAGTGTGGCAGTTCTTATCAGGGCTCTGCTTATTAATATTACAGTGCGAGGTAGTGCATGTAGAGACCCTCGGCCCCATGGCGTTCTTTAAGGGCATGGCAAGAGAGATAAGCATAAAAGCGGGGATAATAAGGCTAAGGAGAACAACGCGGCCTCGCGGGCCCCTGCCTGCTCTTTCCTGCCCCTCTTCTCCAAGAAGGCGCCTTACTCTATGCTCTACAAAACCAGATTGGCGCCCAAGTATAGAGGCAGTCTCCACAGGCGATAAGGCACAGGCCCCGGCGAGTTTCACAAGGGCCCCCGCTATGCTGTAGGGCTCGTGCATGGCGGATACTGCCCTGTCATCTGCCTTTTTTTCCTGCCTCTCACCTATAAGACCGTAAAGATATGCGGAGACAGGAATAAAGAAAAACACGTCTTTTAATATGGCCCAGATAAAGAAACGCAGCGGGTCTTTATTTTTTTTATGAGCGAGCTCGTGGAAAAAGACAGCGCGGAGCTGCGCGCTATCGAGGGTCTCCATAAGTCCGCGCGATATATATATGCGGGGCTCTATTATGCCATGAGTAAATGCCGTAGAGATAGTTCTGTCTTCTATAAGAACGAGACTTGCCCCTCTACGACTTAGAGGGAGCCTCTTTATGGCCCTTCGAGATCTTAAGAGCGTAGAGGCGGCCCTGATAAGGGCAAAGACAAGGCCTGAGAGCAATAAAACCCCTCCCGCCCAATAAAAGACAATACGGCCAAGAGCAACATAACCGAGGCATTGAGTGAATATACCGTGGCACAGCTCGCTTAGGGAGGCAAGAGCACTTACAAAAAAGGGCGTAGCAGCCGCAAACCAGAGGATAAAAGCCGTAAAGACAGCGGCTACGGCGAGGGCCGAGAGCAGTACGCCCTCTGTACGGTCTGTCTTTATATAGAATGACCTTGCAATAACCTTAAAAAACTTCATCTTTGTATTTTATTTGATAAATCTCTCCCTGTCAAAGGCAATCGCTGTTTTTATGTTTTTTTATTTTTCAGAGCCTACTTGTGATCAAACCCTATTATGCCTTGCCTGCAAGTGAATATTACTGTAATATCAGAAAAAATATTTTTTTCAGGTAGAGGCCATTGTTTATAACATTCGAGGGCATAGAGGGCTCTGGCAAGAGCACGCAGATGAGACTGCTAAAAGATTACTTTGAGCAGCAGGGTAGAAGTGTGCTTACGCTTCGAGAACCCGGCGGCACAGAGCTTGGCGAGGGCGTTCGAAGCATGCTCCTTACGGTAAGCGATGAGGAGATAAGTCCACTGACCGAATTATTCCTTTACGAGGCCTGCAGGGCGCAGCTCGTCTCTAATGTAATAAGGCCCGCGCTGAAAGATGGGCTCATAGTCCTCTGCGACCGCTTTACTGACTCAACCCTCGCTTATCAGGGTTATGGACGTGGTCTTGATATGCACTCCATCACCTCTCTTAACGAGACGGCAACAGGCGGGCTTACGCCGGACATCACCTTTTTGCTTGATATAGAGGCGGACTCAGGGCTAAAGAGGGCCTGGTCAAGACTTGGCGCGCAAGATGGCGTTAAGGAAGACCGCTTTGAGAGAGAAGACATAGAATTTCACAAGAAGGTGCGGGCTGGGTTTCTTGAGATAGCCGCCAAGAGTGAGCGAGTGCGTATAGTAGACGGCAGTGGAGAAATCCATTCCATACACGAAGACATCTGTGTTATTATGAGGGCGATGAACCTATGATTTTCACTGAGATAGCAGGTCACGAGAGAGAAAAGGAGATACTCGAGAGGGCCCTTACTTCTCGAAGAGTTGCCCATGCCTATCTCTTTGCGGGCCCTCCGGGGATTGGCAAGAGAACACTGGCCATGGCCTTTGCCCGCGCCATGAACTGCGCTGAGACAGAACCGGGGTACTGCGGAGTATGCCGCGACTGCTCGGCCATGGACAGCGGCAACCATGAGAACGTAATTGAGGTTACTCCTGAGGATAAGGACGGCGAGGCCTCAAAGACCGGCATTATCCGTATTTCACGCATACGTGAGGTTATAAAGGCCCTGCATTTTCGAGCGCAGCGTGGACGCCGTGTTGTAGTAATTGACGATGCCCACCGCCTTGCCCCCCAGGCGGCAAACGCCTTGCTCAAGACACTTGAGGAGCCGCCAGAGGGAGCCGTCTTAATACTTGTAAGCTCCACGGCAAGATCCTTGCTGCCGACTATAGTCTCAAGGTGTCAGCTCCTTAACTTCAGGCCCTTATCAGCAGAGGTTATTGAGGAGTTTCTTCTTCAGCAAAAAGGCCTTAGCGCTACAGAGGCCGCCGCCGCTGCAAGGTTCTCTGACGGAGCCATTGCCAGGGCCGCAAAATACTCATCAGGCGCGGCGATGAAGAAGAGAATGGAGGTGCTGGAGAATCTGCGCACCATCTCACAGCAGGGCGAGAGGGCGTTACTTGATTACGCCGAGACCCTCTCAAAGGACTCGGAGCTTACGGAAGTACTGGAATTTCTGAAAATATGGTGCAGAGACGTGGCCATGAGCTCTCAGGGTTTGGAGCGGCTTATGGTTAATGTAGATCTAAAAAATTATATAAACGCTGAGAGACCGCTTCATTCGGTTCTTGATTCCTATGCCATGATAGAGGCCGCGGGTAAGGCAATTGCGCCGCCGCGTTACGGCAATAAGAGACTTGCCATGGAGGTCATGCTCATGGGCATAGCGGAACTGGACGTGCTTACATGAAGCGCTCCGAGGAAAAATAATAATGAGAAAAGTTGTAGGCATACGATTCAAGAGGGCATGCAAAGTCAATGAGTACGAGTGTGAAGAGAATCTAAGGCTGCTGCCCGGGGATTTTGTAATTGTAGAGGTAGAGAAAGGTCTCGGCATGGGCTCAGTGGCGTGGGTTCCAAAGGACGCCGCCGCTCAGAAAAAGACAGGGCCTCTAAAAAAGGTTATCAGAAAGGCCGATGACGCCGACATGGAGCGCCTAAAATTCAATGCCCAACGAGAAAAAGAGTCTCTTGCCGTATGTACAAAGAAGATTAAGGCCTACGGGCTTCCCATGAAACTCGTACGCGCCGAGTATCTCTTTGATTCAAGCAAGGCAATATTCTACTTCACCTCAGACTCTCGCGTGGATTTTAGAAGACTCGTAAAAGACCTTGCCTCCTACTTCCACACCCGTATCGAGATGCGTCAAATTGGGGTACGCGACGAGGCCAAGATGCTCGGCGGCATAGGCCCCTGCGGCAGAGAGCTCTGCTGCTCCTCCTTTCTGCCGGACTTTACCCCTGTCACCATAAAGATGGCCAAACAGCAGAACCTCGCACTTAATCCATCAAAGATATCAGGGGTCTGCGGCAGACTCATGTGCTGCCTCTCCTACGAGCATCAGGGTTATGGCGCAGGCGCAGGCAAGGGCAGGCGCGGCAAAAGACCGTGCAGTGAGAAAAGACCGGGTGATGAGAGAAAAGCGGGCGGCGAGAGAAGACCGGGCGGCGAGAGAAGGCTGAGCGGTGAGAGAAAAGCCGGTGGTGAGAGAAGACCGAGCGGTGAGAGAAAAGCCGGTGGCGAGAGAAGGCCAGGTGGCGAGAGAAGGCCAGGCGGTGAGAGAAGACCGGGCGGTGAGAGAAAAGCGGGCGGTGAGAGAAGACCCGATGCAAATAAACGCCCCGTACAAGAGAGAAAGGCGGGTAACGGTAACAGAGCCGTCAGTTCCAGAAAAGGGGCAAAGGCCGACAAATAATCAAAAAACGGCTGCAAAGGCTGTGCGCCAGCAGCCCAGCGATAAGACAAGACCTTAAATTCTATTAAAACACAAGACCTCGAAGCCTGCTTATGCCGCTAATTCGAGGTCTCTCTATAGATATCTCAGAAAATAAATCAGGCCCCCGAAGCAGGGCCCGCCGCAGAGGATTTTTCTAATGACTGAGAAGACCTTTTACATTACCACCCCCATATATTACGTCAACGACGTGCCCCATATAGGCCACGCCTATACTACAGTTGCCGCCGATGTGCTGGCGCGTTTCAAGAGGCAGCAAGGCTTTAAGGTACTCTTTCTAACGGGCACTGACGAACACGGGCAGAAGGTGGAAAAGGCTGCAGAGGCAGCGGGGCTCAGCCCTGAAAAATTCGCCGACAGCGTCATGTGTCGCTTTCGTGAGCTCTGGAAAGAACTCAATATCTCTAATGACGACTTTATAAGGACAACAGAGCCGCGCCACGAGAAAGCGGCTATGGCCTTCTGGAAGAGGGTGTCAGAGAGAGGGGATATTTATCTTGGCGAGTACGAGGACTGGTACTGCACGCCATGCGAGAATTTTCTTACAGAGAATCAGCTAAATGATAAGGGCTGCTGCCCTGACTGCAGCCGCGAGGTAGAGAAACTGCGTGAAGAGAGTTTTTTCTTCCGCCTCTCGGCCTACGGCGAGAGGGTGCTAAATTACATTAAAGAAAACCCCGATTTTCTCGGCCCTGATGGAAAGAGACGTGAGGTGCTGGCCTTTCTCGGCGAGGGGCTGCGAGACTTAAGTATCAGCAGGACGACTTTTTCTTGGGGCGTACCCGTGCCCGATAATAAAAAACACGTTATGTATGTCTGGTTCGAGGCCCTTATAAACTACCTCACCGCCGCGGGATACCCTGATGAGATGGAAGAGAAAGGCTTTTGGCCCGCCAGCGTCCATATCATAGGTAAGGATATACTACGCTTCCACGCTGTTTTCTGGCCCGCTTTTCTCATGTCCGCCGGGCTGCCCCTGCCGAAAAAAGTCTTTGCCCACGGCTGGTGGACAGTTGAGGGCGTGAAGATGAGCAAATCACTTGGTAATGTAGTGAACCCGCACAAGATAATAGAAGAGTACGGTGTTGACGCCTTCAGATACTTTCTTATGCGGGAGGTAAGGTTTGGCCATGACGGCGACTTTTCAATAACAGCCCTTGAGAGCCGCATTAACAGCGATCTGGCAAATGACCTTGGAAATCTCCTGAGCCGTACCCTTGCCATGGTCGTAAAGTACAGAGAGGGCCTTGTGCCGGCGGCAAATCCAGAGGCCGACAGAGAGAACCTTGAGCTGAAGGCTCGAGAGAAGCTCACCTCCCTTAAAGAGATATATGAGGCCAAGATGGAGGAGCTAAACTTCTACGACGCCCTCTTTGAGGTCTGGGGCGTTATAAGCGAGTTCAACGGTTATGTAGAGA
>CAZEBZ010000034.1:0-19015 GCA_964510775.1 uncultured Thermodesulfobacteriota bacterium
TACCTCGTAGCGACTCCGCCGCCCGTCCGCTTAGCTCTGTTGGAAAAGGCCCCTCGCCTACGCGTGTGGTGTAGGCCTTTATGACGCCGAGTACGCGGTCAAGGCGCGTCGGTCCCACGCCGCTTCCTGTTGCCGCCTGGCCCGCTACGGTGTTGCTCGATGTAACGTATGGAAAAGTGCCGTGGTCAATATCAAGGAGAGTGCCCTGTGCGCCCTCGAAGAGAATTTTTTTATTCGCACGTATTGCTTTATCAAGAAAGAGAGAGGTGTCCTGAATATGACGGCCGATTTTTTCCGCAAAGCCCATGTAGCGGTTATATATTTCATGTGTCTCAAAACCATCTCCGTGGAGTACAGTCTCGATGTAGTGATTCTTAAATAGCAGGTTGGTCTTGAGTTTTGTTCTGAAGATTTTCTCGTTAAGCAGGTCGCCGCACCTGATACCGCAGCGTGAGACCTTGTCCTCGTAGGCAGGGCCGATGCCCCGTTTTGTAGTGCCTATCTTGCCTTCTCCACGAAGCCTTTCGCGAGCCGCGTCAAGGGTCTTGTGATATGGCATGATGAGGTGGGCATTCTGGCTAATGATAAGGTCTGCGGGGTTGAAGCCGCCGCGCTTTTCCAGAACCTCAATCTCAGAGACGAGAACCTCGGGGTCTACGACAACGCCGTCGCCGATGACGCAGGTTTTATTCTTGTGGAGTATGCCCGATGGAAGGAGGTGGAAGATGTACTTTTCACCGTCCACTATAACCGTATGTCCGGCGTTGTTTCCGCCCTGAAAGCGTACGATTATCTTGGCTTCTTCTGTAAGAATATCTACAATCTTACCCTTGCCCTCATCGCCCCACTGGGCGCCAACTATTACGATGTTCTTTGCCATGCCCACACCTCTAAAGTGGTTTTTTCAGGGCTATTGCGACATCTTACATAGCTGTAAAGTTAGCCCCTCTTTGTGCCCCTCTTTTTTTTGTGAGGGGGTTAGCTATATCTTAAGTAACCGTGATGGATTCCTCGCTTGCTTGACGTGCCACTTTTTATTCTTGCAAAAGAAGTTTTTTAAATTGCTGCGTCCAACCACTGTTGTTCAGGGTTATAGAGTCTATTAATAGATTACTCTTCTTTTTTGGCAAGCTCCATGGCAGCAACGACGTTTTCAGTCTCAAAGGCAAAACCAGTGGCGGCTTTTGGAGTTGAACCGTATTTTTCAAGGAGGTGGTCGTATCTGCCACCACTAAGGAGGGGTTTACCAAAACCTGTGGCAAAGCCCTCGAAGATAAGGCCGGTATAATAATCAAAGCCTCGCGCCTCGCCAAGGTCTATTGTAATAAAGTCAGCGTGGCCTTTATCTTTGATGATGGCGAGCACTTCTTCGAGGTTGGTAATAACGGCAAGGGCCGACGGGCTCTTTATTATGGCACGCGCGCGGCTAAGCACCTCGGCGCCGCCAAAGAGGCCCGGTAACTCGTTGAGTCTGTTCTTGTCTTCTGCGTCTATCCTGGCCCCCGCCTCGTTAAGGGTGGCGCGAAGCGCGGAGCTGTCTTTTAGTCCAACGGCTTCTGTAATACTCTGGCTAAGAGAGGCCTCGATATTTAGATTGGAGAGAACGTTTTTAAGGAAACTGACGTCACCGATATCTATCTTAAAGTCACTTAGGCCAACGGCCTTCAGGGCCTCTATTGCCATGATAACCATATCGGCATCGGCTGCTGCGCTTGCAGTATCAGAGATATACTCTGCGCCTATCTGTGGAATTTGAGAGAGCTTTGTGCGCCCATGGCCAACGTACCTCACGGCGTTGTCGTTGTAGTAGAGTCTTAGCGGTAACGCGTTCCCTCTCATGCGCGTTGCTACGAGCCGCGCTACCTGTGGTGTGATATCAGGGCGAATGGCGAGGACGCGGCCCGTAAAGGGGTCGATGAATTTCAGAACCCTCTCCATGAGGTTGCCGCCCATACCAAGTGCGAGGGTGTCCTCGTACTCAAGAAGAGGTGTGACTATTTTTTTGAAACCACAGTCTGTAAAGAGTGAGCAGATGGCCTCTGTTGCCTGCTCTATCTTCAGCGTCTCTTCAGGTAGTATGTCGCGCACGCCGTGAGGCAGGGATATAATCTCAGGTTTTTTCATCTTAAAGCTCTATCAGCCTCGCAGATAGAATAGAGGGAATGGCGGTGATTTTGCCTATAAGCTCCTCAGACAGAGGCGTGTCTATGTTCCATACAGAGACGGCCTGGCCCCCTGTTGCCTGTCTTCCAAGGTGAAGTCTCGCGATATTAATCTTGTTCTCCGCGAGCAGGCAGCCCACGTTGCCGATGACGCCGGGTTTATCCTCATTGTACAGCAGGAGAAGAAAACCCTCAGGGATGGCATCGAGGAAGAATTTATTTATACGAACTATGCGGGCCTCGCGTTTTCCAAAGAGGGCGCCCTCGACGAGCTCCTCGCCCTCTTTGGTCTTTACTTTTATAGTGATGGAGCTTGCAAAGTCAATGCTGCGCGAGCTCTTTGTCTCAATGACGCGTATGCCTCGTTCCTGGGCCACAAAAGAGGCGTTGACGAAGTTGACGTTCATGTCAAGGACCTCGGAGAGTATGCCCTTTACACAGGCTATTGAGATAGGCGTAACATCAAGGTCTACTACGTCGCCGCTGTACTCAATGGTAACCTCCTCAATGCCTCCGGCGAGGATCTGGCCCTGAAAGTTGCCGAGCTTCTCGCCAAGGGAGATATAGGGCGCGAGTGTGACAAGCAGCTCTGAGGGTACTGATGGTACATTAATGGCGTTACGGATAGTTCCATCAAGGAGGTAGTCGCATATCTGCTCAGAGACGGCAACGGCTACGTTCTCCTGCGCCTCAAGTGTAGATGCGCCGAGGTGGGGCGTAAGGATAATTTCATCAACGCCAAAGAGGGGGTTGTCTGCATCAGGGGGCTCTTTCTCGTATACGTCGAAGGCCGCGCCTGCTACTATTCCCTCTTTTACTGCCCAGACAAGGTCCGCCTCGTTCACAATGCCGCCGCGGGCGCAGTTGATAATACGCACACCGCGTTTCATTTTCTGGAAAGTCTCCTTGCAGAGCAGGCCCTTTGTCTCAGCCGTCATGGGTACGTGAATACTGATAAAATCGCTCTTTTCGAATAACTCGTCCATGCTCACAACAGAGATGCCAAGCTTATCGGCGGCCTCTTCGGAGATATAGGGGTCGTAGGCAATTACCTGCATCTGAAGCCCCTGGGCCCTTGCGGCTACGATACTTCCTATGTTGCCCACGCCGAGGATGCCGAGGGTCTTGGCTGTAACTTCTGTACCTTGAAATTTTTTCTTCTCCCATTTTCCCGCCTTCATCGAGGCAGTTGCCTGGGGAATGTTTCGTGATAAGGCGAGCATCATTGATACGGCGTGTTCCGCTGTGGTGATGGTGTTGCCGCCTGGGGTGTTCATTACAACTATGCCCTTTTTCGTAGCTGCGGGCAGATTGATATTGTCTACGCCTGTGCCGGCCCTGCCGATAACCTTGAGGTTCGTTGCCGCATCTATTATCTCTTCTGTGGCCTTTGTAGCGCTTCGTACTACGAGGCCGTCAAAGTCCTTTATCTTTTCTTTGAGTTCTTCAGGCGTAAGCCCTGTTGAGACCTCGCACTCAATACCGGCGCGGGAGTTGAAAATCTCCTCTGCGCGCGAGCTCATGCTGTCGCTTATTAGTACCTTCATTATTTATAAACCTCGCTAAGTATATTCTCCGCGGCGCTTACGCCTGCGCCGAGGGTGACGTCTACACCGAATTTCTTAAGGGCCATCTCAATGGCGGAGATGGCTATTATTACATCAAAAGTATCTGCGTAGCCAAGATGGGCGACGCGTACTATCTTGCCCTTCAGGTGGTCTTGTCCGCCGGCGATAGTTACGCCCATATCATCACGGAGGTACTTTACAAAGGCCGCTCCGTCAATCTCTTCTGGTACAAAGATACCTGTTACGGCGTTGCTTGGAGTCTCCGGTGCGAGCAGCTTTAGCCCCAGGGCCGTGCCTGCCGCACGTGTTGCCCGCGCGAGACGGTCGTGCCTTTCAAAGACATTCTGCAGGCCCTCTTCCTTTATCAGCCCAAGGGACTCTCTAAGCCCAACGATGAGAGATACGGCCGGTGTGTAGGCCGTGGTCTTCTGAGCTATTTTCTTACGTTCTTTCTTAAAGTCAAAGTAGTATTTTGTAGAGGTGGATTTTTCCGCAAAGGCCCATGCCTTCTCGCTTAGCGCCGCAAAGGCAAGCCCCGGCGGCAGCATGAAGGCTTTCTGCGAGCCTGATACAAGGACATCTATACCCCAATCGTCCATAGGTACGTCAAATACGCCAACGGCTGTTATGCCGTCAACTACTGTAAGACAATCCCTCTCTCTTGTAAGGGCCGCTATTTCTTTAACGGGATGGGCAACTGTTGTAGAGGTCTCAGAGGCCTGCGTTAGCACGCCCTTTATGGCGGGATTGGCGTCGAGGAGCTCCTTAACGGCCGCTACCTCTACGGCTTTACCCCACTCTACTTTTATAGTATGGACTTTTAGGCCGTAGGCCTCGGCAATTTGCCCCCACCGCTCACCGAACTTACCGCCGTTTACGGCGATAACCTCGTCTCCTGCGCTAAAGAGGTTTGCGATAGAGCCCTCCATAGCCCCTGTGCCTGATGAGGCGAGGATAAGGACCTCGCCGGTGGTCTGAAATACGTATTTCAGCAGTTCCTCGGACTCGTAAAATATTTCCGAGAACTGCGGCGTCCTGTGATGCAGTATAGGGCCGGACATGGCCATAAGCGTGGATTCAGGTACGGGCGTCGGGCCCGGTGCGAGCAGATATTTTTTCATAAAATAAACAACCTCCCTCTATTTTTTAAAATTAAGTCTCATTTTTAAGGGATTAATATTATCCCTAAGTTTTTTTTACAAGCCACCTGCAGTAGGTGGAGACAGTCTTACGTGCGGCTCATTTAGAGCCTCGTCCCTTGTTAAGCGGGACTTGTCAAAATATCAAAATAAGCACTTCATGTCAAGAAAAGGTCTTTACAATTACGCTACTTAGAGGTGCAAGTCCTACTCTTCTTTGAGTTCACGGCTCATCAGCCTCATTACGGCCTCTTTTGGTTGTTTTGCGCCTGCGATAACTGCACATACGGCCTCTGCTATGGGCATATCCACGCCTTTTGTAGCAGCCAGCTTTACGGCGGCTCTTGAGGTCTTTACGCCCTCGGCCACTGTCTTCGTTGATGAGACGATTTTTTCAATTGATTGGCCGCTGCCAAGGGCAGTGCCTACGCTGTAGTTTCTGCTAAGGGGCCCGGTGCAGGTGAGGACAAGGTCGCCAAGGCCTGAGAGGCCGGCAAAGGTGCGAGCCTCGGCGCCAAGGGCCGCGCCGAGGCGGCTTATCTCTGCAAGCCCCCTTGTTATAAGGGCGGCACGGGCGTTAAAACCGAGGGCCAGCCCGTCGGAGATGCCCGCGGCTATGGCAATTACGTTTTTTAACGCCCCGCCAAGCTCCAAACCTATTACATCACGGCAGGCATAGACCCTGAAAAGGGGTGTGGAAAAGACCTCTTGAATGGCTCTGGCCTCTTCTATGGATTTTGCGGCTACGCTTACCGCCGCCGGAAGGTTTGCTGCCACCTCAGTCGCGAAGGATGGCCCTGAGAGGACGGTTAGCAGCACCTCTTTTTGCAGTACCTCTTCTATAATGGCCGAGGGTGTAAGAAGACTGCCCTCCTCAATGCCCTTTGAGGCGCTTACTATGCGTGCCTTCTCGGGGATAATATTTTTGATCCTCTCGAAGACGCCTCGAAGTCCGTGTGAGGGTATTATGCTTACGATGAGTTCGCTCTCAGTGATAGTTTCAGCTATAGAGTGATTAGGTGTAAGGTTAGGCGATAGTCTGACATTTGGGAGAAATAACTCATTTACACCTCTTTCTCTAATACTCTCTACAACCTCGGCCTCTCGAGCCCAGAGTAGAACTTCGTGGCCCTTTACTGCCAGTAGATTTGCCAGCGTAGTGCCCCAGCTTCCTGCGCCTAAGAGGGCTATTTTCATGGGCCTCATCGCTTAAACCTCTTTGCTTTTTTTTCTCTCATTCTTGTCTTTACGCCCTTGATGGTTAGCAAGAGCACGTCTTTATTGGGGTATGTATGAGATAGAGACTGCAGCATCGCAAGGGCCTCCTTCTCTTTACCCATGTCCTCAAGGGCCTTTGCCTCCTTAAAAGACGCTCTTAATGCGAGAGGGGAGCCGGGGTGAGCGGTTATTATCTCTTGAAAGGCCGATATAGCCTCGGTGAGTTTGCCTGTTATATAAAAGGTGTCTCCGCGAAGCATACGGGCCTTTGCGATAATGTCTTTTTTACGAGCAGCGGCAAGAAGCTCTTTAAGCTCAGTGCCGGCTTGCTCGAAGTCGTTCATCTTGAAGTACTCTAAGGCGATAATATAGCGGTAATCCTCTGTCTTTTTGGGCTCGCGGCGGCTGTCAAGCATCCATTGATACTGCTCAACGGCCTTGGTGTGGTTGCCGGCAAGTGAGTAGAGGGCGGCAAGGTCGCGCCGTGTCATATATGCCTCGTTGGCCTCTGGATAGACTGCGAGTACCTCATAGTATGTCTCAATGGCACGTTCTTTATCCCCTAAAAAACGGTTGTAAATAAGGGCCTTTTTGTAGAGGCTTTTTGGGGCATAGGGCGTAGTCTCAAAGTCGCGGGCTACAGTCTCGTATTTGTCCAGAGCAAGGAGGAATTTCCCTCTTCCAAGGAGCTCTTCGGCCTCCATGTAACTCTCTTGTGCTTTATCTACACCGCGGCATGCCGTAAGCACTGAGAGCGGAAGGAGAATAAGCGCGAGCAAGACAACAAGTTTTTCAATTTTTTTTGGTAATCTCTTATGTGTATTCGTTTCCCTTTCCTGTTTATACCTTGTTTATAGGCATCTGTCTTCTTCGTTTACATATTTTTAGCAACGCCTTGCCTATACATTATACCTCGCCCTGATTACCCCTATTCTACTCTCTTGGCAAGTTCATTCTGTCGCCGCAAAGCCCCCCTGCTTCCTTCGTCCCTTATGTTTGTTCCTCTTCGGTTTTTTCTTCTCTCTCGGCTATAAGGGCTATATCGGCGACTTTTTCACCCTCGCCCTCTGCAATATCCATGAGGCGTACGCCCTGAGTGCTTCTGCCTATAATAGAGACGCCCTTTGCGGCTATTCTTATAATCTTGCCCTTTGTCGTCGTTATCATAAGCTCGTCGGTCTCAGATACCTTTAGTATGCCTGCCACAGGGCCGTTCTTATCTGTGACCTTGAGGTTGATAATGCCGCTGCCGCCGCGTTTTTGCAGTCTGTACTCTGAGAATTTTGTCCGCTTACCATAACCGTGCTCAGTGACGGTGAGTAGGCACGACGAGGCGTCGGAGACCTCCATGGATATTACACGGTCGTCTTCCGCGAGCCTCACGGCGCGTACCCCGCGGGCTTGACGGCCCATCTCGCGTACGTCTTTTTCGTTAAAATGAATGGCCTTGCCGAGGCGTGTGCCTATAAATAATTCGCGCGTTCCGTCAGTAAGGCGCGCTGCGATGAGTTTATCTCCCTCATCGAGGCTTAGTGCGATGAGCCCGCCTGTGCGAATATGGGAAAAACTCATAAGGTCTGTCTTCTTGATAACGCCGCTCTCGCTGGCCATAACTATATAATTATCCTCGACAAATTCTTTTACGGGCAGGAAGGCCGTTATCTTCTCACCAGGTGAGACGTTAAGTATATTCACAATGGCTTTACCGCGTGCCGCCGGGCCGCCCTGGGGTATATCGTAGACCTTTAATGCGTAGGCCTTGCCCTTGTCTGTAAAAAAGAGGATAAAGCTGTGCGTGCTGGCGATGAAGAGGTTTTTCACAAAGTCCTCTTCTTTTGTAGTCATGCCGCGTTTACCCTTGCCGCCCCGTCTCTGTATCCGGAAGAGGCTCGTGGGCGTGCGTTTTATATACCCGCTCTTGGAGATGGCCACCACCATGTCTTCTTCTGTGATGATATCCTCCATGGAGATATCCCCGGTGTCCTCTACAATATTCGTTCTCCGCTCGTCATTGTAGCGAGCTTTTACCTCTATGAACTCATCCTTGATAATGCCCTCGAGGAGTGCCTCGCTGCCCAGTATTGTTTCCAGAGATTGTATGAGCCTCATAATACTGTTGTACTCTTCTATTATCTTGTCTCTCTCAAGGGCCGTAAGGCGCTGCAGCTTCATATCAAGTATGGCCTGAGCCTGAATGATGGAGAGGGTGAACTTTTCCACAAGGCCTGCGCGCGCCTCTTTTGGAGACGTAGAGGCCCTGATGAGTTTTATGACGGCATCGAGGTTATCAATGGCTATCTTAAGTCCTTCGAGAATATGGGCCCTTGCGCGGGCTTTTTTAAGGTCGAATATGGTGCGCCGAGCAACGACTTCTTTTCTGGAGCGTAAAAATTCTTTTAAGAGGCCGAGGAGAGTGAGTACCTTTGGCTGACCATTTACTATTGCGAGGTTGATAACGCCAAAAGAGGTCTTCATCTGAGTATGGAGGTAGAGGTTGTTAAGGACTACCTCGGCCACCTCGTCTCTTTTTAGCTCGATAACGACCCTCATACCTTCTCTATCGGACTCGTCGCGTATGTCAGAGATGCCTGTGATTTTTTTGTCTTTTACAAGGCGCGCGATTGATTCGATGAGGCGGGCCTTGTTTACCATATATGGAAGTTCCGTAATGATAATGGCGATGCGGTTTGTACGGGGGTGTTTTTCCGTAAGGGCCCGTGCGCGTATGCGTATGACGCCGCGGCCTGTTGTATAGGCGTCTCTTATACCGGCGTGGCCGTAGATGATGCCCCCTGTTGGAAAGTCCGGCCCGGGCACAAATGGCAGCACGTCCTTTACTGTTGCCGCTGGGTTTTCAAGGACGAATATAAGCGCGTCGATTATCTCGCCCATATTATGGGGCGGCATATTCGTAGCCATGCCTACTGCAATGCCTGAGGAGCCGTTTACAAGGAGGTTTGGTATGACAGAGGGCAGCAGGAGGGGTTCTTTTAAAGATTCGTCATAGTTTGGCGCAAAGTCAACGGTCTCTTTCTCAATATCACGAAGCAGCTCTCCGGCAAAGCGGGCCATACGAACCTCTGTATAACGCATGGCAGCGGGAGGATCTCCGTCTATAGAGCCAAAATTTCCCTGACCATCTACAAGGGGGTATCGAAGAGAGAAGTCCTGCACCATCCTCGTAATCGCATCGTAAACAGCGGAGTCGCCATGAGGGTGGTATTTACCTATGACGTCACCGACAACACGCGCCGATTTTTTATAGGGTTTATTCCACTCCACGCCCATCTCGTGCATGGCAAAGAGTATGCGCCTGTGTACGGGTTTAAGCCCGTCCCTTACGTCGGGCAGCGCTCTACCCACGATAACGGACATGGCGTAGTCGAGGTAGGATTTTTTCATCTCCTCTTCTATGTATACAGGGACCTGCTCTCTCGCTACTATATTTCCCGACTCCAAGTGTGTGCCTCCATTATTCTGTTCTTTTGTCTATCACAGGGCGTGTGCTCTGTATTTACTGCCTGAATTTTTTATTTTCGTTGTTTTTTTTATTGGTGGGCAGTGCCCACCCTACCCATTGATGTTTTGTTCGGGCCGCTGTGTTTTTCATACAACCGTTGCCCTGTTCTGCCGTTGGTTTTCTTTGTCCTACTTTCTTTTTTCTAAAAGAAAGTAGGGGGTGAGCCAGCCTTTATACTCTTCTACTTCTCCCACTATGGCCTTAAAGAAGATATCTTGAATTTGTTTTGTAATCGGCCCGGGCTCTCCGCTGCCGATGAGTCTGTCGTCGGCCTCGCGTATAGGTGTTATCTCAGCGGCCGTGCCTGTAAAGAAGGCCTCGTCTGCTGTATAGAGTTCGTCCCGCGTGAAGCGTTCTTCTTTAATGGTAAGGCCGTTGTCGGCGGCTATTTTCATTACAGAGTCTCTTGTAATGCCCTTTAGTATTGAGGTAAGGGGGGTAGTTTTTATAATGCCGTCCTTGACGATAAAAATATTCTCGCCGCTGCCCTCGGAGACGTATCCCTCGGTATCGAGCATAAGGGCCTCGTCGTAACCTGCGGAGACAGCCTCTATCTTCGAGAGTATGGAGTTGACATAGTAGCCCGTAACCTTTGCCTTGCTCATAGAGGAGTTCACATGGTGTCGCAGAAAAGAGGCTACTTTTATTCTTATACCCTTTGTAAGGCCCTCTTCACCGAGGTATGCGCCCCAGTCCCATGCCGCTATGGCGAGACGTACGGGGTTTTTCCCGGGGTAGATACCCATGGCTCCGGCTCCGATGTAGGCTATGGGCCGGATATAACCCTGTGTAAGCCCGTTGGCCTTGAGGGTCTCTATTACAGCCTTATTTACCTCCTCCTGCGAGAAGGGTATATTCATCAGGGTAATATGCGCCGAGTCGAAGAGACGCGCCGTATGCTCAGCGAGGCGAAAGACAGCGCCGCCGCCATCACCGGAGCTGTAGGAGCGTATGCCCTCGAAGACGGATAGACCGTAGTGCAGCGAGTGCGTAAGTATATGCACATTGGCCTCGGCCCCATTGACAAGTTTGCCGTCCATCCATATTTTTTTACATTCAATCATTTACTAACTCTCCCGACGCTTAATTTTTTATATTCCTATTTCCGAGATCCCTCTTGTTACCCTGATTTTTTAAGTACGTCTCTAAAAGTATCCTGCACTACTGTTGCGGCAGTTACCTCAGTGCTTCTTAGCATTATGCAGTTGCCGTCAAAGGTAGTGCCCTCGCCGATGATGAGTGTAGGGGTCTTTATCTCACCAGTTACACGCGCCGGGCTCTGCAGCTCAACGCGCTCGCTTGCGTAGATGGTGCCCTTTACCTCGCCTGTTACGAGGGTGCTGCCCACTCTTATGTCGCCCTCCACAAAGGCGCCGTTGCCGATGATGAGGGTACCGGTGGAGTTTATCTCCCCTTTGAAACTGCCCTCAATTCTTACGGTTTTTTCAAAGTCGAGTTTCCCCTCGACCTTCATGCCCTTGCCGATAAAACCCGTTATATGAGAGTCTTCTTTAGGATTTTCCTTATTGAACACTTCCCGCCCTCCGCCAGTTTTATGTAGGGGTTGTCTTATAAAGTTATTGTCCGGTCTTGATATTTTATTAAGTACGCCGGGTTTTTTACCCTGCCCCTTCTATTGAGCGCAGGAGGTCTATGAGGCGCTCTCTCTCATCTTGTGAGAAGTACATTATCTCAATACTGCCTTTGCCTTTGTTCTCCTTTACGTGTATCCTCGTGGAGAATATGTGACACAGCTCGTCTTCTAAGCCCTTAAGCTCTGGTATGACGGCGGTGAAGGCCCGTTGCTTGTGTTTTAAGCCTCCTTGTTTTGCCGCTCTCTCCGTAGCTCGTACAGAGAGGCCTTTTGAGAGAATCTGCCGTAGCAGCCCAAGGCGTGTGGAGCGCGTCTCAAGTGAGAGTATTGCACGGGCGTGTCCCATTGTGATGGAGTCATTTCGGAGGGCCTCTTTTACCTCCTCAGGCAGTGCGAGGAGCCTCATGTAGTTTGCAACAGTAGCGCGTCCCTTGCCTACTTTTTTCGCTACTTCTTCTTGTGAGAGCCCAAAGCCTGTAAGGTGCCTGTATGCCTCGGCCTCCTCCATGGCGTTTAGGTTCTCGCGCTGAATGTTCTCTATTATGGCAAGCTCAAGGCTCTCCTCTTCTGTGGCCTCCATAGTAACAACAGGAACCTCTGTGAGGCCTGCTATGCGCGATGCCCGCAGACGCCGCTCTCCGGCGATGAGCTCTAATTTTTCCGTTGCAGGGTCTCTTCTTACTATGAGAGGCTCAATAACACCCTTTTCTCCTATGGAGTTGGCAAGGTCTTGGAGGGCCTCGTCATCAAAGGTTTTTCTCGGCTGACGGGAGTTGGGCCTTATATTATCAAGGGGCGCGTAGAAAAAATTTTTGCCGTGAAGCGCCGCGTCCACGCCCTGCGGCCTTGTAATGGAGGGGTTTTCTCCCGGCGACCCGTCTTGCCCTTGCGTCCCTTCTCTTGCTTTTCCTATAAGGGCTCCAAGACCTCTGCCAAGAACCTTCTTTTTTTCAAGCATTATTTTCTCGCACTTGTATGTAGTTGATTTACTTACGCATTTACAGGGTTTTTTAGCATTATAGGGGCCTTAGGGTTTCTTAAGACAACCTCTCGCGCAAGGTTCATGTAGCTCTCTGCGCCTCGTGAGCGCACATCATAGAGCAGTACGGGTTTGCCGAATGAGGGGCTCTCGCTGAGGCGTATATTTCTCGGTATGATCGTCTCAAAAGTCTTTTCCTGAAAGTGCCCTCGTACCTCATCCAATACCTGATGTGCGAGCCTGTTTCTTGAGTCGAACATGGTCATGAGCACGCCTTCTATCTCAAGACGCGGGTTCAACTCCGCCCGTATTAGCTCTATTGTCTCAAGTATCTGACTGATGCCCTCGAGGGAGTAGTACTCGCACTGCAGCGGAATTATTATGGAATCTGATGCCACAAGGGCGTTTATCGTAAGGAGACTAAGGGAAGGCGGGCAGTCGATGAGGATATAATCAAAGTCCGCCGCAAGCCCCTCAAGGGCCTCTTTTAGCGCAAACTCTCGTGCCGGCACGTCAATCAGCTCCACCTCGGCGCCTATGAGGTCGATACTTGAGGGTACTACCTTCAGGCATGGCAGTGCCGTATCGCGGATTAGCCCGGTAATGGGCAGTTCTTTGATAAGTGCCCTGTAAATTCCCCTTTGTGTGCCTTTATCGATGCCAAGTCCGCTTGTAGCGTTGCCCTGGGGGTCGAGGTCGAGAAGCAGCACACGGAACTCGGCTACGGCAAGGGATGCGGCGAGGTTTACGGCCGTTGTAGTCTTGCCAACACCGCCCTTCTGGTTTGCTATAGATATAATTCTGCCCATATTCCAGTAATACTATCATAAAATGACTGGCAAACAAATATTTTTAATGCGAAAAACATAAGATGAAACATGTCTTTTGGCGCTTACGAGAGGGACTCTGCCTTCTTGTAAAGACGGACTTGGTAGGGGGCTGTAACGGCGCCGAGTTTCGAGGTCGTTGCAATCTCGTAACTATTTGTTTTAAAAGATAAATTTGTATACTTTTGGCCATGTTCCACGTGGAACATGGCGAGGTTGCCCTCTTGGCGTGATACTGGTTCGAGGCTCTTTGTTCCCTATGGTGTAGGTGTGTAAGAGAGGTTAGAGTGTTTTGTTTTGGGTCTTATTCCTGAGAAGGGTGGAGCGGGTCATCAAAAATGTTCCACGTGGAACATTTTTGATGGGTGGTGGTGAGGTTCTAAGCGGTTTTTTCAAATATCATAAGCAGGGCCTTGCGGTTCTCGCTTGATAGGCTTACTTCTTCTATGTGGGGTGCGCTAAGGCCTGTTGTCTCTGACTCCTTTAGCTCCTCGCGGCCGCCCGGGCCTTTCATGGCTATGACAAAGCCGCCGGAGAGGAGGTAGGGCTGCGCGATGGGTAGGAACTCTCCAAGCGGGGCAAAGGCGCGGGCTGTTACGCACTCAAAGCTGGACTCATATCCTTCTGGCACGACCTCGGCGCGGGCCTTAAGGGCCGATATCCCTGTAGTAAAACCAAGGGTGCGTATGATGTGTCGTAAAAAAAAGACGCGCTTCTCACGTGAGTCCAATAGAGTAACCTCAAGGGAGGGCTCAGCTATCTTAAGAGGCAGGCCCGGAAAACCCGCGCCGGAGCCTATATCGAGGAGTTTTGATATCTTAAGGTCTCGCAGCGTTGGTAGGAGTGTAAGGCTATCGAGAAAATGCCTTGAGATTATCTCGCCCGTACTCGCTGGGCCTGTGAGGTTTATCTTGGCGCCCCACTTCGTGAGCTCACTGAGGTAGGTAAGAAAGCGCTCTATTGCGGTACTGTCAAGAGAGAGGCCAAGTTCTGCCGCGCCATCTCTTAACTGTCTGATATGTGCGCCCTTATCTGTAGCCGCAGCAGTACTCATTAGATGGCTCCAAGTTTTTTCATGTGAATCATCAGGGCTGAGATGGCCGCGGGGGTGATGCCGGGGATACGCCCTGCCTCACCGATAGAGAGGGGTCTTAGGCGCGTTAGTGTCTCTTGACCTTCACGGGAGAGGCCGTAAACTGCGCTGTAGCTTATATCTACAGGTATTGTCATCTCCTCTGCCTTACAAAACCTATCTGCCTCGGAAGATTGCCGTCTTATATAACCCTCGTACTTTATCTCTGTCTCTATTATGCGAAGCAGTGAGGTGTCTCCGCTGAGTCCACACGCCCATGTTTTCTCAATCTCGCGGAGTCTTACCTCGGGGCGGCGAAGCAGCTCCTCTAATGTAGGTGATTTATTTATCTCCACCTTAGCGAGGGCGCTTGCCTCAGCGGGGCTTACGCGCGTCTTCTTCAGGTAAAACCTGGCCTCTGTAAGTAATTGTTTTTTATGAAGAAATGTTTTGTATGTTTCTTCGTCTACAAGGCCTGCATTATAGCCAAATTCTCTTAAGCGCAGCTCGGCGTTGTCTTCACGGAGCAGCAGCCTGTACTCTGCCCGTGAGGTAAATAGTCTGTAGGGCTCCCTTGTTCCTTTTTTAACAATATCATCAATCATAACACCGATGTAGGCCTCATTCCTCTTGAGGATAAGGGGAGGGCGGCTCTGCAACTTCAGCGCCGCGTTTATCCCTGCCATAAGTCCCTGGGCGGCGGCCTCCTCGTACCCTGATGTGCCGTTAATCTGGCCTGCGAGGAAGAGCCCGTCTACAGAGCGCGTCTCAAGGCTCAGGCTTAGTTCTCGAGGGTCAATGTAGTCGTACTCAACGGCATAACCGGGGCGCAGTATCTCGGCATTCTCAAGGCCCGGAATGGTTCTCAAGAACTCTTTTTGAACTTCTATGGGTAGGGAGGTGGAGATGCCGTTTGGGTATACCTCGTAGGTATGGGGGCCTTCCGGCTCAAGAAAGACCTGGTGCCGCACCCTCTCAGGGAACTTTACCACCTTGTCTTCAATAGAGGGGCAGTATCTTGGGCCTGCGCCCTCAATGGCGCCGCTGTAGAGGGGGGATTTGTCGAGATTGCTCCTTATAACCGCATGGGTGTCCTCGTTTGTATATGTAATAAAGCAGGGCATCTGCCCTCTCGTAAAGGGCGGAGAAGAGAAGGAGAATGGGCTAAACTCTTGAGGCTGCTGTAGTTTTTGCTCCTCTACAAGGGAGTAATTTATGCTCCTTCCGTCAAGTCTGGGGCATGTACCGGTTTTTAGCCGTCCCATGCGCAGCCCGAGGTTTTTTAAAGACTCTGATAGTCCGCGGCTTACGCCGTCACCTGCGCGCCCCCCTGAGAAGCTCTTATTCCCTATGTGCATAAGACCCTGCATAAAGGTTCCTGCCGTAATAATAACCGCATCGGCGTGAAAAACCTCACCAGTATTAAGTACTACGCCTTTTATCCTCACCTTGTCGTTTTTGTCTCTCCCGGTAAGGAGGCGCTCTGCCATGCCTTGTCTAAGGTGAAGGTTTTTTGTACCCTCAAGGACGTCCTTCATCAAGGTCCTGTAGGCCCTGCGGTCTGCCTGCGCGCGAGTAGATCTTACGGCAGGGCCCTTGCTCTCGTTAAGGGTGCGGAACTGTATGGCCGTGGCGTCTATGATGTGCGCCATCTCACCGCCGAGGGCGTCAATCTCTCTTACGAGGTGGCCTTTGGCGACTCCTCCGATGGCGGGGTTACAGGACATCTGGCCTATGGTATCGAGGTTTATGGTAACAGTAAGGGTTTTTAGCCCCATCCTTGCTGCCGCAAGGGCCGCCTCACAGCCGGCGTGACCTGCGCCAACTACTATTACCTCATATCTGCTCTCGAATCTCACTCTGTTGTCCTCGTTTGTATCTTGAAACTCTTGCCCTTCACTTAATTGTTCCACGTGGAACAAGTCACCTCAGCATCGTTTATTAGTATAAGGTATATTGAAAAAGTCTGTCAAGGGGCTTGCGTTGTCTTTACTGGAGGGCAAGTCCCATATGTCTATGAGTAACATAGATAAATAGAAACCTTCTCGAAAGAGGTTTGAGTGTCGATTGCGAGTCGTAGGCTTCATATCGTAACTACTTGATTTTATTTAATAAATTTGTCAAAACCGTAGGGTCTTGACAAATGCTATAAAAATTGTATACTGTTACACCGCGTTTATCTGATAGGTGTTGTAGGAGGACGGGTTTCTTTAATCTGAATTCAGGAGAGGCTAAGGGAATGACGGCCGAAAAAAAGACGAAAAAAATAGGGACAAAAAAAAGTATCACCTCAAAAAAGGGTGCTGCCGCTACAACACGAAAGGCAGCGGTCAAGAAGAGTGGCAGCAAAAAAACTCTGAAAAAAAGTGTAAAAAAACCCTCTTTTCAGGAGATAGTCAAGAGCAGGCTCCTTGAGGAGAAAGAAAAAATACTTAATGACGTATCGGCAAAGATACGAGCGGAGAGTAGTGTACATAAGCGTGAATCAGGTGATATATACGATATTGCCAGTAACGAGAGGGAGCGCGAGCTTGCCTTAACCCTTGGAGACAGGGACAGGAAAAAATTATCTGAGATAGACCTTGCACTTGAGAGGATAAATGAGGGTAGTTACGGCGAGTGCGAGGAGTGCGGCGAGCCTGTGGCGGAGAAGAGGCTTGAGGTGCTGCCCTTTACACGAGTCTGTGTGGATTGTCAGTCAAAGTTTGAGCGCGACCTTAGGATCAGAGGCGCCACAGATGACAGTGGTGCGGAATGATTGGATATAAGACTTGTTGGAGCAGCGTTTTAATACCTTAAGCGCTGCGGTAAGGTTTTTCTTCCGATCGTGGTGCGGCAACGTAACCTATTGAAAAAATTATGTAAACCGGTTCACCATCATGTCTTCACCTCACAATAATAATCTGAAAATACGGATACTCTACGTGGCCTTTATCGCAGTCATTTTTTGCGTTATGGGCTATCTGCTTATCACTACGGAACCTGCAAAAAAAACTATTTATAAAAAACTCCTCATGGGCACTGTTGTTGAGATAAGCATGATGGGAGGGGATTCATCTGACTATGATAAGGCGGCAGACTCGGCTTTTACTGAAATATCTCGTCTTGAGAAAATTTTTAGTAGTTATGACGCCGGCAGCGAGGTCTCACGCATATCACAGCGCTCCGGCAGCGCAGTAAAGGTCTCGGAAGATGTGATTAGCGTTGTGAAGACCGCGCTTCGCGTGGCGTCTCTCTCAGATGGTGCTTTTGATCCCACAATAGGCGCAGTTGCAGGTGTATGGGGTTTTTCCGGAGAAAAAAAGCATGTGCCAGGCATTGGAGAGGTTGCAAGGCTTCTACCCCTTGTAAACTATAAAAATGTGGCAGTTGATGATAAGGCCTATACAGTTAGGCTGACTAAAAAAAACATGACCTTAAACCTTGGTGGAGTGGCCAAGGGATTTATTGTTAAGCGAGCCGGGAACAAATTGCTGGAGCATGGTGTGGCGAGGGCCATTATAAAGGCCGGTGGGGACATGTTTTTAATCAATAAAAACAGTAGTTTTGGTAACGCTAATTTTATAATCGGGATTAAAGACCCCCGTGAAACAGAGAAAATCTTTGGTGAGGCCTTTAGTAAGCGCGGAGCCGTTGCCACATCAGGTGATTATGAGAGGTTTTTTATGTCTGACGGTGTTCGGTATAGTCATATACTGGACCCAAAGACGGGTTTTCCGGCAAGACGCTCGCGAAGCGCCACGATTGTTACTGAGGACTCTACCCTCGCAGACGCCCTCTCAACTGCGGTCTTTGTAATGGGGCCCCAAAAAGGCCTGGCCCTCATTGAGAGCCTCAAGGGTGTTGAGGGTGTGGTAATCGGCAGCGACGGCGTGATCCATAACTCAACAGGCTTTAAGGGCAGGTTATTTCGGGCGGGGTCTATGGTCGTGCAGCACTGAGAAATTTTGTCCTTACTTTTTGTCGATAATGGGTATTGGTGAAGGAGGTTATAGTAGAATCGTTTTTCTGGTGGGCACTGCCCACACGACAAGATTAAAAGATATTTGAATAGTGGGCAGAACTCACCATTCACGGCTTAATGGGTCTGGAGTTCTTCCTTTATCTTTGCCGAGAGGAATATTTTCAGAAGCGACTGATAAGGCACGTCTCTTTTATGGGCAAGGAGCTTTAGTTCCTCTATCATGGATTCCGGGAGCCTTAGAGAGATGGTCTTGAGCGATGGCCTGAGCTCAGGCATCACAACGCGCTTCGCCTTCTTCCAATTAACGTACTCTGTGGAGTCATGGGAGGCCCAGAACTCCCTCTCTTCATCTTCATTCTTAAAGACAGGTATATTTTTTTTCTTAGTCATGGCTCTCATAGGCCTTTTTCTCCTTGCGGTTCATGTCCCTTGCCGAGATTATACGTATTTTGGCTCCTCTAACAGTAAATACAACAAAGAGCATTCTTCCAATGTCCGTCTTTCCGAGGCTGTAAAAACGATTTTCCTTCTGCGAGTGTCTTACATCAGGGGCAACAACAAGAGGACGGTTGAAGAAAAGCTCCTCGCACTCTGAAGGCCTGACACCGTGCTTTTGCCTGTTTTTCTCAGCGTTGTGCTCGTCCCACTCAAAACCAGTGCATTTTTGAAGAAACTCAAAGATATTCATACAGGTTAAGTATACTACAGACATATACAAGAGTCAATAGAGTGATGTTTTGTTATTGGGGGGTGCGGGTGTTTTTTGATGGGTTGTGCTGTGCTTCGGACGTCATAACCTACTTATATTAAGTAATTAATGAATAAAGTTTTTTTTGGTGGGCAGTGCCCACCCTACGAAACTACAGACATATACAAGAGTCAATAGAGTAATGTTTTGTTATTGGGGGGTGCGGGTATTTTTTGATGGGTTGTGCTGTGCTTCGGACGTCATAACCTACTTATATTAAGTAA
>CAZEBZ010000035.1:0-7085 GCA_964510775.1 uncultured Thermodesulfobacteriota bacterium
CTGATACGGAGTGGCACTTGAAGCAGTTGCGTATGGGAAAGGCCACTTTGTCGTGACATCTGCCGCAGAATTGGCCGTTCCAGATGCCGAGCATGGAGATGCCTGAGGCCCCTGCCTTTTTTTTGAATATCTTTGGGTGGCAGATCTTGCAGCTAAGCCAGACGTTGTGCGCTTTATGGGGAAAAATAACATCTGGCATGAATATGAGTTTGGATTTTATGAGGACATTCTTATTGTATGATGGAGTGGCGCCGGGGCCTCCGTTAATAGAGTCTTTCGGGGCTATTAAACCCTCTCGAATGGCCCTTGCCCAGTCTACAAAGCCGTACTTGTCCCTGTGGAGGTATTTAAGGGCTATGACAGAGGGTGTGGGGTCCATTACGCCCCATTTATCCCGTTTAATTGTTGTGCCTCTCTGACTCTCGTAGTGCAGCGCGGGCCTGTCTACGGGGGCGGGCATCAAGGGTCTCTCTGCGTAGGCGGCAACGGTTGTTAGGACCGGCGCGGCAAGGACACTTAATATGAATAAAATATTTAGCACACCTTGTCTCAAGAAAACTCCTCTCTCTTAGAGCAAACTCCCCTGTTCTACTACGTCCTTATATCTCACTCATTGAACGCCGTGCCCAATATGCGCCCATTTTATATCTCAATAACAAGTGGCAGTATAACAGGTCTTCTCTCAATGGTCTTATTAAAGAATCTTCTAAGGGCCCGTTTTATCTCTTTTTCCACCTCAAGCTGCTCGCCCCTTGTCTCGGAGTTTAGCTCATCGAGGGTCGTGGCAATAAGGGCCCTCGCGCCCTCAAGAAGCTCTGGGCTCTCGTCCTTAAAGGCAAAACCACGTGTGATAATATCAGGGCCGTAGATAATCTCACCTGTTTTTTCGTTAAGGGAGAGCAGCGCTATGACCATGCCGTCGCGGGCAAGGTGGCGTCTGTCTTTTAATACCATATCTCCTGTATCGCCGAGACCCTTGCCGTCTACGAGGACGCGGCCCGAGTCAACGGTGCCCTTTTTTTGAGCTTTCTCGGGGCTTATCTCAACTACATCGCCGTCTTCTGCGACGATGATGTTCTCCCCTGGAATTCCTACGCTCTTCGCCAGCCTTGAGTGCAGTACAAGGTGGCGGTACTCGCCGTGTACGGGCATGAAGAATTTGGGCCTTGTCATATTCAGCATAATCTTCAGCTCTTCTCTGCTTGCGTGTCCCGAGACGTGTATCTCAGAGACTTTCTCGTATATTACCGTGGCGCCCCTTCTGTAGAGGTGGTTCATCATGGCCGTTATGGCCTTTTCGTTTCCGGGGATGAGTTTAGATGAGAGTATTACAGTATCGCCATCCTCCACCTTTATCTGTTTGTGGTTGTTCATGGCCATACGTGTAAGGGCGCTCATGGGCTCGCCCTGGCTGCCAGTGGTAAGGAGGAGGGATTTATCTTTTTCAAGACTCTTAAGGCTCTTCATATCAACGATAAGGCCCTCAGGGGCCTTTAGGTAACCGAGCCTCATGGCCATATCCACGTTATTTACCATGCTCCTGCCGTTAAGAATGACCTTTCGGCCGCATCTTACAGAGGCATCAAAGACCTGCTGCATGCGGTGAATGTGCGAGGCGAATGTAGCGAGGATTACTCGGCCCGTTGCCGCGCGGAGAATGTCCTCGATATTGGCGCCAATTTCCTTCTCCGAGAGTGTGTACCCCGCTTTTTCTACATTTGTGGAGTCGGAGAAGAGGGCAAGTACCCCTTTCTCGCCGTACTCCGAGAAACGGGCGTAATCAATGACCTCGCCGTCCACGGGTGTCTGGTCTATCTTGAAGTCTCCTGTATGAATGACAACTCCAACAGGTGTGGTGATGGCAAGGGAGCAGCCGTCTACAATGGAGTGGCTTACGCGGAGAAACTCCACCTCAAAGGGGCCTGTGGCTATCTTGTCTCTTGGGCGCACCATCTCAAAGACCGTATCTTCGAGCATATTATGCTCTGAGAGCTTGGCCTCGATTAGCCCCAGCGTGAGGGCCGTGCCGTATACAGGGGCGTTCACCTCTCTTAATACAAAGGGCAGGGCGCCGGTGTGGTCTTCGTGACCGTGGGTGATGAAAAAACCCAGAACCTTCTCTTTATTCTCAATAAGGTAGCTTATGTCAGGTATGACAAAGTCTATGCCCAGCATATAATCTTCTGGAAACATAAGCCCGCAGTCCACGACGATGATGGAGTTCTCATACTCCAGCGCCATCATATTAAGGCCTATCTCGCCGAGCCCTCCAAGAGGTATTACCCTTAAGAGGCTTTTTTTATCTGTCATTTTGTTCCTTTTTCATTTTTATTTCCTCGGCGATAAGACGCCTTGATTTAATTTTCCAGCAGGCATTTTTTCTGTTTTTTGTATTTTATCATTTGTATCTATTTGTTTTATACGCTCTATCGCTTCGCATCGGAGTACTTAATAATGTAGTAGTTCTTGTATCTCCTTGAGCGTCTGTGCCATTAGCTCCTCATCGCTCTTGCCCTTTGTGCTAAAGGGCTTTCCTATTGATAGCGTCGTGCGGGCAGGGGCCATCATAAGAGAGCCTTTTTTCATTATATTCTTTGTGCCCTCTACGGCAAGGGGCACTATATCGGCGCCGCTCTTTCTCGCCAGAAGAAAGGCCCCTTTCTTAAAGGGCAGCAGGGTTCCTGTGGTGCTTCTCGTACCCTCTGGAAAGACGAGGACGGATGTGCCGCTTTTTATCTTCTGCGCGGCAAGGAGCAGGCTTTTTAAGGCCTTTTTTGAGTTCTCGCGCTCGATGCCTATATATCCTGCCAGAGTCATGGTCCACCCTACAACAGGTATGGTGAAGAGGCTTTTTTTCGCTACCCAGCGAAATTGCCGCGGTATGTAGCCCTGCAGCACAGGTATGTCAAAGGCCCCCTGGTGGTTGGATAGAAATATTTTAGGGTTATCTCCGCTTAAGTTTTCTCCTCCCCTGACTGTTACCCTTACTCCGGCGAGTGCGAGGATAATTCTGCACCAGAAAGCGCCAATGGCATGTACTATGCGGCCGCTCCTGTCAACAAGGAGGGAGAGTAGTATTATTGCAAAGAGTATGGCTGTTACGGGAAGCCCCGCTGTCCAGACGAGAAAAGTTCTTAAGTACATTTTTTTAACGTGTGCTTTGTTCTCTCCGGGGCGCCTTTGGCCCAGGTATGCTATTGAGGCGCTCATCGCCCTTAAATAGATGATAAAATTGTACTTTTTTACTTGCGAGATGTCAATTTTTACTTTGCCCCCCTTACTTCATGAATAATATCACCTTGACTTTGCAGGTCATATTGGTAAATTATCTATACGCTTCCTGATTACACTTATATACTTATTTTTTCAGGCCCTGGGGGGCTCAAGGTCTCTTAGGCCGCGGCGAAAATTTTATAAAAAAGGAGTTTCTTATGGCTGGTGTTAACAAGGTAATTCTTCTCGGTAATCTTGGCGCTGACCCCGAGGTGCGCTATTTGCCAAGCGGTGTGGCAGTGGCGAGCTTCAGTCTCGCTACTACAGAGACTTATACCAAGGACGGTGAGAAGGTTACTAAGACAGAGTGGCACAATATCGTAGCCTATCGCAGGCTCGGCGAGATATGCGGCGAGTTTCTCTCAAAGGGCAAGCAGATCTATATTGAGGGTAAGATTCAGAACCGCAGCTGGGAGAATAAAGAGGGTATTAAGCAGTATAAGACAGAGATAGTCGCCGATACCATGCAGATGCTTGGCTCAAGAGGCGGCGGTGGCGGCGGCTCCAATTATGGCGGCGGCGCTCCCTCGGCGGGCTCGCCATCATCTTCATCTAAGTCCGGCGACCTCGACGACGTACCCTTTTAGAGCGGGGGCGGTGAGTTTCTTTTAGATATTTTTTTAAACCCTCCTTTTTTTAGTGGAGGTACAAGTATCTACTCCCTTTCTGCTGCTTTGGGGCGCGGCAGGTGCGCTGCTTAGACAAAATTTTTTTTTAAAGTAAGTGGGCGTGCAGAGCGTAGTTTCTGTGGGGTTGAGCTGATTCTCAATTGCTTTTCTTTGTCTTACTCTCTTTTTTCTAAAAGAAAGTAAGGGAGGTTTTTATGGCAACATCATATAAAAAGGCCGAGGTTATCGCCCCGGCGGGAAACCTGCGTTCTTTAAAGGCCGCTGTCACCGCGGGCGCCGATGCCGTGTATCTCGGCTTTCGCGACGCCACGAACGCGCGCAACTTCGAGGGGCTGAATTTTTCCGATAAAGACCTCGCCGAGGGCATAGATTTAATCCGAAAAGAGGGCAGGAAGTTCTTTGTCGCCATTAATACCTTTCCTCAGCTCGGCGAGTATACAACGTGGTACAAGGCCGTTGACAGGGCCGCGGAACTCGGCGCCGACGCCGTAATTATCGCAAACCTCGGCGTACTGCGTTATGCCAGAGAAAAATATCCTCATATAAATCTGCACCTCAGCACGCAGGCAAGCGCCTCCAATTACGAGAGCATTAATTTTTACGCCTCTCACTTTGGTATCAGGCGTGTTGTGCTGCCACGCGTCCTTACAATAGAGGAGATAAAGGCATTAAAAGCCCATACTGATGTGGAGATAGAGGTCTTTGCCCTCGGCGGCCTCTGCATTAATATCGAGGGCAGGTGTTACCTCTCCTCTTATGTGACAGGGGCCTCGACTAATACAGAGGGGGCCTGCTCGCCCTCGCGCTTTGTGCGCTTCAAGAGCGGTGACGAGGGCTCTATGAGCATCACGCTTAATAACGTCTTGCTTAATAAACTCTCTGCCAATGAATCGTCACCCTACCCCACGTGCTGCAAGGCGCGCTATCTTATGCCCGACGGCACTACGGCTTACGCCCTTGAGGAGCCAGAATCTCTTAATATTCTTGAGATAATCCCAGGTCTTGTTGAGGCAGGTGTAAGCGCATTTAAGATAGAGGGACGGCAGCGCACCGGCGCTTATGTCTCGGCTATGACAGGAGTTATGAGAGATGCCTTAGACTCCTACTATAGCGCACCTGCGAGTTACAGCGTTAAGGCGCAGTGGCAGAAAAAGACCCTCTCCTCTTTTGAGGGCTCTAAAGAGACGGTTGGCTCTTACCTTGTAAAATAGTCTTTTTAATATCACCCTGTATAAACTTGGCCGTCAGAGGTTTGTATTGTGATGATATGAGCCAGAAGTTGACAAATATCGCCTCTGTGCCTAAAATACATATAAGGAATGGCTGAATATTTCAGATATTCCTGCGGTGCAGGGATGTGCCGTGATTTTCAATTGCTGTAAGTTCTTGAAAATGTGAGAAAATAAAAAATAGCATTTTATTTTTCTTTTTCGTCTCTAAGTAATTCAGGGACGAATTATTCAGAGGTTTCATAAGATAAATTTTCTGGAGGTTTTTTTAGATGCCCATTTATGAGTATAGATGTCCTGAGTGCGAGAAGGTCTTTGAGGTCATGCAGAAGTTTTCTGATGACCCTGTAAAAACCTGCCGCTTCTGCTCAGGTAAGAAGGTGGAAAAACTCATCTCCCGCTCGAGCTTTGTCCTTAAAGGCACGGGTTGGTATCAGTCTGATTATGCCCGTAAACCTATCTCTGCTCCTGCCCCGGCCAAGGCCGCCTCAGGAGAAAGTAAACCAGCCTGCGCGGGATGCCCCTCGGCTAAGAGCAGCGACTAAGGCCCGCTTCTTGTCTCTGAATTCCCCCTGTCCCTTTACTGAGAGTTGCTCTTATGGAGATAAAAAAGGCCGCCGTTGAGATGGCCCTTGAGGCAGGCAAGCTTCTGAAGTCCCGTCTTGGCCGCGCCGGGCGCGTGGATTTTAAGGGCGCCGTGAATATCGTTACCGAGATGGACAGAAAGTCCGAGGACTTAATCGTAAGGCGGATTACGAGGGACTTTCCCGGTCACGGCATCATAGCCGAGGAGAGTGACGAGCGAGAGAGCGCAGGTCGCTACAGGTGGATAATCGACCCCCTTGACGGCACCACTAACTACGCTCACGGCCTGCCTATGTTCTGCGTCTCCATTGCCTTTGAGGCTGATGGCGAGGTTGTCTCTGGCGTTGTCTACAACCCCATGTTAGATGAGTTATTTGTGGCAGAAAAGGGCGGCGGAGCTACGCTTAACAACGAGGCCATAAGCGTATCATCTACGGCCTCTCTTGATAAATCCCTCCTCTGCACTGGTTTCCCCTATGATCTTCGTACCTCGAAAGAGAATAATTTTGATAATTTCAAGAGGTTTTCATTAAAGGCGCAGGCCATAAGGCGCGCCGGAAGCGCGGCCCTTGATCTATCTTATGTTGCCTGCGGCCGTTATGACGGTTTTTGGGAGATGAAGCTCTCGCCCTGGGATACTGCCGCCGCGGCCCTTCTCGTAGAGGAGGCGGGAGGTTCTGTTACTGGTTTTAGGGGAGAGGACTTTTCCAACTTTGTTCCGCGCTGCCTCGCCTCTAATAGATTAATTCATGACGAGATGGTTGGCGTACTCGCCGAGGACTGAGTTATTACCGCTATCTTTATTAATTACCTGAATTTATCCGAGGATAAAAATGTCCAGCCTCGTACTTCGCTTCGCTATTCTCGCCGTCGGCATTTTTTTGGCCGTCTATATTGTGCCCGGTATTGAGGCCGCGGGTTACGGCCCTATTCTTGAGGCGGCCCTGCTACTTGGTCTTCTTAACCTCATAATAAAACCCCTGCTCTTTATCCTCACCCTGCCTATTAATATCTTAAGCCTCGGTCTCTTCAGCTTTATTATTAACGGCGTTATGCTCCTTATTGTAAGCCGCCTTGTAGCGGGCCTTGATGTAAAGGGCCTCGGCGTAGCCATCCTCGGATCCATTGTAATCAGTGTCTTTAGTATGGTGACGGGCCGGCTGGTGCGGTGAGAGGCGGCCTTACTTTCTTTTGGAAAAAAGAAAGTAAGACAAAGAAAACCAATGGGGGGGGATAAGGTTAGTGCCTCTGAATTTACTTCTGCAGCCCCTCTAAACATGGGCTATTAAAAAAAGCAAGACAAAGAAAACCAATGGGGGGGATAAGGTTAGTGCCTCTGAATTTACTTCTGCAGCCCCTCTAAACATGG
>CAZEBZ010000035.1:7185-18905 GCA_964510775.1 uncultured Thermodesulfobacteriota bacterium
GCTATTAAAAAAAGCAAGACAAAGAAAACCAATGGGGGGGACAAGGTTAGTGTCTCTGAATTTACTTCTGCAGCCCCTTTAAACAGGGCCTATTAAAAAAAGTAAGACAAAGAAAAGCAATGGGGGGGACAAGGTTAGTGTCTCTGAATTTACTTCTGCAGCCCCTCTAAACAGGGCTATTAAAAAAAGCAAGACAAAGAAAAGCAATGGGAACCAGGGTGCTCTGCCTCTTAAGTCTCGGCCCTTCGGGCCTTTGGTGGGCCGTGCCCACCCTACAAGGCTGCAGCCCCTCTAAACAGGGGCTATCAAAAAAAGCAAGACAAAGAAAACCAATGGGCAGCAGAGTGTTCTGCCTCTCAAGTTACGCCTTGGCCTTTGGTGGGCAGTGCTCACCTTGCAAGACTTTTGTCACACCTCTACTTCTTTTGTGTCTAACTAAGTATGAAGCAAATATGATTTATAGACGCGTAAGGGAAAGGCTCAATTAGAGCCGCAAAAAATCAGGAGGTGTTACTATGAATTCAAAGACTGCCGCTTTAGTCCTCTCAACTCCAAAAGAGAAGGTCTTTTCATATCTCTCAAGCATTGAAAATCTTCCGCGATGGGCCACGGAGTTTTGTATGGAATTAAAAGTTGTTGATGGAAAGCATAAGGTGGCTACACCTATGGGCGAGTTGTTTTTTAAGGTTATCTCTGATGAGAAGACAGGGGTGATAGATTTTTTTACCGGCCCCACAGAAGATGCCTTGGGCATCTTACCTCTGAGGGTGCTCGCTCTGCCCGGAGGAGGGAGCGTTACCACCTTTACTATGTTTCAGTCTCCTAACATGGATGAAGAGAACTTTAATGCTCAATTTCAATCTTTATTAAAAGAAATGGAGAATATAAAAAGGGACGTGTCATAAGTTATAAAGAAATAATAAGCATGCCAAGTTATCTTTTAAATAGCTGAACAGGGAGAGGTGCTCTTGAACAATACCACTATAAAGTCTGACGACGCCGCGCTCGTCAGCGAGGCCCTGGAGGGTAATAGAAAGAGTCTGGAGGAGCTGCTGCGAAGGCACCAGTCCTTTATCTATAACATCGTCTGGAAGACAGTCTTAAACCCCGTTGACGCTGAAGATGTCACTCAGGATATCTTTATAAAGGTGATAACAGGGCTCTCCGGTTTTAAGGGCAAGAGTCAATTCCGAACGTGGCTCTATCGGATTGTCGTTAATCATTTGCTTAATCTTAAGCGGGTAAAGATAGAAGGTTTGATTACCAGCTTTAGCGATTATGGGGACGATCTCGATAGAATACCTGACAGTGATTATCCAAGAAGTGGAGACCCCACTCCCGAAGACCTGATGATTATTGAGGACGCTAAAGTCGGCTGCACGGCGGCCATGTTAATTTGTCTTGACAGGGAGCAGAGGATTGTCTTTATACTTGGAGAGATTCTTGAGGTAGATCATAATCTGGGTAGTGAGATTCTTAATATCAGCAAAGATAACTTTAGGCAAAAACTCACCAGGGCGCGTAAAGACCTCTATACTTTTATGCGGGAAAAATGCGGCCTTGTTAATAAGAGCAATCCATGTAGATGCAGAAAGAAAACCAGGGCTTTTATAGAAGCGGGCTGGGTTGACCCTGATAACCTGCAGTTTAACAGTAACTATATCAAGAGAGTATATGAGGTTGTGGGGAAGCGGCAGGGAAAAGACTGTGATGTTCTCGACGTTGACTATGAAGAAATATATAAATCGCACCCCTTTAAGGAACACGAGTTTGTAAAGCAAAAACTCTCGGGAATTTTGATGAGCAAGTCTGTCAGGAGGATATATAATTTGTAATACTTAAGGGGGAAGCTTTGAGGCCTCTATCGTTTTGTTTTAGATATAAAAAATCCTAAAAACCAACCTCAATGTCATGCTTCTCCTTAACGACCTTCTCTGCCGTAGCGCAGAGGGCCGCGCTGTATTTTTCTATGGCAAAGGGATTTTGAACATAGATCTTGAACCCCTTTAGCTTGCCGTAGTCGGCGCCTGTTTTTTTCATAGTAAGGGCAATTAAGAGATAACGCACCTTATCATCGAGGCCCGCTATTTTTTCGTCACTTAGCTTCCCTTTTTTTAGCCCCTTAGTTACAAAAGTATTAACCTCATCTCTTTCCTCTTCTGTTAAGAGGTTGTTAAAGACGTGTTTACCGATTAAGGCCATCTGCAGCTCCAGAAGCTTTTTCCCCGTCTTTACGGGATTTAGATAATCAAGAAAACCCATTTGTTCACCTTAAAAGAAATTTTTAATCTCTGCAGGTCTAAAAAAAGTATAAGCCCTCAGATTATAATGCTCTAAAATAATCAGTCTTGTTTTTTTATCTCTTGTTTACTCATGTCCTGGAGCCTCGCCCCATAGCTCTCTTAGCCGCTTGTCGCGGCCGCAGTTATAACGGTAGAATTTATACCTTAAGGGATTCTTCTTGTAGTAATCCTGATGATAACCCTCGGCCCTATAAAACCCGTTATTCTCAAGTATCTTTGTCACTACCGCGTCTTTTAGCCGCCCTGATCTCTTTAGCTCTGACTTTGATTTCTCCGCCAGTTTTTTTTCTTCCTTTGTCTTGTAAAAGATGGCCGTTGAGTATTCATGGCCACGGTCGCAGAACTGACCGCCTGCGTCGGTAGGGTCAATTCGCGGCCAGAATAAATCCAGGATTCCTTTATAAGTTAAGACTGAGGGGTCATAAGTAATCTCAACTGCCTCTATATGTCCTTTTCTTCCGTAGTCTTTATACGTCGGATCTTTGCCTTCTCCACCGATGTATCCCGACTCAACTCTTATTACTCCGGGAATCTTCTCGTAATCCGATTCCATGCACCAGAAACAGCCGCCTGCCAGAATTGCTTTCTTTGAGTCTTGCCGCGCCGACGTATATGTTGGTAGGAGCATTCCCAAGAAAAAAAATGATACAATGATTAAGAGCGCTCTTTGCAAGGACCTCCTTTTTATCATATATCATTTTCCTTTCTTAAGAGATGTAAATGGATTTCGACGCTGTCTTTTTTTATGCGCTCTCGATAAATATGAGATTTGGATCCTCAAGGTATTGCTTTACCCTCGCCAGAAAAGTCGATGCCTCGATGCCGTCAACTACTCTGTGATCAAAGGTAAGGGAGAGGGGCAGAATGCGCCGCGCCGTTATCTGCCCCTTATATACCCAGGGCCTCTCAGTAATGCGGCCTGTACCGAGAATGGCGATGTCGGGGTAGTTTATTATTGGCGTAGAGTATCTGCCGCCAAAGGAGCCGTAGTTTGTAATGGTAAAGGTCGAGCCCTTTAACTCGCCGAGGGTTATCTTTCTCTCCCTTGCCTTCTGGCTTAATTCGGCGAGTTCTGCGCCAAGTTCCAGTATGGTTTTTTTGTCTACGTCCCTTATGACGGCTACCATGAGCCCGTCAGGGGTGTCTACGGCAACGCCTACGTTAAAGTATTTTTTTATTATTATCTCCCCCCGTTCCTCATCTACGGAGCCGTTTAACATTGGGTGGCTCTCGATGGCATGACGCACGGCCTTCATGAAAAAAGGTAGAAAGGTAAGGGGTACACCATGCTCGGCGGCGGCCTCTTTTTCCCTTAGTCGAAGATTCCACAGCTCCGTTACATCAGCATCGTCCATGCCAGTTACTGAGGCCGTATTCTTCTGCGAGGCAATAAGGTTGCGTGTAATGCTCTTTCTTATGCCCCGGATAGGTACTCGCTCCACAGGGCCGTAAGAGTCTTTATTTTTATTCTCAGGGGGGGCGGCTGGCGCTGTGGCGGGTGAGGGTATGACTGGAGTTTCTTGTTTTATTGGTGTCGGAGCCGGAGCGGAAGTTACCCCAAGTACGTCGCCTTCCGTTATAATCCCGCCGGGGCCTGTGCCTGTTATGGTATTAAGGTCAATGGATTTTTCACGGGCAAGGGCCCGCGCCTTTGGAGATGCCAGTACGCCTGCGGCGGCAGGTAGAGAGCCCACTACAGAGGCGCCGTCGTCCTCTTCTTTTTCCATTACGGGGGCTGGTGCAGGGGGTTTTATTTTTATTGGCGATGGTTTTTTTACTTCTTCCTCCGCCTCCCTCTCCCCCTCTTCGCCCGTATCTATAGTGAGCAGGACCTCGCCTACAAGGACAGCCGCGCCCTCGGCCTTATCAAGCTTAAGTACCTTGCCCTTCTTTGGCGAGGGAACCTCAACGATGGCCTTGTCAGTCTCTACCTCCATGATGACTTGATGCTCCTCAACAAGGTCTCCCTCGCTAACGAGCCATTTTACGACCTCGCCTTCTTTTATACCTTCGCCAAGGTCGGGAAGTCTGAACTGAAAGGCCATGGAGTATCTCCTTGTGATTAATTGCGTGACCCCTTACTTGATTTTAGAAAAAAGATCTTTTAAGAGGGGCGCAGTTAGCATCTATATTTATGAGATGGACTGTAAGCCTGCGGCAGTTTTGTAGGCTGCACTGCCCATTAAAAAAAATGACAAAGAAAACCAAAGTGGAACTACTTATTGTGTCATTATAAAGTCATCTTACCGTACAGAGAAAAAAGAAAACTTTGTAGCATGGGCATTGCCCACCAAAAAATGACTTAAACCTTTTATATATGATCCGTGCCGCGCTGCATGAGAGTTGAATTTTTTTATTATTATATTGTTGTGATGCCTGCCTGCTCCAGCGCCTGTCTATTAATACTTCATCACGGACTGCAGGGCCTCTCTTATGCGCTCTGGTTTTGGAACGTACTCGTCCTCAAGGCTCGCCATAGGCGTAACGGCCTCGGGGCCCGCTACCCTGACGACAGGTGCCTTTAGAGAGAATAAGGCCTCCTCGGAGACAAGGGCGGCAATTTCAGCGCCAAGTCCGCAGTTCCGTGTAGCCTCATGGACTATAACGAGGCGGCCTGTCTTTCTTACGGAATTAAGTACGGCCTCTTCGTCAAATGGTTTTAAGGTCATAAGGTCTATTATCTCGCAGTCAAAACCCTCAGAGGCCTCCATGGCCTTATGAAGCATGGCCCCCCATGAGACAAGGGTTATCTCAGCTCCTTCCTGCATAATAGCCGCCTTACCAAGGGGTATGGAGTACTCCTCAGCGGGCACCTCGGCCTTAATAGCGCGGTAGATGCTCGCCGGCTCAAGGAATAAGACTGTATCCTCGTCGCGTATGGCAGAGATGAGCAGCCCCTTTGCGTTATAAGGCGTTGAGGGAGCGACGACCTTTATGCCGGGCATATGGCAGTAAAGGGCCTCTGAGGACTCGCTGTGCAGCTCTGGGGCCTTGATGCCGATACCGTAGGGCGTTCTGATAACCATGGGGCAGGTAAAGCGTCCCCTTGAGCGCGAGCGTATACGCGCGGCGTGTGAGAAGACTTGTTCAAGGCCTCCGTAGCTAAAACCCATGAACTGAATCTCGGCAACGGGTTTAAGTCCGTAAACAGCCATGCCGATAGCAGTGCCTACTATGGCAAGCTCTGCAAGGGGGGTATCCATTACACGCTGGGGCCCGAACTTTTCAAGGAGACCGTCAGTAACACGGAATACTCCGCCGTCAACGCCGATGTCCTCGCCAAGAAGCACTACGTCGCTGTCGCGCCCCATCTCCTCGGCAAGGGCCTGATTAATGGCCTTTACTATGGTTATTTTTCCCATCTCAGGGCCTTCATGTCTTTATGTTGTCTCTCACTTAATGATGCGGAGGTATATCTTATAATGTCAGCGGCCTCCGGCGGGGTCTGTGCCTCGAACTCCTTAACGGCTGCTCCTACGGCGTCCTCGGCCTCTTCTGTTATTTTCTTATCAAGTTCGGCCCCTAAGATGCCCTTATTTTCAAGAAATTTTTTGAACCTTGAGAGGGGATCTTTTTTCTGCCACCTGGCCACCTCCTCATCTGTCCTGTACCGTGATGAGTCGTCGGCCGTTGTGTGGTCGTCAAGGCGGTAGGTAAAGCACTCGACAAGCGTGGGGCCTTCTCCGGAGCGAGCCCTCTTTACGGCAGCGGCCGTAGCGCAGTAGACTGCGAGCACATCGTTGCCGTCAACTTGAATGCCCGGGATGCCGTACCCCGCGGCCCTCTGAGCTATGGTCTCGGCGGCTGTCTGACGGTCTCGCGGAAGTGAAATGGCCCACTGATTGTTCTGGCAGAGAAAGATTACAGGGGCCTTAAATACTCCTGCGAGGTTTAGGCCCTCGTGAAAGTCCCCCCGTGATGAGCCGCCGTCGCCAAAGTAAGTAACGGCTATGTTCTTATCTCCTCGTATACTCATTGCCATGGCCGTGCCTACGGCATGGGTTATCTGGCTTCCAACGGGCACGCTCATAGGGAAGATGTTCTCTGTGGCTGGGGCCTCCATGCCTCGTTCATCGCCTCGCCAGTAACTAAACATCTGCTGAAGCGGGTATCCTCGTGAGATAAAAACACCGGACTCACGAAATGACGGGAATATCCAGTCGTCTTTATCAAGGGCCAGGGCCGAGCCTGTCTGCGAGGCCTCCTGGCCCAGTATGGAGGCGTAGGTGCCGATACGGCCCTCGCGCTGCAGGGCGAGGGCGATGCGGTTAAAGGTCCTTGAGAGGGTCATGGCCCTGTAGGCCTGCAATAACTCCTCAGTAGAGAGGTCGGGCAGCAGGGCGGCATCGGCCTCGCCTGAGGCATCGAGTATCTGAAGAAACTTTACATCAAAGCTTTTAATTATCTTTTCTGGCATGTGAGAAGTTTATCACCACTTATGATTGCCGTCAAGGAGGGCCGCGGCAGAAAAACCATGATTAATAGCGGAAGGGGAGGGTGAAGAAGATGATCGGGGATATTCAACTCCTTTTAAAGCCCTTGGATTGACTTTTATCTCTAAAAAAAGGAGTAAAAATGTGTTATGATTTCGAATTTCCATATATTGTTTATAATGCCTGTAAAGACGCAATAACGAGTCTGGAGTTATGAGTAAAGCGCAAGCGCTTAAGAGGGATATTTCCATTAAAGAGGCGGTCGAGAGGGCCGGTGAGCTCGGCCGCGGACATGAGTTGACGGTCTCGGGCCTTCACGGCGCCTCAGGGGCCTTTATGCTCGCCTCTTTTTTTAAGCGACACCGCCGCCCAGTACTTGCCCTGCTCCCTGATACACGTGCCGCTTCTCGCTTTACGGAAGACTTGCGGTTTTTTATAGATAGAGAAGAGGTCTTTCTCTTTCCCTCTACAGAGCTGCTTCCCTTTGAGCTAAAGGCCCCGCACCCAAATATACTCTCGGCGAGGCTGGAGCTATATGAGAGGCTCGCCTCAGGACGTCCATTTATTATCGTGACAGCGGCGCGTAACGTGCTGCAGAGACTCTCTCCCGCACCGGCCTTTGAGGGCGGGGTCATAAGGCTTGCCTGCGATGAGGATTATGGGCGTGATACTCTGCTCGTCGATTTGCTTGAGAGGGGCTTTACGAGGGTACCTATGGTTGAGGAACGGGGCGAGATAAGTGTGCGCGGGGCCATTGCAGATATATTCCCCGCAACTGGTGAGCGGCCGCTCCGTGTAGAGTTTTTTGGCGATACCATAGAGTCTATTCGTTCTTTTGATGTTGGAACGCAGAGGTCCGTAACCCCTCTTACAGAGGCGCTTATCCTTCCTGCCGCCGAGGCTGGTTATGGGAAAAGCGCACGGGCCGCGGCTCGAAAGAGGGTCATGGAGCGTGCCGCGGATCTGGACCTTGCTCCCGAGGCCTGGCAGCCAATCTTTGCCGCCCTGAAAAACCCCTCGCCCGGCGAAGATGTTTATGGTCTCTACCCCCTCTTTCATGAGAGCCTTGATACGCTCTTTGATCATCTGCCAGATAAGTCTATTGTATTTATGCCCAACAGGCGGAGGGTCGAGGAGGCCTTTGAGGTCTTTGCTGAAGAGATAAAGGAGAGAGAAGAGGTATTTGTAAAGAGAAAGAGGTTTTTTCTTCCTTGTGCAAGCCTTTATACTACGGTAAGTGAGGCGCTTCGAGGTCTTGGCAAATTCCCTCTTGTAGCTCTGGAGTCTGTCTCTGGAAGTGGAAGTGGAGGGGGCGAGGTTACAGTGCGTTCCAGCTTGCATCTGGAACTCAAGAGTGAGATAGGTAGAGCGAAGAGCGGTAGAGAGCTGCCCCTAAAACCCCTTGCCAGTGCCATAGGCGAGTGGCTGGATAGAGGCAGCGTCGTATTTATGACGGCCCATAATAAGGCGCAGGCAGCACGGACTGCGGAGCTGCTCTTGGGTTATGACATAAAGGTCTCTTTATCTGATAGCGCCTCTGTACTTGAAGGGGAGCAGACCGGGGTCTTTATAGCTCAGGGCTCGCTCTCGGCGGGATTCTCTGTGGATAGCGCTGCTGTAGTCTTTATCGCTGAGGAAGAGATTTTTGGCGCAAGGGTAAATAAGAGGCCCTCGCCAAAAGAGAGGCCCGGCGAGGCACTTACTGAGCTCTCGGACTTAAAAGAAGGGGACTTTATCGTCCATACCCTCCACGGCATAGGTCTGTACAGGGGCCTCAAGAGACGGGCCGTAGAGTCTGTCTCAAAGGATTTTTTACTCCTTGAGTACATGGGCGGCGACAGATTGTATCTGCCAGTCGAGAGGATGGCCCAGCTCGTGCGCTATCATAGCTTTGAGGGTCGAGAGAACCCTGAGCTTGACAGGCTCGGCGGACAGAGGTGGAAGAGGACAAAGGGGAAGATAAAAAAGGCCATTGAGAGTATGGCCGGAGAGCTGCTGAGACTATACGCCGCCCGCCGCGTGGCTCCGGGTTTTGCCTTCTCACCGCCTGATGCCGCCTTTCGTGAGTTCGAGGGGGGCTTTGAGTACGAGGAGACGCCTGATCAGGCCCGTGCCATTGATGAGTCTCTTAAAGATATGCTCTCCCCTTCGCCTATGGACAGGCTTGTCTGCGGCGACGTGGGTTATGGTAAGACAGAGGTGGCCATAAGGGCGGCCTTCAAGGCCGTTCTTGACGGTAAGCAGGTGGCTATCCTTGTGCCTACGACTGTGCTTGCACAGCAGCACTATCTTACCTTCAGCAGGCGTCTTGGTGCCTACCCCGTTAACGTAGAGGTATTGAGCCGTTTCAGGACGAAAAAAGAGCAGACAGAGACCATCGCCCGTCTCGGTACCGGCGGCGTGGATATAATCATCGGTACGCACAGGCTCGCGCAGGGTGATATCAGCTTTAAGGACTTGGGGCTTGTTATAATAGACGAGGAGCACAGGTTCGGCGTGCGGCAAAAAGAGAGGCTGAAAAAACTCCGCAGCACCGTTGATGTTCTTGCCCTTACGGCAACTCCCATACCGAGGACTCTCCATATGTCGCTGGCAAGTCTACGAGACCTCAGCATCATAAACACACCGCCTGAGGACAGGCTCGCCGTAATAACTGAGGTGATGCGCTTTGACGAGGGCGTTATAAAGGAGGCCATAGAGCGCGAGATGGACAGGGGCGGGCAGGTCTTTTTTGTTCATAACAGAGTGCAGTCAATGGCCCCTGTAGAGGAGATGCTTCGTAGAATTTTGCCGGGGGTGCGTCTCGCTGTGGCTCACGGGCAGATGCGTGAGGGTGAGCTTGAGAAAAAAATGCTCGGGTTTGTAAACAGAGACTTCGACGTGCTCCTCTCTACGGCCATAATAGAGTCGGGCCTTGATATACCATCGGCAAATACCATAATAATCAACAGGGCCGAGTCTTTTGGCCTTGCCGAGTTATATCAGCTTCGAGGACGCGTGGGGCGCTCCAGCCACCGCGCCTACGCCTACTTTATGATACCGGAGACGGCTGTGCTAACGCCGGAGGCTGAGAAACGCCTTGATGTGATAAGGGAACTCTGCGAGCCCGGCTCTGGCTTTAAGGTGGCAGCATACGACCTTGAGATTCGAGGCGCCGGAGAGCTGCTTGGAACAAACCAGTCGGGCCAGATAGCCTCTGTGGGTTTTGAGATGTATACGCGTATACTTGAGGATACAGTCTCTGAGATGAAGGGCGAGGTCGTAGTTGAGGAGGTTTTGCCTGAGGTTAATATGAGGGTCTCCCAGTATATCCCTGAAGATTATGTGCCTTATGCCGGGCAGAGGCTCGGGCTTTATAAGAGGTTTGCATCTATTAAGAATGATGAAGAGCTCTTTGAAATTGAAGATGAGATCCTCGACCGTTACGGCCCCATACCTGAGGTGGTGGAGAATATCATGGAGTCGGTGCGTCTAAGGCTGCTCCTTACGCGTCTTAAGGCAAGGGAGCTTGACGAGAAGGCAGGCAGACTTTATATTAATTTTCAGGGCACAGAAGGCGCTCCTGCGGAGCAGTCTGTAGTGAGTAATGCCCTGGCCCTTGCGCGTACAGACCCCGCGAGGTTCCGCATACTTAGCGATGGAAGGTTTACGGCGCGCCTGCCTGATGGAGCCGAGCCCCTTGTCGAGGCCCGATATGTATTGAAAGAACTTCTTCGTGGGTGTTATAGTGAGGATTAACGCCGAGAGGAAAGTTATGCAAAGAGGTCTCTCTCTTATATTTATGTCCCTCCTTCTTTTTATGCTTCCTGGCTGCGGCGGCGCGAAGAGGCCCTCTGGAGACGAGGTCATAATCAACGTTGGCGGGCGCACTGTTACCCTCGCCTCCTTTGATGCGAGGGTTAAGAGGACCCTTGAGGGTACGGGGAGCGGCAGGGCTGTGGGAGAAAGGGGCGGGGGCGCTGCAATAAGAAGAGACGTTGCCGCAGAGATGATAGAGGAGGAGCTTATCCTCTCTGAGGCGGCCCGCCTTGGTCTTCATGTGGCGCCGCAGCAGCTTCGCGCCGAGGTGAATAAGATAAGGAAAGAGGCTGCGGGCGAGGGTTTCGAGGAGGGCCTCATCGACTCTTATGGCTCTATGCAAAAATGGTCTGACGAGCTATCAAGAAGACTGCTTATAAAAAAGACTATCAAGAAGGTGCTTGGTGATGGCGAGAAGATAAAAAAGGCCGAGGCCTTGCGGTATTACCGCGCCCATAAGAAGGATTTTCAGAGGCCCCTTATGGTGCGGGCGAGGATGATAGTACTCTCAACGGAAGAAAAAGCGGAGAAGGTTCGAAGTGCCCTTACAAAGAAGAATTTCGCACGGAGGGCCCGAAAAGTCTCTCTTAGCCCCGAGGCCGATAAGGGCGGTGACCTTGGTTTTTTTGCAAGAGGCGAGATGCCCGAGGAGTTTGAGAAGGCCGTCTTTGCCTTGAAACCAGGTGAGATAAGCTCGATTGTAAAGACAGAGTACGGCTACCATATCTTTCTCCTTGTGGCTAAAACCTCTGGCAGGCATCTCACCTTTAGCGAGGCCAGAGAGGATATTAACAAGAGACTTCGCCGTGAGTTTCGTGAGACTCGTTTTACAAAGTGGATGGACTTATTAAAAAAGAATACCCTCATTGAGGTAAGGGAGGAGTTTTTGTGATTAGGAGAATTTTTTTATATTTACCGAGAATAACTGCGGCGGGTCTTATGCTCCTCTTTTGTCTGATGCTTACATCAGAGGCATCTGCGAAGATTATGGACAGGATTGTGGCCGTGATAAACGACGAGATTATAACGCTCTCGGAGTTAAAGGCAACTGTGGCCCTTAAGAAGAGCGTCTTCAAACGCACAGGCCGGCCCGGGGCCGAGACTGAGATTACGAGAAAAAATATTCTCAATGACCTTATTAAGGAAAAACTTATAAAACAGGCCTCTGATAAGGTGGGCATTGAGG
>CAZEBZ010000036.1:0-18178 GCA_964510775.1 uncultured Thermodesulfobacteriota bacterium
CTCAAACATCAAAGACTCCAAAACCCGCTCTCTTCCAGCGAAAGTAATCCCGTATCACCGAGAGGTGGTCAAAGGCCATGTCCTCAGGCAGGGTTTTTTCCGTAAATACAGCCGCCTCGGCGGCATCGTCACCTGCCGCGGGTGTGCCTCTTGCCGTAGCTACGAAGACTGTAGTAATGGTATGAAAGCGCGGATCGCGCCTCGGGGCCGAGTAGGTGTGCATCTGGCAACGCAGCCTTACGGTAAGGCCCGTCTCCTCAAGGGCTTCACGAACGGCGGCGGCCTCAAGGGACTCGCCCTCGTCTACAAAACCGCCGGGTATGGCCCAGCCAAAAGGCGGGTTACCTCTCTTAATTAGGACAACTCCGTCCTCCTCAAGCTCTATTATAATATCTACTGTAGGTAGAGGATTCCTGTACGTCTTGGTCACGAGTCAGCCCTTTACCTCAATGGCACGCAAAAACTCGGCGTTTTTCTCCGGTCTTGAGGGGTTTACGTATATACCGCTCCCAAGCTCAAAACCCGTGGTCTCGAGCAGTCTTGGTATAATAGATATATACCAGTGCGAAAACTCGCTCTCGCTGTGTCTCGGGGCGCTGGAACTTATGGAGTAATTGTAATCAGGGTCATCAAGTCCAAGATGCAATTTATGGAGGATATTTTTCAGATGAAGGGCAAGATCAAGAATCTCCTCCTCATTTATACTGGAAAAACAGGCCATGTGCCGCTTTGGGAATATCCAGAGATGAAAGGGCGAGAGGGCCGCATAGGGTATAAAGGTAATAAAATAATCCGTCTCAAAGATAACCCTGCTGCTCTCAGCCTTCTCTTTTTTTATCATATCGCACTTAAGACACTTTCCCGTATCATCAAAATAATGCATAGAGGCGAGGATCCTGTCGCGAAAACGCGCAGGTACTACGGGTGTGGCTACAAGCTGTGAGTGGGGGTGTCCGATAGATGTTCCAGAGGCAGGGCCGTGATTTTTGAAGATAATCACATGCTCCATTCTCTTGTCCAGATAGGCATCATTAAAACGGCGGCGATATATATGTAGCAGCTCCGCCATATGAGTTAGCTCAAAAAATGCCGGGCTCTTATCATGTAGCGGGCTCTCTACTATGACCTCATGGAGGCCCACGCCGCTAACCATTCTTCGCGGCCCGTCCATTGTCCTCTCGGGCTCGCCTTCTCTGGCAAGAACAGGGTATTTATTCTGTAAAACCCTTATCTGCCACGGGCCTTTTTCGGGGGTACGGAAGAGTTCAAGAGTAGTCTCAGCCTCATTTCCCCTGCAAAATGGACAGGAATCCACATAGGCGGGTTTGACGCTGCGAGTCGAGCCGCGGCGAAACTCCGCCGGCCCTCGGGCCCTCTCGCCATTTACAACTACCCATTCCCTTGTTATCAGATTTAGTCTGAATTCAGGCATAGCAGTCTTTATCTCGCGGGGGAATAGAACCAATCGTACAAAAGCAGAGTCATGTACGCAGGAAAAGCGCAACAAGACCAAACATGGAGAGTGTGACTCAGGAAAGTCTCACTATAATGCCCTCTACCTTGGCCACGTGCCGCTTCTCTTCCTCGGCAAGCTCTTCATACAAGGCCCTCGCCTCAGCGGTCTCGGCCTTTTCTGATAACTCGGTAAAGAAGACTACGGAGTACTTCTCGGCCTCAAGGGCAAGCTCAAGGGCCTTTACAGGGGTCTCAAGGGCGTTTACAACCTCTTCCATATCAACATGTTTCGTAAATATGTCGGCCTGGCCGCTGCTCTCGATATTTGCCTCCATAGCCACTTCCTCGTCGGTAATTTGCTCAGTAAAACCGGCGCGTGGAAAGAACATCTTCTCAATCACCTGAAGGTGTTTTTTCTCATCTCTTGCAAGATCGCTAATAATGGCCTTCACCTCCGAGTCTGTGACCCTCCTGCCGAGGATATTATAAAACTTCAGGCCATTCGTCTCGATAAGAGCGGCTGTCTTAACCGCTTCTTTTTCCTCAAATTGTTCGAAAGACATAGTCTACTCCTTATGGCATTTGTTTTATTACATATAAATTTAACAAAAAAAAAGAGAATGGGCAAGGACTTGTTCCATAGAAGAGCAGGAGCGTGGTGAGAGGAAAAAGTAAGAGTTGAATCATGGGGCAAATAATGTTATCTCATACTCATACTTGGAGTAAATAATAACTTAATATAGGAGGGCTGCCATGGGACTTCTTGATGGCAAAAAAGGCGTTATATTCGGGGTAGCCAATGAAAAGAGCATTGCCTGGGCCATAGCAAAACGCCTTAAGGAAGAGGGCGCGGAGCTTGCCTTTACATACGCCGGGCCTGTACTTGAGTCAAGGGTGCGGCCCCTTGCCGAGTCTCTTGGAGTTAAGATAGTTCAACCCTGCGATGTTACAAATGACGATGAAATAGAGGCAGTCTTCAAGACCTTAAAAGACGAGTGGGGCGGTCTTGACATGCTCGTACACTCTCTGGCCTTTGCCAAAAAAGAAGAGCTCAAAAGCGATTTTATCGAGACCTCTCGCGAGGGTTTCAAAGCAGCCCTTGATATTAGCGCATACTCTCTTGTAGCGCTATCAAGAGCGGCGGCGCCTCTTCTTGAGGTTAAGGGCGGAAGCATTATGGCCATGACTTATTACGGCAGCACAAAAGTAATTGAGAACTATAATGTTATGGGAGTTGCCAAGGCGGCCCTTGAGGCAAGCGTACTGTACCTTGCCGACGACCTTGGTAAACACGGTGTGCGCGTAAATGCCATCTCCGCCGGCCCAATAAGGACCCTTGCTGCAATGGGCATCGCAGGCTTTCGAAAGATACTCAACCTTGTGGAAAAAAAAGCCCCGCTACGGCGTAACGTCACGCAAGACGATGTTGCAGGCACGGCACTATATCTCCTTAGCGACCTCTCAAGAGGCGTCACCGGCGAGACTATATTCGTAGACAACGGATATAATATCATGGGCCTCTAGATTATTAGCCACACCTTATGCCCCGATAGAAATAGACAGGAATATGCGTATAATAGCGGACTTACATATACACAGCAAGTACTCACGGGCCACGAGCCCAAAGATGAACCTTGTTGAACTCGCCCAGTGGGCGGCCATAAAAGGCATAAACATAGTAAGCACCGGCGACTTTACCCACCCCGCCCACTTTGCCGCCATAGAAGAGCTTCTTGAGCCGGCTGAAGATGGCCTCTTCAGGCTAAAGGGCAGCGATAGTAAGGATACCCCCTCTCATGACGTGCGCTTTATGCTTACAACAGAGGTAAGTAATATATACAAGCAGGGTGAGCGCACAAGAAAGATACATAACCTTATCTTCGTACCTACCATTAACGTTGCGCGTAGGATTAACACCGCCCTCGGCGCCATTGGCAACATACTCTCCGACGGACGCCCTATATTCGGTTTCTCGGCGCAGGAGCTTATAAAGATAGTCCTTGATTCATCGCCTGAGGCCATGCTCGTTCCCGCACATGCCTGGACGCCCTGGTTCTCAATATTTGGGAGCCGCTCGGGTTTTGACTCCATAGAGGAGTGTTTCGGCGAGTACACCCCTCATATCCACGCGATTGAGACGGGGCTCTCATCAAACCCCGCCATGAACTGGCGTCTCTCTGCACTGGATAATATTACACTTATCTCCAACTCAGACGCCCACTCTCCCTCAAAGCTCGGTAGAGAGGCAAATGTCTTTGAGTGCGAGCCAAGCTACGGCAATATCATGGAGATTATAAAGACCAAAGACGGCGAAAAATTCTTATTTACTATTGAGTTCTTCCCTGAAGAGGGTAAGTACCACGGCGACGGCCACAGAAACTGCGGCGTACTCTTTGGCCCGGAAGAGACAATAAAGGCCGGCGGCCTCTGCCCTGTATGCGGTAAGGGCCTCACCGTAGGCGTCTTGAGCCGCGTTCAAGAGCTTGCCGACAGACCCGATGGTTTTATCCCGGAGAACGCCATACCTTCCAAACACATCATACCCCTTGTAGAGATACTCTCCGAGGCAATGGATTTTGGTACGGCCTCAAAGAGAGTTCAGAACGAGTACAACAGAATTATCACCGAGGGCACAGATGAGTTCAATATTCTCCTTGATATGAGTGAAGCTGACTTACTGGCCCTCGCGGGAGAGAAGATAAGCGGGGCCATAATGAAAATGCGCCGCGGTGATGTTAATATCACACCGGGCTTTGACGGCGAGTTCGGTAAGATTAATATCCTCGGCAAGGTTGAAAAAATTAAACCCACCGGCCCTGCGCAGACAAACCTCTTCGCCTAAGTCCTCTCAATAAGACCAAGAGATAATAATATGAAAAATATTCTCCTCTGCCTTGATAACTCCGATGATTCCACGGCAGGAATCGACCTTGCCATAGATATAGCCTCGTCGCAGAGCGCCTCGCTTACGGGGCTTCACGTATACGCGGCGCGCCTCCATAACGAGCGGTTTCGTCAGATGGAGGGAGGCCTGCCTGAGAAGTACCAGGTCGAGGAAGAGCTGCGGCGTCAGAGAGATATACACGACGACTTAATAACAAAGGGCCTTGAGATTATCTCAGACTCATACATGACCGTACTCCAGGCAAAGGCCGCAGGAGCGGGCCTCGCGCCAAGAGGGGTTAGCAGAGAAGGTAAAAACTATAGTGAGATACTCCGCGAGGCAGAGCAAGGCCCATACGACCTCGTAGTCCTTGGCGCCCTCGGCCTTGGAGGTACAGAGCACAGCCTTATCGGCTCTGTAGCCGAGAGAGTCGCTCGTAGAGTTAATAAAGACGTCCTTCTCATCCGTGAGGGCCTTACAGAACCAGGCAGCGGCGTACTCGTAGCCGTTGACGGAAGCCCGCGCTCATTTGGAGCCCTGAAGCGGGCCGTTGAGCTTGCAAAGATATTTAACTGCGCCCTTGATATAATCAGCGTCTACGACCCTGACTTTCACCACACTGCCTTCCGCTCCATCGCAGGCATACTTACAAAAGAGGCCTCAAAGGTCTTCCGCTTTGAGGAGCAAAAAGAACTCCATAATAATATTATCGACAGAGGGCTTGCGAGGATATACAGCGACCACCTTGAGAGTGCCGCGGTCATGGCAAGTGAGCTTGGCATAAAGGCCCGCACCGAGCTTCTCTCAGGCAAGGCCTTTGACTCTATCGCCCGTTATATACGCGAGCGAAAGCCGCGTTTTCTCATTCTTGGCAAGACAGGTCTTCACGGCGGCGCTGACCTTGACATAGGGAGTGTTACGGAGAATTGCCTTCGTAGCTGCGCTACTAACATATTTATCTCTACAGATAAATACACCGCCTTGCCTCAAAAAAAAGAGGAGTATAAAAACCCCTCATGGACGGCGGAGGCAGAAGAAAAGCTCCAACCCATACCGAGCTTTGCAAGGGCGGCGGCGAGGGCCATGATAACAGAGGCGGCCCTTGACAAAGGAGTACTGGAGATAACCGCGGCCTTCATGGATAAGTTCAAAAAAGACCTGGGGCTATAAGAGAATGACACTATCGCCTCCATATATAATATCCTGGAACATAACAAGACGATGCGCCCTCAAGTGTCCCCACTGTTATATGGATAGTACCGCCATGAGCGGAGGCGAAGAGGCCTCTACAGAAGAGGCCCTTGCAATATTAAATCAGGTGGCAGAGTTTAGCCCCGGGGCCATGCTCATCTTAACGGGCGGCGAGCCGCTGCTGCGCCCCGATATATTCACTGTAATAAGTGAGGCAGTAAAGCAAGGGCTGACGGTATTTCTTGGCACAAGCGGAGCAGAGCTTGATGAGGTCACTGTCTCAAGGCTTAGTGAAGCGGGAGTACTTGGCGTTGGAGTAAGCCTTGATTCTGCCTCGCCAGCATATCACGACGCCTTTAGAGGACTAAACGGGGCATGGGCAAGGACTATTAAGGGCATAGGATACCTTAAGAGCGCGGGCCTTGAGTTCCAGATACACTTCTCCGTTACTGAAGAAAACAAGCACGAGCTTACCCAGATGATAGAGCTGGCGCTAAAGCAGGGCGCAAAGGCCCTGAATATCTTTTTTACGGTATGTACGGGCAGGGCCGCCCGTGAGTCTAATAAGGGTACAACTCTCAGCGCCGCCTCATACGAGGCAGTGCTTGGTGAGATTGCTAAGAGAGCCGCAGGCCTTGAGGATAGAATAAAATTACGCGCAAGGTGCGCGCCGCAGTTCATGCGCCTACTTGAAGACGTTAACGCAAAGAGCCCGCTGCTTATGGGCGGCACCTGCGGGTGCATAGCGGGCAGCTCATATATGAGGATATCTCCCCTCGGTGAAATTACCCCCTGCCCCTACATCCCCGCTCCGGAGGCGGCCCCACGCATAGGGGCAGATGATAAGACTCTTCAGAAAATATGGGAGAGAGAGAGGGCCTTTGTAGAGCTGAGAGGCGAGGACCTCACGGGCAGGTGCGGACTCTGTTCCTATAAGGATATCTGCGGAGGGTGCAGGGCAAAGGCCAGCGCAGTTAGCGGAGATATTAGGGCAACAGACCCTTCGTGTCAGTATAAACCTCAAAGAAAATCTCTTAGGGTTAAAGATAAGACAGACATCCGATGGACAGACGAGGCGCAGACGCGCCTGAAGAAGGTGCCTCGATTCCTTCGTCCAATGGTCTCTAAAGGCCTTGAACGCTACGCGAGACACAGAGGGATTGAGGTAATAACGGCTGAGATTATGGCAGACCTAAAGCAGAAAAGAGGCGGATAAGACTTATGGATTTAAAGAAGAGAGAGAGAAGAGGAGGCGTACATAGAGCAAGAGGCTCAAGAGGCGTTGTATACCTCATCTTCGGCGCCATGCTCCTCTGTATAGGGCTCCTTGATTCCATCTTCGCCTTTAAGACAGGTATCTCAGGCGGAAGATTCAACATGGTCATTATCTTATCCGGAGCCGTTATATTTGCTATAGGTTTATTTATAACGCGCTCCAAGACTACTTCGAGGAGTAAAATCTCAGAAGGATAAACTCACCAACTACGGCAAGAAGCAAGACAATCAAGGGCCATAAAAGAGCTGGATTTGCTGGTTCATCAAGGCTAATCCATAACCACGAACTAAGGGTATGTATGCTGCCCCTCTCACCATTAGAGCCGTCCCAGAGGGCAAAAGCAATTGGGCTAACTTCACCTGGCACAAAGAGCCCCTTACCTGCGGCGCCCCTACGAGGTGCCTTTATTATTAAGGTCCAGGTACCATTATCATAAAAACCTCTGGCCCTCATCTGCCCCTCATAAGACTTCATAACATCACGAGGGCCATCATATCCGTAATAATTATATATAGAGAACTCCTGCTTTCCCCCGTTACGAAGGCCCTTCCATAACCAGATACGAACAGGGTCTCTCTCATCCCCCATGGCCAGAGGCGGCTCATGTGTTTCAGCGGCAGTGCCGTCATTTAAGCCCCTCTTAAGAGGAAACTGCAGCGCGGCCATATCACGATACAACCTGCCTGAGGCGAGTTTTTTTGCCTTTAAATCGCCGGGCTCACTCTTGGTGGCATCATCCCACTCAAGTAGAAAGGCCACTTCATTCTCATTATATAGGGCCTTAAGAGAGATGGACTCTACAGTAGGCGTAAAGTGCCTCTCTCTTACGACCATCTGCGGAAAAAGAGCGAAACTACTGTACTTAACCTTATCCCATTGTGCCGCTCCGGGCTTATCAGGCAAAGCCCCCTCTATATAGCGGACATTTACAAGGGCATCACCACCTGGTCTCTTGTAGGGTGCGGCAAGGCTCACCACATAGCGTGCTATACGTGCGCGGTCCTCATCACTCAAGACCTTTCTGCTTGCGGGGTCGGCAAAGCTTGGCATCTGCGTGCCCGGTATTCCAACGGTAATCCTCGTATAGATTGCCTCGGCAGTAGCGCCTGCCCTAAAAGTCCAGGGCTTTGTAAGGTTGCGCGGCCACGTCCTCGCGCCAAAGTCGTCTTTTAGTTTTTTCTCTCCATCGCCTCGCCCCTTAAGACCATGACATGGCGCGCAGTTATCCTTGAACAACTCTCTACCTCGCCTCTGCAGCCCCTTACCAGAGACTCTGGAGAGTACAGAGGTATCTATCTCCCCCTCTTCAGGCTGCAGCAGACCTGAAAAATCTTTAATATAAGCGATAACCTGCTGTATATCTTTTTCTGATAGTTTTTTCTGCCAGCCCGGCATAGCCGTGCCATTAAGACCTCCGCCCGCGGAGTTGTGATAAGCACCTGTAATCATCTTTCGAAAATCTCTGTCCGAGGGCGTAATCTCACTAAAGGGCGTTGACTTCCATTTATAAAGACCATAGGTAAGGTCTCTTGGAGGAGGGTTAAGAAAAGGCGCGGCAGGGCCGTCGCCTGCGCCGTCTATGCCGTGGCACCACGAGCAGTATTTTTCATAGACTCTCTTTCCCTCTGCGGAATCCGTGGCGTAGGAAGGAAGCGCAGAGATTAAGACGAGTAAGATTAGAAGTAATAGACGCGTTATATTCATATTGCCTCTAATCCCACTTAAGGGGCCTGTTGCCCGTGTAATCATAAAGAAATAATATTAGCTTCCATACTTCTTGCTCATTAAGGGTAGCCTCCCATGAGGGCATGACGGAGTTCCACGGAGCCGCCTCTACGGGCAGCCCCGCCCCGCCAGTTACTATCCTCCAGAAGAGATAAGACTCGCGAAGCTGAGCTATGGTGTTAATACCTGCAAAGGGCTGGGGCAGAGGGTTCATACCCGCGGAAAGATGACCGCGGCCATCAAGGAGCGCGCCGTGACAGAAGAGGCAATTCTTGTAATACAATACGCCTCCCTCGCGAACAAGAGACTTAAAACGCGCCTGGTCTCCTCTCTCAAGTTTTCTAAGGGGGTTCTTAAGGCTCTGCAGATTAAAGGTCTGCCCATAGGCGTGCATAAAAGGCGGAGGGGCGGGGTGAACGCTCCGTAACCGCACAGGCGGCCCAGCGGCCGACCTCATGGCAAGGTATGTCAGCAGGGCCAGAATAAGAGGCATACTCACAAGTGAAATATTTCTTAATACGACAAACCTCCTGTGGCAAAAGAACCGCTTAAGCGTAGAGCTAAAGGCATCTACTCCACTTGCGCTGGAGGTCATAACAAGAAGGGTCACGATAAGGATAAAAAACATGTACATATAAATCAGGCTCGCAGGCACGGGCGCGCCGAAAAAACCCGAGGTCTTTAAGAGCAGCCACGAGACTACAACTATGAGGAGGAGGCTTAATAAGGGTGATTTTTTCATAGAGGGCCTTGCTCCACGTGAGACTTGCTCCTGGCGCTGCCCAACGTTAGCGGAGTAGTTGGAGTAAATGTTATCTCAAGGCCTGCAAGTGACTGCAGGTAGGCGGCAACGGCCCTTACCTCAATGGCGCTTAGCCCCAACTCCGCCCCCATGACCGCGGGCATGGGGCTTAAGATTTGACCTCCTCTCTGTGAAGTTCCAAATCCTCTTACTACGTAGGCCGATGGCCTTAGCATGGACTCTATTATATACTCCGCGGCATTCTTCGCCTCTCCGTGATAATCTTCTTCACTAATACGGCTGCCCGCCATTACAGCCACACTCTCAAGAAGCGGCGCACGGCCGCGGCTATTGTGACAGAGGACACAGGAGCCTTTGCCAATATATATACGCCCTCCAAGGGCGATAAAGGCAGGCCTACTCATTGGTCTTTTTAATAAATCCGCCTCACTTACCTCTGCGTCCTCTCTTGAGGACAGGCCGCGGGGCACATACTCTGTGGCAAAAAGGGTGTACCCGCCTATGATAATCAGGGTGAAGGCTATGAGTTTTAAGAGGATTTTCAAGCGAAGACCAATTATTTACGTGCCTGTTAAGATAAAAACTCCCGGAGTCATAAAGGCCCTTCAGCCCTCAAGATCATTACGCCCGGTAAGCTGACTTAGCCAGAAGATAAAGACCACTATGGCCAGAAAGACAATAGTGCCCGTTGAGACTACCTTTACGGCAAAAGCAATAGAAGGTGTATAGGCCTCAGGGGAGGCGTCTTTTATAAGAGAGTATACGTGCCACCTGCCCCGTATTGAGGAGCGCACATAACCCATAAGTCCCATGAGCCATGTAAAGGATACGGTAATAAGTACAAGGGCGTATTGGCTCCTGCCGGGGATATGGCCCCATCGCATGGCCGAGTCGCCGATCTTCTTACCTCTGAATATAAAAAATTCTGTTATGAGAGTAAGGACAATGACTACGAGGGTTGTGAGTACCTGAGGTATAGAAGAGGCCACCTTGTAGGCGGGACTCGTAAAATACCCGTAATATACGCCGAGATAAAGGATATTGATAATGCCTGCAGTAAAGAGTGCGGCTATAAAGGCGGTACCGCTCTTCACCAGAGCGCCGGAGACATGGCGGCCGGCTCTTCTGTAGAGGATAAAGCTAAGAAAGGTAAAGAGTACGATAATATTAACTGCCGTGTTCTTGGCGGGCATCAGCCCAAGAGGAGCTAAAATAGGGTGATACCCTCCGCCAAGGGCGCGCACCTCGCCTGCCTTTAAGACAAGGGTATGAGGTGTAAACCAGACAAGAAAAGAGAGTAGCAGGACAGCTGCGATGTACTTCACATAAGGCCTGTATCTTGCCGCTCCCTCGCCTCTTTCCATAGTACACCAGAGATAATAATTCGCCGCAAGAAAGAGCGCCCCGATGACAACGGCCTGTATGATAAAGAGCCATGCAAAGGCCCCGCCCATGAGGGTTATGCCCATCTGCTGGCTGTATGCGTAAATCTCCGCCGTAAGCCAGTACCCGGCAAAGGGTATAGGCAGAAGCGCCGCAATGGCGATAAGACCTGCCGTGTACCCCATCCAGTCGTAGTAGGCGCGCTCTTCGCGCCCCCTGGCGCTAAGAAACCTGAATGCAGCGTAACTTGCCACGATAGAGCCGCCGTAGGCAATATTGGCGATAAAGCGGTGCAGGTTCATGGGGTTCCAAAGGTTGTTGTGAATAGCGGGCCAGAGCCCCGCCTTTAGCGCACCGTAGCGGTCAACTCCCGCGGGACTCATCATAAAGGTAGTCCAGGCATTGGCGATAAACATAAGGGTTGTGCCCGTAAGGTTAAGCAAGAGACCAACTCCGAGATGAAGCCACTTCAGCCCGCCTCTGTTCATGGCTCGCCAGCCGTAATAATATACATATAGTGAAGCGCTCTCTACAAAGAACAAGAGGGCATAGGCTATCATCGTGGGGCCGAATATGCCTGACATGTACCCCATAAGGCGCGGATAGAAGATAATAAGGCTAAAGAGAAGGAGCCCGCCTGTAATGGCGGTTATGGAGTAGGCGGTGATACTGACACGGATAAACTCGTAGGCCACGCGATCGTAACGAGAGTCCTTTCGCGCCATGCCGAGGGCCTCAAGGAAAAAGACAAATATAGGTACGGCGAGGACAAAGGCGGCGAACCAGAGGTGCATCTGCGCGGCGAACCATACGGCGAGCCTGCCGCTTAGCCCCATGACACGGTGATAATCCCCTGCCCTCATCTTCGGCGCTACGATGTGATTTGTTCTTCCCGAAGGCTCGGCGGCTACTGCAAAACCAGCCGAGGTAGAGCCCCCCGTGCTTGAAGTAGGGAGCAACTGGTTCGTACCTGCCCGTGCCTTATCAACCTCAGAGGCATGAGCGCCTGAGGCAAAAAAAAGGGCCAGGACAAGACAACACCCCGCCAGAGCTACAGATAAGAACTTTCCTTTCATCATATCCAAATATAAAAAAAGGGGGCAGCTTAGGAGCCCCCTTCTAAAACCCCCTGTATATGAATGAGAGGCCTCGCGCGTTGAATACGGCCATATCCAAAAGAATAAAAAGCACGGCGAGAAGAGATAAAGATATAACAAAAGTTAGCAGCGGCTTCATTGTGACTCCTTTTAAGAGCAACTTTGTATATTACCCGGCCCCCATAGAGGGCCTTTATATTGACAAACAGAGGCCCCGGGTTTAACATCAGAGTCATGACAAAAGCGCTTAACAAAAAAAAGCGAGGCCCCCTTGATATACTAATACTTACCGGAGCCCTTGTAAACGTGCTTGTAATAAGCCTCTTCGTTGTCCTCTACTTCTCTGCCTGATATATCTCGTTAAAGACATTGAGTATATGGGGCACGACTTGCTTCTTTCTTGAGATGACACCCTTTAGCTCGTACACATCTTTGCCTATCTCACGATAACCAAGATTATAAAAGACCTCGGGCACGCCTACGGCTAAAAACAGTGATGTTCCGCGCACTATATCCGTTACAAGAAGAGCTGAGAGGAGAAAACCTTTTTGAGCCATAAGCCCCTGAAGAACTTTTCTTAATTTGTCTTTTTCTTTATAAAACTCATCAAAGCCGATGGTCTCAACCTGGCCTATGCCGAAGGTCTTTCCCGCCGCTGTAAAGGCCTTGTGGTCTCCATTTACAACGGCCTCGGGGCCTCGTTTTTTTAGACTCGATGTAGCCTTGAATATCTCCTCGCCAAATATCTGATAATCAAGGCCTGATACTTTCTCAAGGGTCTTCACAACGACTCTGTCCCTCTCCGTAGTGGTAGGTGACTTTAAGAGTACTGTATCAGAGAGAACCCCTGCGAGAAGAAGCCCGGCTACGTCCTTATCCATCTCCACGCCCTCAGTATCATAAAGCTCGGCAACAAGCGTAGAGGTGCTTCCAACAGGGCCGCATACAAAGGGTATGGGTTTCACACTCTGAAAACCTCCTATCCTGTGGTGGTCTACAACGCCTTTTATCTCCACCCTGCCAGCTCCGTCAACGGCCTGCGAGAGTTCGTTGTGGTCAACAAGGATAAGAGAGACAGGTGATGGTTTTAAGATACGGCTCCTTGTTACAAGGCCCTGTAAAAAGCCCTTCTTGTTAACCACCATAAGGCCCGTAACCTTTCCAAGCTTGTACTTGATCTCATCTGTAAGCTCGTTACTTCCAATAGTCTCAAAAGAAGTATCGCATATCTTGGAGGCAGGTGTGCTGAGGCGGACTATTTGCGCCGTAGTAGCCGAGTCATAGGGAGAGACAATAAGGCTTACGCCCTTTTCCTCAGCGAGACGCAGCACAGCGTCGCTTACGATAAAACCTCCGCTTACAATCAGCACGGCTACACCCAGGGCGATTATTTCACGCTGAATATCCTCCCTGTCGCCCACTATTACGAGGCACTCTTCCGCCTTCTCGCCTTTTATAATATTCATAAAAGACTGCACAGTCATGGCCCCGACAAAAACAGAGAGGGTCTTCAGGGCGCCTTTAGTAAAATCCAGCAGCGTCTCCGCGCCAAGCGCCTCTCTAATATTACCCGTAGATGCACGCACAAGGCTTGCAGGGCCGGGCTCTGTGGCGGACATAAATTTTTGTGCAAGTGAGAGTAGCGTAATAACGCCATAAGGCCTGCCGTCAGCTGCAAGGACAGGGACAAAACGCACTTTCTCACGCTCTATAATATTTATAACCTTGATAAGAGGCGTGTCCTCAGAGACGGTAAAGACGTTCTCGGCCATAACATCCTTTGCGCGAGGATGAACATCAGAGACATATAGGGGAGGCGTTATCCCAAGACGCTCTAATATGAAGGTTGTCTGAGGGTTAAGGTCGCCGGCTCGCGCCGCCGCTACGTTCTCCATGCCAAGCTTCTGCTTTAACGCTGCAAGGGCTATAGCCGAACAGACCGAGTCTGTATCAGGGTTCTTATGCCCTATAACATATACCATTGCCATACTTACACTCCCGCTCCATTTATACTTATAAGTACTTTTAATAGACCTGACTTTGAAGACTCCTCCAAAGCACTGAGACCATCTTCAAGGGGATAGACGGCGCTTATAAAAGGCTTCACATCAATTCTGCCATCGGCTATTGCTCTTATTGCCGGCTCAAAGGGGCCGCAGCGTGAACCCACAAGGGTTATCTCGTCTATTACCATATTATTAAGCACCTCTTCACTTCTATTCGCAACTGTTGTCTTCAGCACCACCGTGCCGCGCGGCCTTGTAATGGAGAGGGCATCTCGAAGGCCCTCTCCAGAGCCGGTGCAGTCCACTGTAATATCAAAATTCTTCTTAAGTTCCCTCACATCTGAGCTGACGTTCATGCCCTTATTTTTAAAGGCCGAGAGCCTCTCGGCGTGCCTGCCCACAAGGGTAAGGGAGCAGCCCGTCTGTAAGAGCACAAGGGCGGCAAGAAGACCGAGCTTACCGTCTCCAAGCACTGCAACAGACTCATCGAGGCCCACAGGCACCTGACGGATTATCTCAAATGCCGCTCCAAGGGGCTCTACAAAGACGGCCTCATCAAATGAGACATTATCAGGCAGCATGTAAAGGTTCTTTACGGGTAGAGTTAGATACTCGGCAAAGGCCCCGTCTTTATTAAGAATTCCAAGTACCCTTCTACGGGGGCAATGATTCTCAAGGCCGGAGGCGCAATAACGGCAAGCCCCGCAGCCTATGTTAATAGAACCCGTAACCCTCTTGCCTATAAGTGATTTATCGCCTGCCGCCTCCACCACCCCTGAGAACTCATGGCCGGGCACACCCGTAAACCCCATATACCCCCGCATTAGCTCCGCGTCTGTAGCGCAGATACCTGCGAAGCATACAGACACAAGGGCCTCATCGCCAAGGGGTTTTGGTCTTGGATAATCAGTCTTAAATTCAAGAGTCTTATTAAGAATCAGGGCGCGCATAAAGGAAATATCAAAAAGATAAAAGGGGAAGAAACAAGAAAAACCCCCTGTGTTTTAATAGGATAAACAAGCCGTACTTACTCACCAAGCCCCTTGAAATAATCGCAGAGCTCATTAACGGGGCAATCCGCACAGAGAGGGCGCCGTGCCTTGCACGTCTTTCTGCCATGAAGTATGAACAAATGCGTACTTAGAGTCCAGCGTTCTTTATCAATAATACCCCTAAGGTCAGCCTCAATATCATCAGGTTTTACTGAGTCCGAGAGGCCGAGACGCACTGAGACCCTCTTTACATGAGTATCAACGGCAAGAGCGGGTACGCCAAATGCATTGCCAAGTACGATGTTAGCCGTCTTTCTCCCAACTCCTGGAAGCGAGACAAGCTCACTCATGGTGGAGGGAACGGTAGAGGCGAAGTCCGCGACGAGTATGGCGCAGCACTTTTTAATGTTTCTTGCCTTAACCTTATAAAAATTTACTGAGCCTACTGCCTTCTCAAGATCTTCAATATCAGCGCCTGCGTAATCCTCTGCCGCCCTGTACTTACGAAAGAGTCTCTCTGTTACTTTATTAACAAGTTTGTCTGTAGCCTGCGCCGAGAGGATTGTAGATAAGAGAAGCTCAAGAGGGTTTGAGTATTTAAGGGCCGACTTTGCGTCGGGAAATTGGACGGTAAGAATGTCAAGGATTTGAGCGGCCCTCTTTTCCTTATCCTTTTGCGGCGAAGTGGTCATATAGCTCTCATAACGATATCTTAATTCTTACGCTTTATAACATAATCAGCGACGGCCATAAGAGACATCCTCGCCACATCAGGCTTGAAGATTTCAAGGTTTTTCTTGGCCTCTGATACATACTCCAGAGCCCGCTGCCTCGTATACTCAATACCGCCGTAACGATTAATAACGGCTACCACATCCTTTACGGTATTAACGGCGCCGTCCTCAGCCTCAAGGGCCTCTCTTAAAAAAGTACGTTCCGCCTCATCAGCCCTCTCGTAGGCGTGAATAAGAGGCATAGTCACCTTGCCCTCTCTAATATCATTACCAATGCTCTTTCCAAGGTCTTCATCAGTAGAGGTATAATCAAGGCAATCGTCCATAAGCTGATATGCTATGCCAAGGCCCATACCATACTGAGAGAGGGCGCTCTCTTGCTCGGCAGTTGCCTCTGAGAGCATAGCCGCTACAAGTGACGATGCCGAAAAAAGCACAGCAGTCTTATTAGTCACCACCTCAAGATACTGCTCTTCAGTGGTATCAATATCGCCGTGATTCAAGAGCTGCTTAATCTCACCCTCTGCCATACTCGTAGTAGTACGGGCCAGAAGTTTTAAAATTCTCTCGTTACCATTACAGACGGCGAGACTAAAGGCCCGCGAAAGCAGATAATCGCCGACTAAAACACTCGCCCCATCGCCCCATACCACGTTAGCCGTAGCGCTGCCGCGCCTCAGGTTGGCTTTATCCACAACATCATCATGAAGTAGAGTAGCCGTATGTATGTACTCAATAACAGCGGCCATGTCTATATGGTTATCACCCTTATAATCAAAGAGCCTCGATGAGAGGAGCATAATAAGGGGCCTGAAACGTTTACCGCCGCTCGCGAGTATATACTCACCAACCTTACCAACGAGCCAGACATCGGAGTTGAGGTTATCTGTAAAAGACTTCTCAACAAGAGAGACATCGTCTCCGATAAGGTCCATTACCTCCTGAATGCGCATAGAACTCTTCCTCTCTTGTGCAGAATCATAAAAAGTCGCAATTTATACTGAGAATTAATGTTACCCTAACCATGCCCTCTCTGTCAAAAATTTTGCGCTTAAAAACTCTTCAAAGTACGCAGATATCCCTCAATAGACACTTGGAACACTTCATATTGTCTACCTTATGGGGGCATTTATCTAAAATTCCAAGCCTGCATAGGGCAAAATCGTACTTTACTGGGTCATCAGGGTCAAGGGCCTTTAGAGAATCCGTGATTTCCTCGGCCATCTTCCAATCCCTTGTCTTTCTCCTCGTTAACCCAAGATTACCTGATATTCTGGCTATATGAGTGTCAAGTGGAATAACGAGTTTTGCGGGGCTAACGCCCTTCCAGAGACCAAGGTCAAGTGCGTCGCCTCGGCGCACCATCCACCGTAGATAGAGATTAAGCCTCTTACAAGAGCTGCCCCCTGACGGCGATGGCAGAAAAAAACGTACACCTGCCTTAGAGGGCAACAGACCTGTGCCGTAAATCCCCCCGTGGTCAAGGGCCAAAACACCTGCGGTGAAAGCCTCAAGGGCCTCTCTAATATTACGATCTTCCCTGGAGTAACCCCTCATAAAAAAACCACCGATAGAGCCGCACTGCTCTATCATCTGCCTGGCAAAATAGATAAGGCAGCTTATATCCTCAGCCACATTAAACCTGTGGCGAAAACCCTTAAAGAGCCTGCCATCTACATGGGGGTTAAAATTCAGAGTAAAACCAGCGGGGTCGCCTTCCATCACGGCAAGTACCTTTTCTATGCTCCTCTTAATTCCAACGACTCGGCCATAAGCAAGGCATGAGGCTATAAGGCCCACTATCTCCATGTCTTCAGGAGACTCGAACTTATGAAGATAACAGAGCGGGTCGCTTGAGAGGAAACCCTCATCATAGGCGCCATAAAGCATATCAAGGCGCTCTTTAAGTAATTTTTTATTCTTCATCATCGTCTCCCTCTACACCCCCCATATTATCTCATTATGTTAATTTATATGTGTAGGTAATGTCAATGAGAGGACTTGGCAAAAAAAACGTGGCTGCATATTATATGAAAAAAACTTTCAGGCTCTCCTTAAATACTATATAATAACTCCATAATAAAATTTTCTTGCTAAAGCACGGGAGGGATATATGAGAAGAGGTACTGCACTCTTTAGCATAATACTTGTAATAGCCGCTATTTCTCTTTCTGCGTCAAGGGCACAGAGCAGCGAATCAGAGCTACTGAAGACATTTCGCAAGGCCTATAATGTCAACATCGGCATTAAGGAAGTCATAGAGAACAACAGAGACCTCGTACCGGAAGAGATAAGATACCTTCTTGAAGAGAGCCGCAAAGAGACCTTATCCCCTGAGGCAAGAAAAGAAAAGCAGTACATGGCCGAGACCATGGCGCGGATATACAAAGACGTCACCGGTGATATCTCATACCTTATTGAGGTAAAGAGAGAGATATTTAACGCAAGGCTTCACAGCCCCATACAGAGTGAGGCAGCAAAGGGTATTCATGTCATCAAGATGCCCAAGGCAACGGCCCATGAAAAGAATATTTTCACCCCTGATAACATTATAATTCATGCAGGTGAGTATGTAAGGTGGGAGAACGACGCCGGCGAGGCCCATATATTCTCATCAATGCCGCTCATCGGCAAACAGGTCCTCTTTACACCGAGTATAAAACCTGACGAGA
>CAZEBZ010000037.1:0-18021 GCA_964510775.1 uncultured Thermodesulfobacteriota bacterium
AGTCGTTGCGGGACTTTGCCGTGGCGGCTATTTTTACGGCGTCGCCGCCTGCGGCCCGCCCTTTGGTTATTATTTCAGAGAGTCTAACGGCACTTGGCGTACCCTTAAAATCGTGATATGAGATTACTACCCCTACGCCGGCCTCTCTGGCCTCTATAATAATGCCCCTCAGGGCCGCCGACTTTTTCAGCTCTATGTCGATGTAATCCACAAGGGGTATAAGGGCCTTGAATATAAGCCTTTTTTCTTTCAATGTAATGGCATGGACGCCGCCCTCGGAGACGTCTCTGCACGTCAGCAACAGAGGCGCACCGCAAGCGCTCTCATAGCCTTTGAGCCTCTTTAGGGCCCTTGCAAGAGACTCCGGGTCTCTATTTTCAAGAGTATCAACCCTTATTTCCAACATATCAGCCCCTGCGGCAAGGGCTTTTTGCACAGTCCTTTTATCAATCCGCTCAACTATTACAGCCGTTATAGTAGGCGCCTTCGAAAAAAGGGGGTTATTTTTTTTCTTCATTGAGTATATATATGGCGAGGTAAGGGGCCGGAAGGTTTTTTTTAATACCCCCTATGCCCGTCTCTTTGCAACTCTCTGTGACCGACCCGCCAAGCCTCTTTAGAGACAAAGGTTTGATTGAAGCCGACTGTGGAAATGTCTTAATATATCAATACTTAAATGACGCTGAAAAGTCAAGATAAAATACCTGCCCGCGGGGTAACCCCATAAAAGACCTTAGACCAGCCTGAAAACCCCTGCTTTTGGGGGATATACACTATGGCGGCAGCCATGATATACTGATGTTGCGGCAATTTCCCTAATACCAAAAAGCTCTTACTTCATAATTTTACTTCATAAAGAGATAAACAATGTAAAATAAATAAAGAAAATTGCTCTTTAAATGACTTTTTAATGTAATTTTTAATCGTTTTTTAACATGATTTGGTATATTATGTATTGTAGCATCAGGTAAAGTCGCATAAGTGGGACTATCATGTCTTCAAGGGTCTCTTAACCTAAGGATTATAAATTATGGGCGCAAGTCTTATAATCAGTGCTTTTCTTGCTTTTTCCCTATCCCTCAGTTGGTTCTCAGGGACTAAGGAGAATACTTTGCTTGAAGACACTGTTAAGGAGACGCGCGCCGAGCAAGCAACTATAAACCGCAGCTACCAGACCCTTACGATAAAAATGCGCTCCACTGAGGCCCATCAGAAAGACCTTGAGGGGAAGCTTAAGAATGAGAAGAAAAAGCAGCAAAAGCTTAAACGCAAGCTCGCTATGGAGCAAAGAAAGCTGAAGATAGCCGTTGATACCGGGACGGCAGTTGATATTGAGGGTGAGCGCAATAAGATACGTAAAGAAGTTGAAGAGCGGGCAAGCAAGGAAATCGCTAAACTCGAATCGAAAATTCTTACGATAGAGGCAGAAAAAAAACACCTTGAAGAAAACTCTCGTATCGCACAGGCAGCTAACAATGGTGACAATGGCGATGGTTGGGCGCAGGCCGAGCTTGCCAGGGCCAAGGCTCGTGAAGCTACTATACAGTATGAAGTATTAAGACAAGAACTCGATGATCTGCGTGCAAAAATGGATACTGCCGGCACTGTCAGTACACAGGTGGCCAGTAGGAATAACTCCGACAAAGAGACCCTTGCCGAGGCAAAGCAGAAGCGGGCCGACCTTGAAGCGCGTCTCTTAGCCGCAGAGCAAACCATTAAGAGCTCACATATCATAGAAGCAAAAATAGAACAAAATCCAGATAAAACCTCTGCGGGAAATCTTATAACTGAGCTGAAAAAGGCACGGAGGATGCTCCATCGTAAGATAGAGTTGAGAGACAGGGCCATCTCCGAGCTGATGCGTAACGCTAAAATTAATAAGGATGATGAGAAGCGCACCATGCAAAGCGCTCTTGAGATGAAGGCACGCAGGATAGCGGAGTTGGAACAAAAGCTGAATTTTTCCAGACAGAGAGAAGATGCTCTGAAGGCCAGCCTTGGCAACAAAGATATTGTAACGGCCAAGCGCGCCGCCGACTCAATGGAGAAGGCAAGGGTAGATACCCTGAGGGTTAAGATACTTAACTTACAGGCTAAACTCCAGAAGATGGAGGAGACGAAAAAAGACTTCGCCGAGCAGGCAAGGGCCGAGATTGAGACGTTGCGCAGTAAAACGCGGCAGCTTGAGACTAAAAATATGAATATTGAGAAGGGCTTGAAGGCAAGCGGGACCCCAAGGGATAACGAGCCCTTAAACATAGAGGCCTTGACAGAAGGCGGCCCCCTTAAGGCTCAAAATACGCAGTACGGCGAGCCCCTCAAAGCGGATACCCCAAGGGAGAGCGAGCCTTTCAATATAGAGGCCTTGACGGAAGGCGGCCCACTTAAGGCGTCAATTTCTGCCACTGATGAAATGATATCAGAACTTACAGATAACAACACTGAGTTGCAGACGAAAATAATAGGCAGAGACCTGACGGACCTGCAAAACCAGGCGACTAGCTACGTGGCTCAGAAAATGATAGACAGAAATGTAGAGCTTGAGTCGCAGCTCCAGGATACACGCCTACAACTCGCCGAGGCGCAGAGCGTCTACCGTGAAGCCAACTCAGGCCTTGCTGATAGACGTCAATTCGTCCCGGGAAGAGACGAAACAAGGGCCATAATCACCAGATACCGCAAGGTCGCCACTACCATAACGGCACTCAACCAGAGAAACGTCGAGCTTGAGGCGCGGGCCAGCGATACGGCAAGGGCGCTTGCGGAAGCCGATGCCGCTCGATTTATTATAGAAAAACTTCAGGCAAGAAATAACGAGTTGGAAGAAAAATTCAGAATGCTCGAAGTGGCGCAGCAAGCAAAAGAAGCCGCTGTTCAAGTAGAGAGGTCCGCGGCAACAACTCCGGTAGCAGAAAAGATTATCTCACCAGTACCCGGCACGGTAGGAAACAACGAGACGGATAAAAAGGTGTTCTCAAAAAGCCTTATTAACAAGGCCGAGCCCCTTACGGTGCCTCGCGCCATCAATGAGAAAACTCCTCTCTCAACGCAGAGCCTCTTGACTCCTCTTAAGCACGAGGTCCTTTCCACTGTTCAAAAACCCTTAATACTCGCAAGTCTTGAAAAAAACAGAACCCCGCGTGAAATCACGCCATCAATCAGCGCCGAGGCACTAACCCCTGCGATTACACCGGCTGCCACAAAAGACAGTGATAACGATAAAGATTTTTACAGGATTATCCGTAAAATTGAGGACGTGAACTACGCTCTTAAAAACCTCGCGGAAAACCCTGATATGACAAGGCCGTCACTGGTGGAAATTCATGAAGAATTACGTAAACTTAAAAAAAGCATACTGCGTAAAATTGACGAGGGCTCAATAACTCTCGAAGACGTCATAGCCGGCATCGGCAAGGACAGTACCTTTACCTTTTATAAGATACAAGAAAACGATACCCTTCGTAATATCGCCGGTAAAAAAGAGGTCTATGGAAACCCATTACTCTGGCCGCTAATTAACAGATACAATCAATCACGCATCGACGATCCTGATATAATAAAGTCCGCCCGTGTACTTATTATCTACAATACCCTCTCTGGCGGTGAAAAAAAAGACGCCATCAAAAAGGCACGCAAGTACGGCGACTGGGATAAGTGGACAAAAGCTGATAAGAGGGCACTCATCGAAGACTGGATAATGTAAGACGCCTCTGGCCGTAAAACTATCCCGGCAGAGACCTTACTCTAAAGTCAAGTGAGCGGTTAACAGGGTCTGCGTCAGAAGTTATGTCGGTGATGATGAAAGCTAGTGATGGGGCGAAAAGCAAGAGGGGGAATAGGGGGAAGGGGGGAGTGAATAGGAGTAAGGCCAGAAAAGAACAATAAAAAATAAAAATTGAGAACGCCGGGGGCATTAGCCCCTTTTTTAGTGCCTTTTTTTGCTTACATTGTTAACAAATTTGAGTTTATTGAAAATAACGACATATCTCTGCGGCGAGGGATATCTCGATTAGTGAGATATCCCTTATGTTTTATATGCTCCCTTAGTCTTTATGGCCTCTTAGAATCAAGCCTGCCCCACCTTCTCGGTACAGGCTTTTTCATCTCTATGCCCAGTTCTATCATATATATCCAAACAATCCATTACTACCAGTTTTCGCCGAGGACCTCAAAATGAGCCTGCGGGTGAAGGCACGCCGGACACATCTCCGGAGCCTCAGTGCCCTCGTGGATAAAACCACAGTTGCGGCAGCGCCAGACCACAGTACCATCTTTCTTGAAGACCCGGTCTTCTTCAATGTTTCTCGCAAGATCAAGATACCTTTTCTCGTGCTGACGTTCGGCGACAACTATTGCCTCAAACATAAGCGCGATCTTCTCAAAGCCCTCTTCACGGGCAGTCTGCGCAAAAGAGGGATAAAGCTCCGTCCACTCGTATCTCTCTCCGGCGGCCCCGGCCTTGAGATTATCCACAGTATTGCCGATAAGACCAAAGGGGAAGGCCGTGGTAATCTCCGTCTCACCTCCCGTCATAAACTTGAACATACGTTTGGCGTGTTCTTTCTCTTGATTAGCCGTCTCTGAAAAGATATGGGAAATCTGCACAAAACCCTCTTTTTGTGCCTTACTCGCAAAGTAAGTATATCGGTTACGTGCCTGCGACTCACCGGCAAAGGCCTTGAGGAGATTTTTGGCCGTCTTGCTGTCTTTCAGTTCCATAACTTCTCCTTTAATTGTATGTTTTTATACCATTGCTTCCCATTACCAATGACACTAAGCCCAGCTTGAGATGGTCTTTACATCGTTGGAGAGAAATCTGTGAAAGGGTGAATTAAGGGGAATGTTATCCTCTCAAAAAAAACTTTTTTTGAGTATGCGCGACAATATTGTGACTTAAGTAAATTATAGGGCAAAGCCGGCGTGAGGTCAAGAAAGCTTGAAGACAAGGGTTACCGCTACCGAGCATCTCTGTTGAATGGGCCCGGCCAAGGAGGAAAGAACCTCAGCGGGCCACGACTTTGTGGAATTTGTTTTTAACTATGAAGTGTTTTTATATTATCCCCCCCCCCCCCAAGAGACCTAATAGTGCAGGTGAGACCGCGCACACAAGCTGCTCATCTCTCAATCCGTGCCTTCCAGGGGTCAGAGATTACGCTCATGGCTTTTTCAAGGCGCGAGACCAGTTCCTCCCGCGCGCCGCTATTCTCAACTATTTTCTTTGTTACCGCGCTAAGCCCTGTGCGTTTTATAAAATGAAAAGTCCTCTCTCCATACACAGCCTCCTCGCGGTAGTATTGCAAAAAAGCGGCCGTTATGGAAATGGCCTCATCATCAGTCTTTACAGTACACAGAAGCTCCGCCCCACGCGTCTGAGTTCCGCCGCACCCTCCCACATAAATCTCCCAGCCGCCGCTTATACCAATAATACCCACATCTTTTATAGCCGACTCGGCGCAGTTTCTCGGACACCCCGTTACTCCCATCTTTACCTTCGCAGGTGTCCAGAGCCCCTCAAACTTTTTCTCCAGCACCACGCCAAGGCCTATGGAGTCCTGAGTGCCGTAGCGGCAAAAGGTTGAGCCCACGCAGGTCTTAACCGTCCTCATGGCCTTGCCGTAGGCATACCCAGAGGGCATATCAAGGTCACCCCATACAGCCGGCAGGTCCTGCTTTGATATTCCCAACAGGTCGAGACGCTGCCCGCCTGTCACCTTAACAAGAGGGACGTTGTACTTAACGGCCACATCTGCGATACGGCGAAGCTCATCAGGCGTTGTAACGCCGCCGTACATCCTCGGTACTACAGAAAAAGTGTCGTCCTTCTGAATATTGGCGTGAACACGCTCATTGACAATCCTTGACGTGGGGTCATCGCAGCTCTTCGCGGGCCATACCATAGCGACATAGTAATTGATGGCGGGTCTGCATTTTTCACACCCCACCGTCTCCCAGCCAAGCACGTCCATTACGGCTCCAACTGAGGTAAGTCTTCTCTCCCTGATATTTTTTACAAGGTCGTCACGCGTATACTTTGTACAGCCGCATATACCGCGAGCCTCAGAGCTTCCCTGAAAATCAGAGCCAAGAGTAGCCTCAAGTATTTGCTCCACAAGTGTGCCGCAGCCGCCGCAAGATGTAGCCGCCCGCGTCTCTCGCTCAACGTCCTCACGGGTAAAGAGGCCTTTACTCTCAATGGCCTCAACAATAGTACCCTTTGTTACGCCGTTACAGCCGCAGATAATCGTATCATCACTCATCGCCTCTACTGCGGCTGAGGGTTTTCCGCTTACACCCTCGCCAAAGAGTATGGAGGCGCGTTTCTCAGATATATCACGGCCCTCCATGAGGTGACTGAAGAGACGTGGGCCATCAGTAGTATCACCGTAAAGCAGGACACCCTCAATCCTGTTCTCACGGATAAAGAGTTTTTTATACTTTCGTAGCCCCCTGTCAAATAACTCAATCGTCTCCACTCCGCGGCCCCCTGCGACGCTCCCTGCGCTATAAAGCTCTATGCCCGGAACCTTCAGCTTTGTTGAGACGGGTTTACTTTCAAAAGACAGCCTCGCGTCACCGGCGAGATGATTAGCCAGCACCCGCGCCTGATCAAAGAGCGGAGCAACGAGACCAAAGGTAGCCCCCCTGTGCTGAACGCACTCGCCAACGGCATAAATGGAAGGATCATAAGTCTGCATGGTATCGCTGACAACAATGCCGCGCTCGCAGTATATGCCCGAGGACTCGGCAAGCCCCATGTTAGGCCTTATGCCTGCGCTCATAACCACTATATCCGTCTCCAGAGAACCGCCGTCCTCAAAGCTCAGCCCCTCGACCCTGCCGTTACCAATAATCTCCGTAGTCTTTTTACCAAGAAGAATTTTAAGCCCCTTCTCCTCAAGGTCCTCTCGCAGAAGAGCGGCCGCCTCCTCATCAAGCTGACGCTCCATAAGACGGTTCATAAGGTGAACAATCGTAACGTCTATACCAAGACTCATAAGCCCGCGCGCAGCCTCAAGGCCAAGAAGACCGCCGCCTATGACAACGGCACGCTTGCTCCTTCCCGCGACGCCCTTAAGGCCCTCGCAGTCATCAATATTACGAAATGAGAGTACTCCTTCTTTATCTATCCCCGGTATAGGAGGCACAAAGGGCAGGGAGCCAGTTGCCAGAATAAGCCTATCGTATGGAACCTCAAGACCATCACTGCCTACAACAAGACGCCGCCCTCTGTCTATTGCCTCTACAGGACAGCCCATATGCAGCGTAATGCCCTGCTCCTCATACCACTTAAAGTCATTAAGGGTAATATCCTCAAGGGTCTTCTCGCCCGTAAGAACAGAGGACAAGAATACCCTGTTGTAATTCGGGTGTCTCTCCTTACCAAAGAGAGTAATCTCGTACTTCTTCGGGGCCAGCCGCATTATCTCTTCAATGCAGCTCACCCCGGCCATGCCATTGCCTATAACTACAAGTCTCATCTTAAGTCTCCTCTATTCATACCCCGCTGCTTTCCAGGCAAAATTAAGACATCTCTAAAAAAAGCTTATTTTAAGAGACAACCTAACAGGGGATTTAAGAGTAGGGTACCGCAGTAAACAGACCCGCCTCATCACTAACGATCGCTATTGCCGAAACATATCTTAGGGTAAGTTGTATTGCAAGGCATGTGCCACGACTAATAGATTAAGACGCGGCAAAGAAGAGAGTGATGGCTAAGACCAAAAAAAGATAAATAAAATAAATAGTTACAGCTGCGCTATGATCACTAATGTCCAAGGCTAATAGTAATAAAATCAACTGGCAAGAAGATGAAAACGCACTTTTAAGGCCTGATATGCCTATTATTTAAGCACTTTTTTGAAGGTGCCCTCCATTAAGCCCAAAAGTAGAGCGGCCGTAGCGCTCTACTGCGAAGAGGGGGGGTGCGATAAAAATAACATAGCCCCCTCTCATACCTTGGAGACTATCTTAACTGCAGATACTATTGGGTCTCTCTTGTCAATGTTGATTATCTTCTCAAGGAGCTCGGCCGTAACAGACGTGCCCTTTGGGACAAGTAGCATACCCCTTGCCGTAGTAAGGCTTGAGGCAAGAACCATCCCGCTCTTTATATCAGCGAGAGAAATCCTCTGAATAAGCCTATCTTCTTTCCCGCCCTCCATGAATTCCCGAAATACATTTACTACCTCAGGGTCAAGGGCCTTTCCGCTCTCCTCTCTCACATAGGCGATAGCGTCAAAACGCCTAAGAGGGTGCTCCTCACGATGAGTGACCATCTCATAAAGACGGCACAGAGCTAGTATCCTCGAGCCGATATGGATTTCATCACGGCTTAACCCTTCGGGAAAACCAGTGCCGTCATAGCGCTCCATATGGTTTCGAATAATAAGACCCGCCTCTTTGAGAAGATCTATAGACGAGAGAAGCTCCTGGGAGAGCAAAGGGCTGTGCTGCAGGAGCGTCCTCTCCCGCTCGCTAAGGGCATTGGATTTTTTATGGAAGACCTCTCTTGGCATACCTATAAGCCCGATTGTATGCAGGTTTGCCGCAGCCTCTATCATCTCAATCTGCCTCTCTGGAAGCTCCATCTTGAGGGCAATGCCCTTGGCCATCGCGGCTACCCTCTTACAGTGACCACCAAGAGAGGCGTCAAATAGCTCAATAAGGTCTGTAAAAAGTCCTATAAAGGCAAAAAAGTTCTCTCGAATAACCTCTGTCTGCTTCTCTACGGCACTCTCAAGGCCCTGGCTGAGGTCTACAAGTTCGGCTATGGAGAGAAACTCCCTGTATCTCTCCTCCTGTATTCCCGAGGCCACACTTCTGGCCTCATCAAACCTTCCCGCTTTAAGAGCGGGTATAATTTCTTCATCCCTCGTCTTCCTGAAGGCGTCCCATATCTCCTTAATCTCTAAGACAGCAAAGCGGATCTCCTCCTGCACCGCAGAGCCATCCTTGAGCATCTCCGCTATCTTATCGTCTATACTCTCTGTTATTTCACTGAGTTGTGGCATAAGCTCCAACGTCCTGGCACCGCTCTTATCAAGAACCATAGTGACAAGGAGCCTTCGCACCTCGCCAAACACCTCTTTAAGCTCATAAAGTCTCATATCTCCCATAACACAAAAACCTCGCTGCGTTTTTACGCCTTATTCACGGCATCTTGAGAAGCCCCACTAAGAAGACTTAACGTGAATAAATACCAGCGGATAAATAATCCGCCATCAAACTATAATAAAAATATGCAATATCTTGGCCAAAAGGCCTCATTTGCTCACATAAATGAGGCGCTGAGGAGTAAAATAATCATCAAATATGGGATTTTGCGCTAAGAGAGAGAAAATAATAGACCGATAATTGAGGTACTCTTTTGAGGTAATAACAGGCCGGGACTATGGGGGCAGACAAGCAGTCAGAGTGAAGCAGCAAGGCATAAAAAATACCTCGTCAAAATCACCCCCCCCCTCCCTTAATCTGCAGTGTAAAGAGGCCTTGAGGCCTCTCCTACTCTTTCGCAGTATTTCTCTTGCCCCTTCATCTCGCCCGCAGCAAGCCCCAATATATTGTATTTATTAGAAAAAATGGGGCAATCTCTTTTTATTATTATTGCCATGATAGGTAACTTAGAAAAAGAAGATATGTTTTTTTTATATACAAAAAAATCCGGTTTTTTTTTAAGGTAAATATCCCTTAAAGACATCTTTACTCTGACAAGATTTCTACTTGACAAGACTTTAAAGGCCATATATCCTAAATATTAGGACAAATTAGGACAAATTAGGACGACATGGAACTAAATGTAAAAGAAGCAGCAGGTCTGCTAAGCATATCCGAGAAGACCGTCTACAGGATGGTAAAGAGCGGGAGCATACCATGCTTCAAGATAGGCGGTCTCTGGCGTTTTAGCGAGAGCGAGCTGCTGCAATGGGTGAAATCGTCAAGCACATCAACATCTGCGCCCGCTATTGCCGCCCCTGCTCCACGAGAAGAATCCGGTGAGATATCTATATCAAACCTCCTCTTAAAGGGCGGGATATTTTACCGCGTAGCCGGTGATACAAAAGAGGATGTTATAAAAAACTCCCTCTTATCCGTCAGAAAAGAGGAATCCGCGGAATATACGGAGAGGCTCCTCGAGGCTATAATGAAGCGGGAAGACCTCTGCTCAACTGCCATTGGCCACGGCATAGCCATGCCTCATCCACGCCCATTCGGCGAGTTCTTAAGCCATCGCTCGTCTATATCAATATGTTTTCTTGAGAGACCCGTTGACTTTGCCTCTATGGACGGTTCTGACGTTTACGTCCTCTTTTTCATCTTTCCACAGAGTGAGGAACGCTACCTGAAGATACAATCACGCCTGCTGAGGCTCCTCAAAGAGGCCGACCTGCTCTCTAAACTCAATGAACTTCCGCTTCGCCCAAGGATGCTTGAACTCATATCCATGATGGAAACAGAAGTCCTGGAAATGGCAAAGTGACAATACCCTCCCCCAGCACACTCATACTCGCGTCGGTCTTTATCCTCATAATCACGGCCTTTATCGCGCCCATATTTGGGAGGCGGCAGGGCCTTCTCATACCCTTTGCCTTTACCCTCTGCGCTATCTCATCGCTACTTGGCCTACTGGCCGGCATTACCGGTGTAGCGGCTGAACAAACAACGGCTCTTACACTTCCCCTGGGCATACCGGGGCTTCTCTTTCACCTCCGTATAGACCCTCTGGCCGGTTTTTTTCTTGCCGTAGTCTCTCTTCTCGGCCTATTTGTATCGATATACTCCATTGAGTACGTAAAAGCATATCTCGGCAAAAGAAGCATACCGAGATTTGTCTTCTTTTACTGCCTTTTCATAGCGGGGATGCTACTTGTCGTCATATCCGACGACGCCCTTGTCTTTCTCATTTCATGGGAGATAATGGCCCTCTCGTCATATTTTCTCGTCATTACGGAAGACGAGAAATCAGCGAACAGGCGCGGCGGTTTTTTGTATATCACTGTTGCCCACATAGGCGCACTTGCCATACTCATCTCATTCGCCGTCATGGCCGCAGGCGCCGGGGGCGGTATAAAAAGCATGACCTTTGATGCCATGCGCCACGGCACGCTAAGCGGCCCCACGCTCAGCCTCGCCTTCTTTCTCGCCTTCTTTGGTTTTGCCGCCAAAGCCGGCGTAATACCGCTTCACATCTGGCTCCCCGAGGCCCATCCCGTTGCTCCGTCAAACGTATCGGCCCTGATGAGCGGCGTAATGCTAAAGACAGCCATCTACGGCATCTTAAGAGTTGGCTTTGATCTGCTCCCCCATACCCTCTGGTGGTGGGGTTTTGTAGTACTCGTACTGGGCCTCATTTCCGCTGTAATGGGTGTGCTTTACGCCCTCATGCAGCACGACCTAAAGAGGCTTCTTGCCTATCACTCAGTAGAGAACATAGGAATAATACTCATAGGTACGGGTCTATCTATGATATTCTCCGCCTTTAATCTACCTGTCTTATCGGCCCTCGCCCTTACGGCGGCCCTCTATCACACACTTAACCACGCCATGTTCAAGGGACTGCTCTTTATGGGGGCCGGTGCGGTGCTGCACGCCACGGGAGAGAGAAACATGGAGAATATGGGCGGGCTTATACACAAGATGCCCTGGACGGCCTTTCTCTTCCTCGTAGCCTGCGTATCCATCTCGGCACTGCCGCCTTTTAACGGATTTGTCTCCGAGTGGCTTACCTTTCAGGCCTTTCTCCTCTCACCGGCGCTTCCTGGAGGTATGATGAAGTTGATCATACCCATAGGTGCGGCAATGCTGGCCCTCACAGGGGCGTTGGCGGCTGCCTGTTTTGTCAAGGTATACGGAGTTACCTTTCTTGGACAATGGCGCGGCCGCCACAAAAAACATATCCATGAGACAGGCTGGCCAATGAAGACAGGCATGATAATGGCAGGGGCCGCCTGCCTTGGTCTCGGCATTATCCCCACTATTATCATCAGATGGCTCGACAGCGTTCCCGCTATGCTCGTGCGCGGCCGTATCGCGCCATCAGCGGGAAAGTTCGGCTGGATGTGGCTCGCTCCAGTCTCATTCAGACGCGCCTCTTACTCGGGCCCCATCGTACTGGTAGGTATCGCCCTTCTTATCCTCCTTGTTTTCGCCGCCCTCCACCTTAAAAACCGTAAGGTTCGTAGAGCGCCTGTATGGGACTGCGGCTTTCAAAAACTTACACCCCGCATGCAATATAACGCTACATCCTTTGCCATGCCCATAAGGCGTATATTCGGCTATCTCTTTTCCATCAGAGAAAACACCAGGGTTGAGGGCTTTCACGGACATATTCAGCTGCCAGAGAAAATACATTATCACCTACATATAAGAGACAGATTATGGGGACTCATATATAAACCCATTATAATCCTGGCCTTTCGGATTGCCCGTACACTCGGCAGGCTCCAGCACGGCAGGATTCAGATATATCTGCTCTATTCATTTGTAACTATTATAGTACTCATGGTCTTTTTAAGGATATATTGATGACCCCATACTTCACCCAAATTTTACAGATTATCATGGCGGTACTCCTCGCTCCGCTCCTCGCGGGCTGGGTAAAGGCATTAAAGTGCAGGGCGCAGGGGCGTACCTCCGCGGGTTTACTGCAGCCATACAGAGATATTAGAAAACTCTTCTCAAAAGAGATCGTACTCGCTGAGAACGCCTCGTGGATATTCCGATTTACGCCATACCTTGTCTTTGGAGTCACTGTGCTCGCCGCAGCCATAGTGCCCATGCTCTCCGTAGACCTTCCACTTGGCGCCACGGCAGATGTCATAGCCCTTATCGCTCTATTTGCCATAGCAAGATTTTTTACTGCCCTGGCCGGCATGGACATTGGCACAGCCTTTGGCGGCATGGGGGCAAGCCGCGAGATGACTATCGCCTCTCTTGCCGAGCCCGCCATGCTCATGGCCATCTTCACAGTCTCTCTTGCAACGGGCACAACATCACTTACAGAGATGGCCGGCAATACCTTGAACTTTCACGGCGGAGTAATCCTTCGCCCCTCGCTGGCCTTTGCCCTGCTCTCCTTCACGCTTATAGCCCTTGCCGAGACAGGAAGAATTCCCGTAGACAACCCCGATACTCACCTTGAGCTTACGATGATACACGAGGCCATGATACTTGAGTACTCAGGGCCTCACCTTGCCCTTATCGAGTGGGCCTCCATGATTAAACTCCTTCTCTTTATAGCAATGGGCAGCGCATTTTTCATGCCCTGGGGCATAGCGGCGCAGAGCACCGCCATCGGCCTGCTCACAGCCTTCACGGTTCTGCTTGTTAAGCTTGGCATAGCGGGAATATTTCTTGTAATAATCGAGACAGTAATGGCAAAGATGCGGCTTTTCCGTATGACGGAATTTATTGGAAGCGCCTTTCTCTTCGCCACCCTGGGCATGATATCTTTCTTTATACTGGAGTAACTACGTGAGTACAAACCTTGCCGTTCAGATAAACAGCATCCTCGCAGCCTGTATACTGCTTACAGCCTTTGGCCTGCTCATTCAGAGACGTATGCTGGGACTTGTCCATGTATTCGCCCTTCAAGGGCTCTTTCTCGCCATGAGCTCAGTCCTCGTCGCCTACATCACAGGTGCTCATCACCTCTATATCTCGGCGCTGCTCGCCTTTGGCCTGAAGGTTATATTTATACCCTACTTACTCTACCGCCTGATTCACAGGCTCAAGGTTCACAGAGAAGTAGAACCCCTTATAAAACTACCTGCAACCATGCTTCTTGGCATAGTTATAGTTATCTTTTCATACTACATGACCAATACGATAAGCTCGACCTCTACCCTTGTCACTCGCTCAACTATCGCCCTTGCCATGTCTACCGTCATGCTTGGCCTCCTTATGATGATTACGAGAAAAAAGGCCATTACGCAGACAATAGGTTTTCTTGCCCTTGATAACGGGCTTATCTTCATGACTACGAGTATGACTTACGGCATGCCACTTGTAGTGGAACTCGGTATAGCCCTTGACGTGCTTGTAGCCGCCGTAATATTCGGAATATTCTTTCTTCACATTGACTCGACCTTCGAGACCCTGGATCTAAAGGAACTCGAGAGCCTGAGAGAGGACAGGGAGGGTTAATCAATGCCGGTAACAACACTCGTGGCCATTCCTCTTGTCTCAGCTATTATCCTCGCAATAATAAGGGAGAGCCCCTACGCCCCGGCAATCAATATACTCGCCTCCTTTGCAACCTTTATCGCCGGAGCGTACCTCGGCATGGTCTTCCTTGCCAGAGGGGCCATGACAGAGGCGCACGGTTTTTTCCACGGCGACGCCCTTAACGTATACTTTGCCGCCATCACCTCCCTTGTCTCACTGACAACGGCCATATACAGCAAGAGATACATGGAGACTGAGGTATCGCGAGGTCATGTAAACCTTAGGCGTACTCGTTACTACCACGTAATGTTTCAGATGTTCATATTTGCCATGCTCCTCGCACTTCTTACAAACAATTTTGGCGTCATGTGGATAGCAACGGAGCTTGCCACACTCTCTACGGTGCTACTCATATCCATCTACCGCACTCCTTCTTCAATAGAGGCGGCCTGGAAGTACTTCATACTCTGCGGCGTGGGCATAGCCCTTGCCCTCTTCGGAACGACACTGCTTTACTTCGCCTCTCAGTCTATATTAGGCGAGGGCGAGGGTGCGCTCTTATGGACAAACCTCTATGCCTCGAGGGCCTCTCTTGAGCCCAATATTATGAGAATGGCCTTTATATTCTTCATCGTCGGCTACGGCACAAAGGTAGGACTCGCGCCTATGCACAACTGGCTCCCTGATGCTCATAGCGAGAGCCCTACGCCCATATCAGCGCTTCTCTCAGGGCTCCTCCTTAACGTGGCCCTCTATGCTGTCTTAAGGATGAAGGTACTTGTAGACTCGGCTACAGGTACGGACATGGCAGGTAATATGATGATTGGCTTCGGGTTGCTATCGCTATTTATCGCGGCATTTTCTCTTCTCAGGCAGCGCGACATTAAACGCCTCTTCGCCTACTCCTCCATAGAGCATATGGGAGTAGCGACCTTTGCCTTCGGCATTGGAGGCCAGCTTGCGACCTTTGCCGCACTCCTCCACATGCTCCTTCACAGCCTTACAAAGTCAGCCATATTTTTCACCGTGGGCTCTCTTGTACAGAGGCATGGAACAAAGAGCCTGAAGGATATCCGCGGGCTTATAAGCGACACACCCTTTCTGGGCTGGGGACTCCTTGCAGGTGTCATGTCCATAGTCGGCATGCCGCCATTTGGTATTTTTATAAGCGAATTTCTTATACTTATGGCCACTGTAAAATCAACGCCGCTCCTTACCATACCACTCGTCATAGGCCTTGCCGTAGCTTTTGCGGCCATACTGAAGAGTACACAACAGATGGTCTCAGGGCCGCCGCGTGAAGGACTTAATTATGTAAGGGCCTCGGGACTGCCTATTGTAATTCACATAACCATTATATTATTACTCGGCCTCTATATTCCGCAGGTGCTGACGCGTTATATAAATCTGGCCGTGGAGATCTTGAGATGAAGACACTTAACGAGGTCATCTTGGACATTGAGCAAAGCGGGGTAAACCTCGACGGCGACGAGCTCTTGACGGAGATACCGGCCTTTATTGTCACCGTAGAGAAGTTCTCCGAGGTAGGCAGCTGCTTTAAAAGAGCGGGCGCAAGGCTTGCCGCCGAGTGGGCAAGCGACGAATCCGACTTTGCAATGGGCTTTAGCGTGCACGCCCTCTACGTAAGAGAGGCTGAATATATTATCATTACATCTAACCTCAAAGATGGCGAGATAACCTTTCCCGGACTCTCAAAAAAATTCGTCGCCGCCTCAAGGTTCGAGCGCACTATTGCCAGCCTCATGGGCTTAAACCCTGAGGGGCTCCTTGACCAGAGGCCATGGATAAAACACGAGGATTGGCCGGCGGATGCCTTTCCCCTCAGAAAGACCTTTGACGCCGCGCAAAAAATGCCTCGTCTTGAGGGAGATTACCCATGGGTAAGAGCGAGCGGCGAGGGGGTATACGAGATACCCGTGGGCCCGGTGCACGCCGGCATTATCGAGCCGGGACACTTTAGATTTTCCGCCGTAGGAGAAGACATATTAAACCTTGAGGAACGCCTCGGATATGTTCACAAGGGCATTGAGAAGCGTTTTGAGTCCCTCTCATGGACAGAGGGAGCGCGCCTCGCGGCACGTGTATCCGGTGATAGCGCCGTAGCCCATGCCACGGCTTATTGTCGCGCCGCAGAGTCGGCCTCGGAGGTGAGCCCCCCTGAGAGGGCCAACTGGATACGCGCCCTTATGCTCGAGAGAGAACGTTTAGCCAACCACCTTGGCGATATCGGCGCCATATGCAACGACGCGGCCTTCGCCTTTTTCAATTACCAATTCTCACGGCTTAGAGAACATGTCCTTATGACCAATGCCAAGGTCTTCTCCAACCGCCTCTTGATGGATATAATCGTACCGGGCGGCGTCTTAAGAGACATAAGCGCCGCAGATAAGGCCCTTATAATAGAAGAGAAAAATTCAATATCCCTTGAGTTTGAGCGCCTCGCAGATATATACATCGACAACCCATCGCTTGGAAACAGGGTTTTTGGGGCCGGTATTCTCTCAGAAGAGAATGCCCTGGAACTCGGCTGCGTCGGAATAGTCGCAAGGGCGAGCAACATCGCCCTTGATGCACGGGTTACAATGCCTTACCCGCCATACGAGAGGCTCGTTCCAGAGGTAATCACAGCCGATTCAGGCGATGTACAAGGGCGCATAATGGTAAGGATAGGAGAGGTCAGGGAGTCTTTAAGGCTTCTTGGACGTATCATAGAGGAGATGCCTGAAGGAGATATTTCAATCCCCTTCAGCGCCCCGAAGCCGGGCAAAAAGGGTATTTCAATCATAGAAGGCTGGCGCGGAGAGATTGTCTGCTGGGTACAAACAGGGCCAAAGGGAGAGATAAACAGGTGCATGGTACGAGACCCCTCAGCCGTAAACTGGCTTGCCCTTGAGAGCGCCATAAAGGGAAATCTCGTGCCTGATTTTCCCCTTTGCAACAAAAGTTTTAACCAGTCATACTCCGGCCATGACCTTTAGGGTGAGTCTGATTAATTCATACCTACCTGCGCCGCGGGAAGGCGCCGTCATTGTCACGACCTTTAAGTCATTTAAATATGAGGGTAAGAGAACGTACACTTTTTCTCTTCCCTCGCTCCTTAACAGATAGAGGTAATAAACAGATGCTCAGGATTATTCGCCAGATATTCAGGACAGGCGTTGTAACTGAACCCCTTGATGCAAGTGAGCAATCAACGGTGGAGGTAGTAGGGGCCAAGTTGGAAAAGGCCATAATGAAGAGATTCAGGGGTAGTCTTGCCATAAGGATGGTAGACGCCGGATCCTGCAACGCCTGCGAGCTTGAGGTTCAGGCAATGAACAATGCCATATACAACGCCGAGCGCTTTGGCATACACTTCACCGCCTCGCCGCGTTTTGCAGATATGCTCCTTGTATCAGGGCCGGTAGCAAGGAACATGGAAATAGCCCTCAAGAGAACTTACGAGACCATGCCCGCACCCAAACTCGTCGTTGCCATAGGCGAGTGCGCCGGAAATGGCGGCATCTTCGGAGAAAGTTACGCGTCCATAGGGGGTGTAAACAAAGTAGTGCCCGTTGACGCTTATATACATGGCTGCCCCCCTTCTCCTTCATCTATCCTTAGAGGCATATTAGGGGCCCTTCAAGGCAATAACAAAAACCGCTCTTGAAATATAGTCATCAACGAGTCATCAAACCCATAAAAAAAGGGCCACGGCAAATGCCGTAACCCATTTTAGAAAGACAGACAAAGAGACCGTAAGCACTCGACATTGTTTAAAGAACACCGAAGGGTTACGGCCCCGGATATATGGTGCGCCTGGAGGGATTCGAACCCCCGACCTACGGATTCGTAGTC
>CAZEBZ010000038.1:0-17703 GCA_964510775.1 uncultured Thermodesulfobacteriota bacterium
CGGCCTTCTCTGATGAAGTATTTTATCTCTTCTTCTGAGATAAAGGTGCGCTCTTCTGCGGATTTTACGCCGAGTATCTTAAGGACAAATTTTGTCGATGCCGTGAGGATAGAGACGATTATTGAGGTGATTGTTGTGAAAAAAACAAGGGGGCGTGCCGAGAAGCAGGCAATCTTCTCTGCGTACCGAAGGGCAAGTGATTTTGGCACAAGCTCACCTACGATTAACGATACGTAGGCAATTATGACTACAATGATAACAACAGAGAAAAACTCCGCTGAATGGCGAAATAGCGCGAATGGTATTGAGGACAAAAGGGGTTTAACGTACTCAACGGCCATGATGCCGCCGAGCACAGAGGCGATGGTAGAGACGATGGTAACGCCTACCTGCACTGTGGCGAGAAAACTCTCGGGCCTCTCTTTCATCTCCTTGACAGCTGCTGCGGAACTGTTCCCTTCCTTGGCAAGCTTGTCTATTTCCGCCCGTCTTGAGGAGATAATAGCAATCTCAGCGCCGGAGAAGAAACCATTTAACAGGATTAAGAGCAGAATGACAACAGCCTGAAAGATAAAGCCTTCGGCTGACACTTATTCTCCTTGATAAAGTTAATATAAGTATATGCAGCTAAGTGGTTTTTTATGTCTATTGAGCATTAGATTTTAATTCAACTCAATAGATGAGACGTCCTCAGCCGCGCCTTAAAATTTATTATAACACATCAACAGCGCTATGGAAAACTCATTGAAACTTCCAAACAAGAGTTGAAGCGCTGTTTTTTTTACACCGCCACCCTTAGCGGGAGAATACCTCAAGGCCTGCAAAGCGCGCCGAGCTTCCAAGCTCGTCCTCTATTCTCATAAGCTGATTGTACTTTGCCGTGCGCTCCGTGCGTGAGCAGGAGCCTGTCTTTATCTGACCGGCGTTTGTGGCTACGCTGATATCTGCGATAGTGGTGTCCTCTGTCTCACCGCTTCTATGGGAGATGACAGATGTATAACCCGCCCGTGTCGCCATGTTCACGGCGTCGAGGGTCTCCGTAAGGGTTCCTATCTGGTTTACCTTGATAAGTATGGAGTTGGCAACGCCCTGCTTAATGCCTCGGGCGAGGCGTGCGGGGTTGGTAACAAAGAGGTCGTCGCCTACGAGCTGAACCTTGCCGCCAAGTGTATCTGTAAGAACCTTCCAGCCCTTCCAGTCCTGCTCGTCAAGGCCGTCCTCTATGGATACTACGGGGTAGGCGGAGACGAGTTTTTCCAAGTATTTTACTACGGCGGCGCTGTCGAGTTTTTTCCCGTCGATATTATACTTGCCTTTTGAGTGGAACTCGCTCGCAGCGCAGTCAAGTGCTATGAAGACGTCTTTGCCCGCACCGTAACCCGCTCCCTTAATGGCGCTTATGATAAGCTCAAGTGCCTGGCTGTTTGACTCCAGCATGGGCGCGAAGCCGCCCTCGTCGCCGACAGAGGTGGAAAGTTTCTTACTTTTAAGAATATCTTTTAGTGTATGAAAAATCTCAACACCTGCGCGAAGGGAATCCCTAAAGGACTTGAAACCAGCCGGTACAATCATAAACTCCTGAATATCGAGGTTGTTATCTGCGTGGGCCCCGCCGTTTATTATGTTCATCATAGGTACAGGCAGGACATTTGCCGCCGTGCCTCCGATGTACCTGTATAGGGGTTGCATAGTAGCGCAGCCGGCGGCCCTTGCCGCGGCCATTGATACGGCGAGTATTGCGTTAGCGCCGAGTTTACTCTTGTTCTTTGTGCCGTCAAGGTCAATCATGATGGAGTCTACAAGGCTCTGGTCTATTGCGTCGATGCCTGTGAGAGCCTTTGCTATGGGGCCTTGTACGGCCTTAACGGCCTTTAGTACGCCGCGGCCGCAGAATCTTTTTTTGTTACCGTCACGAAGCTCTACGGCCTCAAAACGCCCTGTTGAGGCCCCTGATGGCACGATGGCGCGGCCCTTGAAACCGCCGCTAAGGAGAACTTCGGCCTCTACAGTTGGGTTACCGCGTGAATCAAGTACTTCCCTTGCCGTTACGTCAACTATAATAGTCATAACCACTCCTTATACATTAAAGAACCTCAGCGTCTTTATTAAAGAGCGCGCCGAGTAAAATAAATACATTAACTCATTATCTTTATAGCCTCTATGGGGTCATTATACTTTCGCGTTGTAAAAAAGCAAGGTAAATAACTCTGTATTTTTTTCTCATTTTTTTGTTCTTATTTTTTTTGATTTTCATGAAAAAACCGAGGTCATATTGATTCGATTCTCTACTTAAGATGTAAAAAACTGTTTACACCAATAGCCCTTAACGTGTATATATTAGAGCTTGAGTCTGCTTTAATTCAAATTATCTCTTTTACGCTTTTAGAGAAGTTAAGAGGTTAGGATGAAAAATTACGATATTATTGTCTTGGGCTCGGGCCCCGGCGGAGAGAAGGCGGCTATTCAGGGCGCAAAGCTCGGTAAGAGCGTCGTGATTATCGAGCGAGAGCCTTTTATCGGCGGTGCGGGTATTCATACAGGTACGATACCGAGCAAGACGCTTCGTGAGACGGCTATATTTCTCGCGGATTTCAGACAGAGGGCTATCTTTGGTTTTCAGTATTGCCTTAGCAGCGACGTGACTATCGGCGAGCTTATGTACAAAAAGACCGATGTCATACGGCGTCAGATGGAGGTTACGCACAGCCAACTCGGTAGGAACAATGTTGATATAATATACGGCGAGGGTTCTTTTATAGATGACCACACTGTCTCCGTGCGTCTCGCAAAGGGCGGAGTCGATGAGGTCGTAAAGGGCGATGTTATTATAATCGCAACGGGTACAAGACCGTCGCGCCCCGCTAACGTGCCATTCGAGAGCGAGCATATTCACGACACTGACAGCATACTTGGTCTTAAGAAACTCCCGGGCAGCCTTACTATAATCGGAGGCGGAGTAATAGGCTGCGAGTATGCTTGCATCTTCGCGGCCCTCGGTGTAAAGGTCACTCTTGTTGAGAAGAGACCGCGCATACTGCGTTTCGCAGATGAGGAGATTACAACGAGTCTTACGTACTGGATGCGGCACTCGGGCGTAACAATGCTTCTAACGGAAGAGGTGGTGAGTATTAAGGTGGAGAATAAGGGCAGGGTACTCACTGAACTTAAGAGCGGAAAGATTCTCATTACAGAGCAGCTTCTTTACACAATGGGAAGATCAGGCAACACCGACGCCCTTAAGCTTGAGAATATCGGCCTCAAGGCCAACGCAAAGGGGCTTCTTGAGGTGAACGAGACATTTACTACCTCTTCTTCCAATATATATGCCGTTGGAGACGTTATTGGTTTTCCCTCCCTTGCGGCAACCTCTCGCGAGCAGGGCCGCCGCGCCGTATGCAACGCTTATGAGCGTGAGAGTATGACATGTGAGAATACGGGGTTTATGCCTTACGGTATATATACCATTCCGGAGATATCTATGGTAGGTGCAAACGAGGCGGAGCTTACGGAGAAGAGCGTGCCTTATGAGACAGGCAGGGCGTACTTTGACGAGGTGGCTCGCGGACAGATTACAGGTGATTTATACGGCATGATAAAACTGCTCTTTCACAGAGATACGCATAACCTCCTCGGTGTGCATATAGTAGGAGAGAAGGCCTCGGAGCTAATACATCTTGGTCAGGCCGTAATGAATTTTGGCGCCACTGTTGACTATTTTAAGGATACGGTATTTAATTACCCTACGCTTACAGATGCCTACAAGGCAGCGGCGTTGAACGGTTTAAATAAACTGTAGTTTTTCAGGAGGTCTTTTATATGAAGCTTAATATTGTTTTTTACAGTCTTTACGGTCATATCTACGAGATGGCCGAGGCAATGGCCGAGGGCGCAAAACACATTGAAGACGCCAAGGTAAAGTTATTTCAAGTTCAGGAGACTCTGCCAGATGAGGTCATCGAGAAGATGAACGCCACTGAGGCAAAAAAATCTTTTGCCGGCGTACCAACGGCAAAGGTAGAGAATCTGGCCGAGGCAGACGGTATAATATTCGGCACGCCTACGAGGTTTGGTAATATGTGCGCGCAGATGCGTACTTTTCTCGACTCCACGGGCGGTTTGTGGCAGCAGGGCGGTCTTGTAGGAAAAGTAGGCAGCGTCTTCGCCTCAACTGCCACGCAGCATGGCGGGCAGGAGTCTACAATTCTGAGCTTTCACACAACGCTTCTCCATCACGGCATGATAATAGTTGGTATGCCCTATACGGAAAAACGGCAGATGACCTTAGAGGAAATTACGGGCGGATCGCCTTATGGCGCTACGACAATCGCCGCCCCTGACGGCTCACGTCGGCCAAGCAAGAACGAGCTTGAGATGGCCCGTTTTCAAGGTATGCATGTCGCCAAGATTGTAAAACGCCTAAAAGATAATAAGGCAGAGGAAGAAGAGGAGTAAAGTCGGGTGTCGTGAGCTCGTAAGTATGGGGTGAGTGCAATGCAACTCATTATTTTATTCCATTTACGAGTTTTCAGAACACGTAAGTAATGTTAAGAAAAGATCTCTTTATGCTTATTATTGGCTTGGGGATGTTCTTGATAGGGTGGACATCTCTGAAATCAGGCTGTCCGCTTTATTTTCGCGGGGAACCCGTCGTTTCTTTTGGACAATATCTTTTAATTGCTGTTGGGATTTTTTTTATGATGGTTGCCTTATTTCGAAAAACACCAGTTGTTAAGGAAGAATACCTTATATGCCCCAGATGTGAAAAGTCCTACCGGAAGATAGATGTGCCTGACATGCAGTGCACTTCCTGCAAGGTGGGGCTGGAAACTCTGAAAGAATATTATAATCATAAAGACAAGAAGGAAGAGGAGTAAGGTTGGCAGCCTCGTAGGGTGGGCACGGTCCACCAATTTGTTTATCCTTATTTATAAAGTCCCGCCACGTAATCGCCGTAGCCGTTATACTTCAGTGTTTTTCTCCGCTCACCTGTGCCGATCATGCGTTCCGTGGCCTGACTCCATCGCGGGTGGGGCACGGCGGGGTCTACGTTAGAGGTAAAGGCGTACTCCGAGGGGGCGCGGGTGTTCCAGAAGGTAGCGGGTCTCTTCTTAACAAACTCAATACTTACAATGGACTTTATACTCTTGAAGCCGTACTTCCAGGGAGTAACAAGGCGTATAGGCGCGCCGTGCTGGCCGGGCAGAATGTGGCCGTATATGCCCGTTGCGAGCAGCGTAAGCTCATTGGCCGCCTCTTTTATGGTAAGCCCCTCTGTATATGGCCAGGGCAGCCAGAACCTCGTTATCTGCTGACGAAATACTCTCTCATCAAGAAGGGTGCGAAGCACCACGAACTTTGCCTTACTCTCAGGCTCTACCATATCAAGGAGTCTTCTCATTGGAAAACCCGTCCAGGGCACGGCCATAGCCCAGGCCTCAACGCAGCGCAGTCGATACAACCTCTCCTCAAGGCCCATTTTTTTTACGAGAGTATCTACATCATATACGCCGGGTTTTTTCACAAGTCCCGTTATCTCTACTGTCCAGGGTCTTGTCTTAAACTTACTTACATATTTATAGACGTTTTTTTTAGATGAGAACTCGTAAAAGTTATTGTAGCGCGCGGCTGTCTTTTCATCAGTAAGGGGTCTGTCCAGGGTAAAGAGGGGGTTTCGTTGCGCAGGGTATGTATTCTGAACTTTTAAGATAACCCTGCGCTCCTTCAGGGGCAGATTCGCAAGAGCCTCTGGCAGATTTAGAAGGGTATCAATTCCGTAGAGGGCAACTCCCGCGGCAAGACCATAGCGCGCAGTTTTTTTAAGAAATTGCCTTCGCCCCTGATAAACTCTTTCATCAGTTGGGCGCTCTATATTGTCCCAGCCCTTTTTTATCTTTATATACACATCTATACTCCTCTTATAATAAGAGTATAGCGGGTTTTTTCTCTTATGTGTGAGGGGATTTTATGACGTGGGATTAGCTAATATTTTTTAGGAAAATAGCGCCAAGTGGCGGTAGAGTAATGCTGATGGAGAAGGGGTACTCATCTTTACTCTGAGGTTCGCTCTTAATATCATCGTGATTTACTACGCCGCTGCCGTTATATTTCAGCTCATCGCTGTTAAGAACCTCTCTCCATACTCCCTCCTTTGGTACGGGAAGGCGGTATCCCTCCCTTACAGTAGGCGTCATATTGCACACGACGAGTAATGTCTCGGCTCCGCCGGAGCGTGAAAAATAAAGAACACTACCCTCCCAGTCATGTACGCCGACCCACTTAAAACCATCTTCATCAAAGTCTTTGAGATAAAGGGCGGGGTTATCTCTGTAAAAATGATTAAGATCCTTAACCCACTCCTGAAGCCCTCTGTGTACGCTGTACTGGAGGACGTGCCAGTCAAGGGAGGCCTCATGAGACCACTCGCCCACCTGGCCGAACTCAGAGCCCATGAAGAGGAGTTTTTTGCCGGGGTGGCCAAACATATAACCATACAGGAGGCGGAGATTTGCAAACCTCTGCCACTCGTCACCGGGCATCTTTCCAGCGAGGCTGCCCTTTCCATGCACTACCTCGTCATGAGAGAAGGGGAGCATGAAGTTCTCCGTAAAGGCGTACCAGATGCTGAAAGTAATATCATTATGGTAGTGCTTTCGAAATAGCGGGTCTTCCTTGAAGTACTTTAGGGTATCGTGCATCCAGCCCATATTCCACTTCATACCAAAGCCCAGCCCGCCGAGGTATGTTGGTTTTGATACTCCCGGCCATGCCGTTGATTCCTCGGCTATTGTCTGCGCATGGGGGAAGCGGCTGTAGACCTCTTCGTTAAGACTTTTAAGAAAACTCATTGCATCGAGGTTCTCTCTGCCACCAAATTTGTTGGGTATCCACTCGCCTTCTTTTCTTGAGTAGTCGAGGTATAACATTGAGGCAACGGCGTCTACTCGAATGGCGTCAACGTGATAGAGGTCGAGCCAGAAGAGGGCGCTGCTCGTAAGAAAAGAGCGCACCTCTTTTCTGCCGTAGTTAAAGATAAAACTCTTCCAGTCGGGGTGAAACCCCAGGCGGGGGTCGGCGTGCTCGTATAGGTGAGTACCGTCAAAGAAACCTGGCCCGTGCTGGTCTGAGGGAAAGTGAGAGGGTACCCAGTCCAGTATTACACCGATGCCGCTGCGGTGAAGACTGTCTATTAGGTACATAAAGTCCGTAGGCGAGCCAAAGCGCGAGGTGGGGGCGAAAAAACCAGTAGTTTGATACCCCCATGAGCCGTAAAAAGGGTGCTCCATAACGGGGAGAAACTCCACGTGAGTAAAGCCCATTTCAAGGACGTATTTAGTGAGCTCAACTGCGAGCTCTCGGTAGGTAAGAAAATTTCCCTCATTACCTCTTCTCCATGAGCCGAGATGAACCTCATAAACGGAGTGCGGGGAGGTGAGGGTATTAACCTCGCCTCTGGTCTTTATCCAATTATCATCACCCCAATTGTATGATAAATCCGTTACAACTGAGGCCGTCTTCGGAGGTCTCTCGGCGAGGAAGGCAAAGGGATCGGCCTTGTCTACGGTGTAGCCGTTGAGCCGTGATACAATATGGTACTTGTATACTTCACCCTCGCCGATTGCGGGGATAAAACCCTCCCATATTCCTGAGCTGTCGCCGCGAACGCGCAGCTGGTGCGAGCCCTTGTTCCAGCCGTTAAAGTCTCCGATAACAGATACGCTCTCTGCGTTAGGGGCCCAGAGGGCAAAGTGCGTTCCCTCTGTGCCCTCAACCACAAAAATGTGTGCGCCGAGTTTGCCGTATAAGGCGCTGTGTGTGCCTTCTTTAAAGAGGTATATGTCGTGGTCAGTAATATGACCTCTGTGGTATATAACGGGGCTCTTCATAGTGTGCTTTTATTCCATGAGTTTTATTGCGTAGTACTAAGGTTTCCAAGTTTTCAATCTAACATAATAGGAAAAATTAGAAAAGGTATTAAGGCCAGCAGTTTTTTACGCGCCGAAGGGGGACTGAGAGTAATGGAGGGTGAGAAAATAATGTTTGATGGGTTACGCTCCGCTTTACCAGCCTACAAGGCTAAGTCTTCGTGCGGGTTTTTAAGGTGTGAATAAAAGAGAGTAGGGCGTTGCTCAGAAAGAGATAAGAGGTTTGGTGGATTAAGTCCACCAAAGGGGATTAAGAGTGACCGATGTCGGGTAAGTAAATAGTATTTGATGGGTTACGCTTAGCTTTACCCAAAGTAAGATGATAATGCGTTTTGAGGTAGAATTGTTATGTCTAAACTTCTTTCTTCGCGCTCTCACTAAGGATTTTTTCTATCTCATCTGTCTCAAGCTCTTCACGCTCAAGAAGCGCGGCGGCGAGGTTCTCAAGGGCCGCTCTATTGGTCTCAAGAATTTCCGTGGCGCTAACCTCGGCGTCAATGATGAGTTTTCGTATCTCCTGATCCATTAGCCAGGCCATGTCATCGCTGTAGCGTTTTGGCTGCGATAGCTCCATGCCGAGAAATGGGTGCTCTTCTCCACGGCCAAGGTTTATTGGGCCGACCTCATCACTCATTCCCCATTGGGCGACCATCTTTTCCGCCAGAGATGTAGCCTCTTTAAGATCGCTCTGCGCACCAGTGGAGGTATCATTAAATATTATCTTCTCCGATACCCTGCCGCCAAGGGCCACGGTAAGTCTGCTTATGAGGTAGCTCTTTGGGTAAAAATGCCTGTCCTCAGTGGGCTGTAGTTTTGTAACGCCCATGGCCATGCCCCGTGGAATAATAGTTACTTTGTGTATGGGGTCGGTATTTGGCAGGCTCCAGGCCACAAGGGTGTGGCCGGCCTCGTGGTAGGCCGTTATGCGCCTCTCAAGCTCGCTTATCTTTTCAGTGCGTTTTGAGCCCATGAGTATCTTATCAATAGCCTCTTCAAAATCAGAGGGCGTAACCTCGTTTTTTTTCGCTCTTGCAGCGTTAAGGGCCGCCTCGTTTACAATGTTCTCAAGATCCGCGCCTGTCATACCCGGTGTGCCGCGGGCAGTTCTCTCAAGGTCTACGTCTTTACTTAGTCTGATATTTCGGGAGTGTATTTTGAGTATACTCTCTCTGTCGCTGAGGCTCGGACGGTCTATGAGTATGTTGCGGTCAAATCGGCCAGGTCGAAGCAGCGCCGCGTCAAGTACATCAGGGCGGTTTGTAGCGGCTATGACTATGACCTCTTCATGTGACTCGAAACCATCCATCTCGCTAAGTAGCTGGTTAAGGGTCTGCTCTCTCTCATCGTGGCCTCCGCCAAGGCCCGTGCCGCGAGTGCGTCCAATGGAGTCAAGCTCGTCTATGAAAATAATGCTTGGTTGGCTCTCTCTTGCCTTTTTGAACATATCTCGGACTCTGGCGGCGCCGACTCCTACGAACATCTCAATAAACTCAGAGGCGCTGATGCTGAAAAAGGGCACCTCGGCCTCACCTGCCGTGGCTCTGGCAAGGAGGGTCTTACCTGTCCCGGGAGGGCCTACAAGGAGCACGCCGCGTGGTACTTTTGCACCGATTGCCTTAAAACGCGCCGGGTCTCGTAAGAACTCAATGCTCTCCATCAGGTCGGTCTTTACGTTCTCAAGCCCCGCTACGTCGGCGAAGGTAACGCCAGGCTTGGTATCATCATAGCGTTTAGCCTTGCTCGCACCAAATGCGAAGAGTCCGCCTGCGCCGCCTTGCATCCGCGATGAACGCCTCATGATAAGCACCCAGAAACCAATGATAAGAACCCAGGGCAGGACGGCGAAGACAAACTGCCAGAGTAGAGAGCCTCCGGCTGAGGCCACTGTTACGGTGACGCCCTTTTTTCGAAGCTCTTTCATCAGCTCGTCACTCTGAAAAGATGGAAGGTTGGTCGTAAAGCCCGTGGGGCTCTTTAGGCCCTTGTGCTGTACGTCCTTTTCTCCGCCTACTGCGCCTGCACCTCCATTTGTAAAGAGCTCTCCCTCAACTCTTAGACCCGTGATGGTGACGGACTTTATCTTTGACTCTTCCAGCAGCTCCATGAAGGCGCTGTAGGAGACGGGTTTTCTGACGGTAGTATCTGTAGCAAGGCTGCCCCAGAGGTAAAAGAGAAGGGCAATGGCGAGAAATGGCAGGATAAAGCCCAAGGGCGAGCCATTGAGGTAAGACTTTTTATTGTTTTTTGGGCTTCTTTTTCTGATTTTTTTGTCTTTTGCCATAGATCTCTTCTCTTGAGCCGTAATCGGTGTAAAGTCTCCCACGGTTATTTTGTTCGATACATTTAATATAATATCTTAAGAGGGGCATGTCAAAGAAGTTTAGGATAAAGAGAGGTTTGCGCCAATTGAAGTAACTCGAAACTATGAAAAAAGACCGCGGCATGGGGTGAAGAGGGGAGGCGGCAAAAACTACCTTAAATCATCGGGGCTTACTACCCAGACTTTTATCGGCAGATGGGATTCCTTTATGGTGAGTGTAAGCCTCTTCAGGAAACGGCGCTCATGGGGGTTCTCTATAATGATAAGAATACCAGGTTTTTTACTTGTTTTAATGCCGTAGTATAAGGCTTGGCCAATGGACTCGGCCCATTTTTTTGCAAAATCTACCTCAATGGCATAGGACTTTGTAAGGCAATCCACACGAGTATGGTCTGGTAGTCTCACCTCTGTGTGGCCGCCGTAGCGGTCGCACCAGAACCTCTGATAAACTCTCTCAAGGTGAATGGTCTTGCTGTAGGAAGTATGAGGAGTAAGTAGTATAAAAAAGAGGAGCAAAAATTTTCTCAAATACACCTCGACTTTAAGGTCTTCATTATCGCTCTGTCGAGGTGTATTTTGTAGAGTTGAACAGTAAGAACGCTGTGGCGAGTAAGAGCGTTCATCTTGATAGTCTATAATAGCACAATCTTAACAATATGTGAAGTATTTATATTAGAGATAGAGGCCTATGTCTCTTTCGTCGTGATTAAGAAGGGGAGGTCAATTAAAAATATTCTTTACATAGTGCATAACTATCATGCCGGGTGATGTCAATCTACAGGCGCTATCTAATGCCCTTGCTTAGCTCGCAGTAAATATTAGCCTCTTATCTTTCCAGGGTGTTTCTTAACTTATTGGCGATGGAAGGGACGTTTCTCACCGTACCCTCGAATATTTCATAAGTTCCAACATCCTCTACATCATAGAATCTGGAGTTGGCTTTCTGATCCGTAACAATGGCCGCCCCCGCTACGGAGACACCTGCAAAGAGGCCCCTTGAGCGTGAGTAGGAGTAGATCTCGGCCTTCATTGTAATGTCTGTTGAGGCCTCGCCGTGTCGGCCTACAGGGCCCGCCGCAACGGTAGCATCGGCGCCGAGGGTAAATTTCGCCCGCCTAAGGCCGTCTACGCTCTTTTTAGTTCTAAAAACAAGTATTACGTCAGATGACTGCGCACCTACCTGAAAGCCGAGGCTCGCGCCGGCGATAGTAATAAAAGAAGGGTAAGACCACCCTGATTTATTGCGTATAATAACTACACCTCGGCCAAACTTTCCGCCAACTACATAGCCTACTTTTATAACAGAAGGGATAATGGCTATTGCATGGGCCTCGCGAAGGAGGTTCTCGGGGATGCTCTTTTCCGGTATTGCCATGATGGCTTCCATTACCTCTATAGAGTCCTCAACCTTTCTTGTCTCTTTTTTTCCCGCCGAGGCAGGGTAAGAGATTAATAAAATCATAAAGACCGTTGTCAGGGCCGTGAGCAGCTGTTTTTTCATCGAGTTTTTCCTCCTATGATGAAAATTTACACTGAATAGCTGTTTATGTCAACATTAATGGAGTCTTAGTCTTCTCTGCGTTCTATTTAAGTAAGATACTTTATTATTCTCACCTGCTTCCTGTTAATTTTCATGATGTAGAGCCAGAGACATTGTTCTTTACGTCTTAGTGACACCTTTCTATTGCCGCATCTTACTTGCCAAGTCTCGTAATCTACCTATATGCACAAAAAAATGTGCGTTGTAGAGGATTTATGCACAAAAAAACCTTAATTATATATCTCCATAAGATCTGCGAGAGCTATTTTAGGACGAATACTGTGATAAAGACCTTTTTTTTAAATTCTGGCACAACTCTTGCTTTAATACTAAACAAGAGTTTGTCTTATTTGGCTGCAAATAGGTTAAAGATTTAAACTTATCTTAATATTTACAGACAAAGAGTTTAGAAGAGGTCTCGTTATCATGCAACTCGAGAATACAGGAGCAAGAGTAGGAATTGTCTTCTTTAACGTCTTCTTTGAAGGTCTTACTCTCTACAACCTCATTGGCCTGTCAAAAAAACATACAAGTTTTTTTGACAGGCCTCTTTTTTTATTCATTCTGAGAGAGAAACATCGGCGCCTATTATAGGTAAAGTTTTTTTATCTTAAAACCATCAAAAAAGGGAGGGTTGGAGAATGCGTATTACAGAGATTAAGGTGCTTCCAGTAGACGGTGACGAGAAACTAAAGGCCTATGTAACCATTAAACTTGATGACTGCTTTATCGTAAGAGATATGAAGGTTATTAAGGGCACAAACGGCTATTTTGTAGCAATGCCTGCTAAAAAGATGAAAGACGGCACTTACAGAGACCTTGCGCATCCTCTCGACAAAGGAACGCGCGAGATGATTGAGCATGAGGTTATGAACGAGTTTGAGAAGATACATCATACATCGCAGTCTCTAATAACCCATTAAGTACATGAGCAGTTGGCAAAAAGAACAGAGGTAGAGGTACATAGGATAGATGTTGTTGCTGTTTTATGCGGGATGGGCCCAAGGGGCAAGTGGCGGCTCTTATAAACTTAATGAGGGGGCATAGGTGATTGATGCCTATTTGATGCCCGGATAACCCCATAATTTATTGGTAACTTAGACGATCTAAGTGATTCATTCTGTAATAAAGTATAGAAAATGAAATAAATAGAAGTATTTGTTTTTTTTGTTGTATAATTACTCATAAGAGTATGCGTAAATATTGCCTCTTCATGGGCAATGACGTTTGCAATATTCTACGCAGTTACAACGATTAAAACAATGATGAATCAGTTATAGGAGATTCCTTATGAAAATCCTTACGATCATTATATTACTTCTATTCTCTTCCGTCTCGTCTTCGATAGCAGGACATTATCCTTTTGGTCTTCATGGTACATACAGCGACTTCAACTCTCTTTCTGACTTAGGTGTAAGTCAGGTAAGGTTCGCCTCACTTATATGGGATAAAATTGAGTCTAAAAAAGGGAACTATGATTTTACTCAAATAGACAATTCTATCAGGAAGACACAGAGTGCGAATATTCAACTGATAGTAGCTACTATACGAGATATAAACAGATGGGGAGGTAATAAAAAAGCCCAAAAAGGCTATAAACTAGGCAATCTATACTCTGCCAAGAGCGGTTTTCCCTCGGATATAAGGGCCTGGAAGAGATTTATTCAGACCGTTGTCGAGAGGTACGATGGTGATGGCGTAGATGATATGCCCGGTCTTATATACCCTGTTAAATACTGGCAGATAGAAGGCGAATGGATGTGGCAGTGGAAGGATAAGGCATCTAATTATATCAGATTTCTTGATATTACTTACAAGGAGATTAAGAGAGCCGACCCTTCCGCCGTGGTTATTTCCGGGGCCATTACCGGCAGCATGGCTTTTGCCGTTGGTGAGGGTTTTGACCCTCGCGGATATTTTGAGAAAGGTAATGGGGCCGGTGGATCGCAGAAAGTCAGCCGGAGTGCATTGCTTGCAAGCAAAGAGTATTGGAGCGCATATAAGAAGGAGCAATTACTCCTCTCTTATGGGAAGAATTCTTTTGATGTTTTAGATGTGCACCTTTACTCAAGAGACGCCTATAGTATTGCTCCTGTTATGGATATGCTAAGAGTTGCCATGACAGGTTTTGGCTATCTGAAACCAGTCTGGAGTCTGGAGAATGGCGGTCCTTTTTATGGGTATTCCGAGAATATACATGCCCGAGAAGTAGTGAAAAGATATGTCCTCTCACTCTATTCAGGTATTGAGAAGGTCTTCTGGAGTTCACTCAATGTAACAACGGGATGGCCTGAAAAATACATAAGACTAAGTCTTATTGATGCCTTTGGCAGAAAAAAACAGGCCTATTACACCTATAAGCTCTTAAATTCAAAGCTTGATGGTTTTGATTCCATTGTAAAGCTTGATATAGGTAAGGGAATTTATGCTTTTAAGGTAATGAAGGGGATGACAGTTAGTTATGTCTTGTGGTCAGATAAGGGGGGGCAGGCGTCTATCCCTACAATATCAAATAAAGTTAGGGTGACGGCTTCTGTAAGCCTCAAGACAAAGATGAAAAATATTAGTAATGGTGAGATCCTTATAAGACTATCAGGAGAGCCTCTGATTGTTGAAGAGTTTTAGATATTCTTAAAGCCCGGATATTTACACTCTGTTAACTGCTCTGCGCTTCTTTAATATAAAAAGTAGCAGTAGGGCTGTACTCTGATAGCACAAAAAAGCCACGTTACTAAGCTAAAGAATAGGCGAAGTATGATTAAAGGTTAGCGCACCCCATTCATCCATTCCTTCATAGTAACCTTACCCCCCCTCCCTGAAATCTTTATAGATGATTTTAACTCTCGATACCTTTTGCGCATTGTGCATATATCAGGAGGTAATCGTTGACGAATAAAGCAGTTGACCCAACTCCTGGAAAAAGCTATAAGATATAAACAGATAGGCCTCATGGATTTGTTGCTCCGAACTTAACGCCGCCTTATTACACAGCGTAAACTTATCCGGCGCATGAAGAGGCCATTGGCGGCTATTCTGAGGTCAATTAATTTTGAAGGTAGCGCTTATACATGATTGGCTTACTGGGATGCGCGGCGGTGAACGGGTATTAGAGGCTTTTTGCGAGGTCTTTCCCGAGGCAAGTATCTTTACCCTTCTTCATAATCGCGGCAGTGTCAGCAAGTTAATAGAGTCTCGTGATATTACAACTTCCTTTATTCAGCGGCTCCCCTTCAGCGCTAAGCACTACCGTTTTTATCTTCCCCTTTTTCCCCTTGCTGTAGAACGCTTTGATCTTTCGGGATACGATCTCGTTATATCTCTTAGTCACTGCGTGGCCAAGGGCGTGATAACTGCGCCAAAAGCCGTTCATATCTCCTATATCTTTACACCTATGAGATACGTCTGGGACAGGTTTAATGATTACTTCGCTAACAGGGGATACTCGCGGGCGAGGCTCGCCGTCTACTCACTTGCTGCTCATTATCTTCGCGGCTGGGATACTTCCTCGCAGAGCAGAGTTGACAGTTATATTGCCGTTTCTGATTATGTAGCCGCAAGAGTGGAAAAATACTACCATAGGGAGGCGGCTGTTATTTACCCTCCCGTAGACTGCGAGCGCTTCTCTATTGGGGAGGCCGAGCCTGAGGATTACTATCTTATTGTCTCGGCATTTGCTCCCTACAAGAGACTTGAAATTGCTATAAAAGCCTTTAATAATCTTGGCCGAAGACTTGTGATTGTTGGAGGCGGCCAGGAAGAAAAGAGACTTCGCGCAATGGCCGGCCCTTCTGTGGAGTTTCGAGGCGCTGTCCCTGATAGCGAGCTAAGCTCATTATATCGCCGCTGCCGTGCCCTTATCTTTCCAGGTGTAGAGGATTTTGGCATCACACCTCTTGAGGCAATGGCCTGCGGCAGGCCTGTTATCGCCTTTGCCTGCGGCGGAGCCCTTGAGACCATTATACCGCTATTTAAAAAAAGCGGGCTTTCTCTAAAAAATCAGGGGTCAACGGGACTTTTCTTTTATGAGCAGAGTACTCTTGCCCTTGAAAAAGCCATCAAGGATTTTGAACTCTACGAGAAGGAATTTAAACCCATTAACGCAAGAAGGCAGGCAGAGAGGTTCTCACTGCCTCTTTTTAAGGATACCTTGAAAAAAACAGTAATGGAAGAGTACGAAAGACTAAGAGACAGAAGGGGAAAATGCTCAAAAAACACGCCCAAATCTTCGAGAATATCTTCTTTTTAACAGATATTCTCATTATACTCACTTCATGGGTACTCGCTTATTATATCCGCTTTAATTCCGGTATCTTCTCCGTTGATTTAGGGGTGCCGTCAATTCGCTGGTATCTTATGATGCTGCTGCCTATTACCTTTATCTGCGCCCTTACCTTCAGGGGCTTTGGTCTCTACACGCCCAAGAGGCTCGGTACGCCTATGGAGGAGATATTTACCATCTCAAAGGCCTGCATAACCTCGGCTATTTTTCTTATAGCCCTTACTTTTTTCCTGAAAAAACACGATTTTTCCCGTCTGGTGCTTCTCCTGTTTACCTCTATGAACATAGTGGCACTATCATGTGAGAGGGCAGTAATACGTGGCATATTCAGGTATTTAAGGAAAAAAGGCTACAACTTAAGACACGCGCTCATAGTGGGCTGCGGCGATTCTGCAAGAGAACTCCTGCAGAGATTCAAAGACCACCCGGAGATAGGTATTAATGTTAAGGGGCTAATATGTACAAAACAGGATGACGAGAATAAGGTAATAGACGGTGTGCCTGTAGCCGGGTTTTATGCCGATATAAAGAGAGTAATAAGAGAGAGCGCCATAGACAAGGTCTTTATCGCTCTATCATGGAAAGAGCATGAGAAGGTTGTTAAGACACTAAAGCATGTAGGTGATGAGACTGTTGATATTATGTTTATCCCTGATATATACGAGTTTATAACGCTCTGCGGAGGCATTGAGGAGTTTGACGGCCTGCCCATAGTGAATCTTCGAAGCAGCCCCTTATTTGGTTGGAACATGATACTTAAGAGGTGCTTTGATATTATACTTGCATCTTTTTTTATTATTATTACCTCGCCATTAATGCTATTAATAGCGCTGATGGTTAAGATTACCTCTGTTGGCCCTGTATTTTATGTTCAAGAGAGGATGGGTATGGACGGAGCCACCTTTTCCATGTTAAAGTTCCGTTCTATGAGAATAGGCGCCGAGGGCAGCAGCGGGCCGGTCTGGGCCAGTAAGGACGATGCGAGGTGTACGCCCCTTGGAAGTTTTCTTAGAAAGACGAGCCTTGATGAACTGCCTCAGTTTTTAAATGTCTTAAAGGGGGATATGAGCATTGTTGGCCCTCGCCCTGAGAGGCCTGTTTTTATACGTGAGTTTCGTAAAAATATCCCTCTCTATATGCTGCGTCACAAGGTGAAGGCCGGCATGACAGGCTGGGCTCAGGTGAATGGCTGGAGAGGTGATACTGATATAAGCAAGAGGCTTGACTGTGATATATATTATATAGAACACTGGTCAGTACTCTTTGATATAAAGATAGTTTGGCTTACTCTCTGGAAGGGCTTTATGCATCATAATGCCTATTAAGAGGATTTTTTTAACGAGAACGCCGCGCTTACCCCTGGTTAAGAGCGGCGGCGAAGAATATTATTTGGAGGAGGCGTCTTAAAGGTGAATATTTGTGTAATCGGAACTGGTTATGTGGGCCTTGTCACAGGGACGTGTTTTGCTGATTTTGGTGTTCACGTTACCTGTGTAGACAAGGACGTTGATAAGATTGATACGCTTAATGCCGGCAGGCTCCCTATATACGAGCCCGGACTGCAGGAGATAGTCGACAAGAATGTACGTGCAGGCAGGCTGGTCTTTTCCACAGACCTTGAGGCTGCCATAAAGAACTCCCT
>CAZEBZ010000039.1:0-17632 GCA_964510775.1 uncultured Thermodesulfobacteriota bacterium
TATCATGGGCTATCCCCTCTTTCGCGAGACAGACGGGTATGGCCTGCAACACCTGTCACTACCAGCACTACCCATCTCTTAACGCATTTGGAAGAGCCTTCAAGGCAAACGGCTTCACCATGGTAGGGGGCCAGAGCCTTGTAGAGGGCGATCTTCTCTCACTACCCTCCATCCTCAACGCCTCGGTGGTTACAAAGGTACGCTTTCAGAAGACAAACGGTGACACCGATAACTCAGGTACCAATAAGGGCGAGCTGCAATTTCCAGACGAGGCTGCCCTCTTTCTCGCAGGAAGAATAGGCGAGCATATAGGCTTTCTTCTTGAAGGACAGATGGCGGACTCGGGAAGTTCCATGTTCGCCAACTTCAAGGCCCCCATCGGCATGGACGTAAAGAGCGCACATGTGGAACTTATTCCCTTTACTACTGACGCCCTTGGTCCGCAGTTTGCATTTGAACTCCTTAACACCGGAGCCGTAGCTAATATACGCGTACTGGAACATAAAACACAGATTTCGGCGATTCAATTCGTAGGACTTAGACATGCCGCTCAAGGCGTAGCCTTTGTTGCCTATCATAATACAGGGTACTTCAGCTACACCCCGTGGCAACCTGAATCAGGCACATCTGATTCAGGGCCATTTCTTCATTATCTACGCCTTGCTGGTACCCATACAATAGCGGGCTGGGATCTTGCCGCAGGCGGACAGCTCTTCCTCGGCACGACAAAACTCGGCAACGGCATGAGAGAATCTGCCGAAGCCTGGGCATTAGACGCACAAGCGCAGGGCTCCATACTAAACCTCCCCGCGGGATTGTATCTTAACTATGCCGAGGCTCAAAGCTCAACAACAGGAGAACCCGTTAATATATTCAACAGTAACAATGGAGATAAAAGAGCCTGGTCAATCCTTGCTGAACTTGGCGTACTACCGGGCAGAGTTACAATTGCCGCGGGATACCGCTCCGGTAACACAGGCGCCATAGGGCCAAGTCAGCAATCGGCAGTTACAGTAGGAGCAACCTTCCTGCTGGCACAGAACTTCGAGCTGCAGGTCAACCATAGTATAAATTCAGGTGACTTTTTTGATGTTCCGGCAAATAACGAACTCGCTAACGGTGACCAGCTTACAACATTCATGATCTTTGCCGCCTTCTAAAAAGACCTCATCTTCACGATGGTTAGACGCGTGGTTAAAAGAGTAGCCATGGAACAATAGTATGAATGATAAATAATACAACTAAGACAAGGGGAACAGGCCGGGCGGTGTGTTCCCCTATCTTATCATGAAGGCACAAAGATAATTAGCCATGAGACAAAAACAACACCAGCCCTTCGTCATCTTAATATTTCTTTTTGGGATAGTCCTTACAGGCTGCGGCGCACCACTTAAGTATACCTACATGCCTTCTAATAAAGACAGAGTACATCTTCGTGAGCAATTACCGGCCATCTATATTGCTCCCATTGAGGATAAACGAAGTGATATAAAAGACGTAAAGAACATAGGAACACTTCAGAGTACTGTCTTAAATATGTGGGGCAAGAAGCTCCACTTATCAGATGACCCGTCTTTCATTATAAGAGAGGGTCTCATAAGAGAATTTATTGCCAGCGGATTTAATGTGAGAGACTCGGCCACAGAAAACGCAGAGTACATACTACAGGGGACGCTGCTGAGATTCCGTCTTGATATTGCCTCTAAAGATAATATTGATATAGCCCTTCGCCTTCTCGTTATAAGAGCAAGGGACAAAAAAATACTCAGGAGCAAAGTTGTAAAAGTCTCTGATTCCATATACGCAGGCGTATCAGGAGATTCTCGTAAAAGTATAGCGAAATATATCTCAAAGTCTCTGGAGATTATATTTAAAAAGATCGTAAAGGATACGGAGCGGGTCATAAGCGTGAGAGCTCTTAGGCAAGGTACTGTTAAGAGTAGTCACAACAAAGAGAACGCAGACTATAAGGAAAAGAGTTCACTTGCAGGCACGCTTAGTATTGTAACAACGCCGTCAAGGACAAAAATATATCTTAACGGCATATACTACGGCCTTAGCCCTATGAGGCTTCTCCTAAAGCCCGGCATATACAAGCTGCTTATAAAAAAAGATGGTTTCTTTGAGTACAGGGAGAAGATAGCCGTTGATAGAGGACGAAAGACTGAGGTAGAAGAGATGCTGCATAAAAAATAGCAGCAAAAAGTCTCTTTACTTTAGATAAAAAAAAGCTCTGCCAGATTAGGCAGAGCTTTTGTATTTTTTGTGTATGTAACTGTAAAAAAATAAGGTCTGCTTAGATAAATAAGTACAGGTTGCTTAACTCACCCTAAATTAATAACACTCCCCATTAGTGTGCCAACGAGCCTATCTTCCTTTCAGACCCTACCCTCTAACTCGCCCCAAACCCGCTCTCTAACTCGCCCCGACTCCGCCCTCTAACTCGCCCCAAATCCGCTCTCTAACTCACCCTTAATCCGCCCGGAACTCGTCCAAGAGCCCTTAGCCTATAAGGCCAAGAAAAGGGTTAGCAAAGAGAAGTATGAGTGCGATAACGAGAGTATAGATAGCAAGAGACTCTATCATGGCAAGACCGATAAGGAGTGTCGAGAGAATCTTACCTGATGCGCCGGGGTTTCTCGCGATACCCTCAACAGCGCCTCTTACGGCGTTACCCTGACCAAGCCCTGTACCAAAGGAGGCTATCGCCATGCCTATGGCGGCGGCCATACCTACGCCGGTAAAGAACAATATTTTTCCGTTGCCAGCGGCGTGCCCGGCTCCCTCAGACGCCTCGGCCCAGACATCAGGGGCGAGTACAAGCGTTAAAAGGGCCAGTGCCGGCAATGATATTAATAAACTCTTTTTCATAACAGATATTACCTCCTTAAGGTTTCCGCACCATCTCTGTCTTTGAGATGGTTGTTATTGTTTTGTGAGGCTAAATCTTACTAAAACACCTCTGAGGTGTCAAGACTTTTTAAGCTCTTTTGACCTTATTTGCAAGGGTTTTTTTACAAATCCTCACCCTGGGACCTAACCGTCCATAATGAGCATCTTAATTCCGAGGGATATCTTATCGGCCCGCCTTTTTTTTATCAGCCTACGTTGCTTTTACCGGGCCAAGTCGGCAAAAAAGCCTCAGTGTCCTGCGCTCCTGCGCCGCCCCCTAATGGATACAGTGGGAAAGAGCTTGAAAAAGCACATAACAGAGAGAAGCGTCGCGGCTAAGAAGCCCAGCGCAAGAGAGAAGTTAACGTAGGTCCCAAAGGTTGGGACAGAGCCATCTGAATAAGTAGGTATAATCAGGAGAAAACGATTCAGCCAGAGTCCAAGGCATAAGATTACGGCTACAGTGGTAAGACCAAAGACCGTCAGCTTAATTCTTCTAAATACAAGCATAAAGAATGGCAGAATAAACAAAGCCAGCATCATGGCAACAAATATAAGCAGATAATGGCCGCTCATCCTATCGTAAAGTGTTCCGTATTTATGTGTAAGTTCGGGGTACCACATGACTATGTGCTGTGACCAGTACATGTATATCCATGTGAGGGTGAAGCCCATGAGAAGTTTGCCCATTGGCTCAATATAATCAAGACTAAGCTCTTCACCGGGTCTTCTTCTGATAAAGACTCTGGCAAGAATGAATAGAAAAGCAGGGCCCGCGAGCAGATTACCTACCCAGTAGTAACCCGGGAAGATGGTACTCTCCCAGTGAGGGATATTCATCATGGCAAAATCCCAGGCAAGGTTGGTATTGCCCCAGACGTAGAAGAACATGATGAAACCACCTAAGAAGCTCATTTTTACTGTAAGGCAGCGGGGTATCTCACCGTGAGTCTGCTCGGCGCGGCTGCCGCGAAAATAAAGGAAGCTGAGAAAATAAAAGGGCACCATAGTGGCTACGTATCTCCAGAGGAAGAAGTCTTTATTGAGCCAGGGACTAAGGACATGGCCTCCTTCATGATGAGAGAGATGCTCGGCGCCGGAGTGAGGCATCCAGTAAAAAAGATGCTCGGCTCCGCCAAAGAAAAGAATTAAGAAGCCGATAACAGCAACAGGGATAAAGGAGAGTGTAAGGACCTCTCCAAGACGGTTAAAGTATGTTGCCCATGAGGATTTCGCGACACGCATTATCGTGGAAAAGATAATGCCTGTCTGAGTAAGACCGAGGAACAAGAGGTAATTAACGGCAAAGAGCCCCCAGAGAGTCTGGCTCCCGCCATTAGTTGAGACCATATAGGCAAAGGTAAAGATACCATTTGCAAGGACTATAAGAAGGACCGGTAATAGCATGGACCTTATACCGTATTTAATCATTTTTCTTTACCGTCTTCTTTGGTTAGGGCGTGCTTGATATAGTTAACTATGTGCCATCTGTCCATCTTCGGTATTGAATCATCATAAGGAGGCATAATAGCGAGACCGCCGTTGGTAATGGTGAAGTAAATATCGCCATCGGCCTTATTCTGAACGTAATCTGTGGATAGATCCGTCGGCGGTATATATTTTTTACCAACGAGTCCGTCTCCGTGGCCCGTTGCTCCATGACATGGCAGACAATATGTTCTGTACATCTTACGCCCTCTTTTTATTGAGACCGCATTAGGAGAAAAGGGGTTCTTAATGGCCGCCGCCTCTACTCTGTCAGTAGCGAAAAAGGGTTTACCAGCGGTAGTAACTATGCCCTGCGGCTGCGCCGGAGCCGGCTCTTCCTGCGCCCTGTGGTTTTTCTGGTGATACATATCCCAGGACCAGGGCCAGGCATATGCAAATGCCGGCATAATAAGGGCCATTAACGCGCCTAATATAATTATTCTAAAGGTTTTCATCCAGCCTCTTCTTCTATACCGCGCTTAAGCGGCTTGACCTCATCGGCACCGAATTCAACGAGTATATCCTCTACTACTCCATACATATCATCTCTTATTCCATCTACAAGCAGACCAAAACCATCTACATTTGTTATAGGGTCGTAAAGCCTTCCCTTGCCGAAATAAGGCAGCTTGGCGATAATAAGAAACCCCATAAAGGTCCAGAGTACGCCGAAGAGAATAGCCGTCTCGTAGGAGATAAGGAGCGTGGGAGTCATGGAAAAAAGCGGTTTTCCGCCTCTTGGAAGAATATAAAGCACGGCCGTACCGAGAGTAAGCATGATACCAAAGATGAAACCAGCTACACCACCAAAGAGGGTAAAGTAACGGACGTAATTATGGCGCTGCCTCAAGGTCTTGTACTCGGGCTCATGGCCCAGCGGCACGGGCGAGAACAGGGTAACATCGTAGCCTGTACTCTTTAGCCTATCGGCCGCTTCCATCATGGTATCGGCTTGCTTATATATACCAAGTAGGGGAGCCATCTTCATGTTCCATTCCTTTTTTATGAGACTTTTTCCTGGGAATACCTATATCTTCCTTAACCTCGTAGATAGAGATACTGGGCCAGAGTTTTATAAAGAGTAAGAATAACACTGCAAAGAAGAAGAACGAGCCTATTGTCATGGATATTTCAGCAAGACTTGGCAGATAACTGTTCCACATAAAGGGGAAGAACTTTCTGGGCAGAGTGGATACTACGAGAAGATACCTCTCTATCCACATACCAAGATTTATACCGATGGAGATAAAGAATATTATGGGTACGCACCTTCTTATTCTTTTAAACATGAGAAATAGAGGCGCCACTGTGTTTGTGGCTATCATCAGCCAGTATATTATAGCAATGGGGCTCTTGAACATACGATAGATCATGGCCTCATTCTCATAATTAGTATTTGCGTACCAGCCCGTAAAGACCTCTACTACGTTGATATAGCTCCATATAAGGGACATTACCAGAAGGAGCATGCAGAGTTTTGAGAGGTGATCAAGGGTGATGTACTTCTCAACCTTAAGAAACTTTCTAACAAATATCATAAGCGTGACAATAGCCGCCGAGCCCGAGTATATGGCCCCAACGACAAAGTAAGGCGCAAAAATTGTCTTATTCAGAGCAGGCACCATAGAGAGGGCAAGGTCCCAGGAGACAATCGAGTGTACGGAGACGGCAAGGGGAATAATGAATACGGCGAAGAAACCGTAGGCCTTATTAAGCCAGTGCCACTCGGCGTCAGTACCCCTCCAGCCAAGAGAGAGCCAGCCGTAGAGCTCGTGTCTCCAACCCGTTGTTCTGTCCCTTACGGCGGCAAGATCTGGTATTGAGCCGAAGTAAAGAAATATCATAGAGGACGTGGCGTATGTGCTGATCGCCAGAACGTCAAACATAAGAGGAGAGAGAAAATTCACCCAGAGAAGCCTCTGGTTCGGGTATGGCATGGTCCAGTAGAAGTTCCAGGGCCTGCCCATATGAACGAAGATGAAGATAGCCGCCGTCATAACGGAGAAAAAGGTCATGGCCTCGGCGCTTCGGTAAATGGATCTTCGCCACGGCGTCTCGGTAATAAATAGTATAGCAGAGAGCAGTGTTCCCGAGTGGCTAATGCCTATCCAGAAGATGAAGTTACCGATATATATTCCCCAAAAGGCCGGGGTCTGCAGCCCAGAGACTCCCTGCCCGACGTAAATCTGATACCACCACGCACCGCCCCATAACCCTGCGGCAAGGAGAAAACACACCACAAGAGCCACGTAGTAGCTCGTGCTTGTCTTCGTCATAGTGCGAATAACGTCGTCGTTAACTTCGCTGTACGGGATAACTCTCTCTGAGTCGTTATTAGCCATTAATCCACTACCCTTTTCAGGTATATTACAGAAGGTTTAGTCTCAAGCTGCTCAAAGAGCTTGTAGCCGCGCTCGCCTCTTGCAAGTTTTGATACCTTGCTCTCCGGATCCATTAAGTCTCCAAAGGTAATGGCCCCCGTAGGACAGGACTGGGCGCATGAGGGCTGAATCTCGCCGTCCTTGAGCCCTCTTTTTTCGTCCTTGGCCTTATCCTTTGCGCCCCTTATTCTCTGAATACAGAAGGTGCATTTTTCCATAACCCCCATCTCGCGTACAGAGACATCGGGGTTTAGCTGCTCATCAAGGGGTTTATCCCATGTGTAGCTGTACCAGTTAAAACGCCTTACGTCATAAGGACAGTATGTTGCGCATGTAAATGTGCCGACGCAGCGGTTATAGACCTGTACGTTCAGACCGTCTTTATTGTGATAGGTCGCGTACACGGGACAGCCTATCTCGCATGGCGCGGCATCGCACTGCTGGCACATAACAGGTATGAACCTCACCTTTACATCAGGATACTCGCCCTCGATGTAACGCTCTACGCGAAGCCAGTTAAAGGCCCTGTTGTCATGGCAGCCCTGCTCGCCGACAACGGGCAGGTTGTTCTCAGCATAACAGGCCACAACACAGGCCTCGCAGCCGTTGCACTTGTCCACGTCAATGACTATGGCGAAGTGATGATCGAACTTCTCATAATAACCGGGCCGTCTAAAGTCCTTGAGGCGGTTCTTTATCTTATCTATCACACCGGACACTTATATAGTCTCCTTTTTCAATCTCTTAAACTCACGGCTCGTAATAGTCTGCACAATGGGCCTGCCGTGCTGCGTGGGCTTGCCGTGCTCCTGCGCAGTGGGCTCCATCTTAACAAGGCGGCCTGTGCCGCCGGAACGCTCTACCTTGACACGAGTGCAGTTAAGGGCCAGTGCCCCGGAATCCTTATTGGCCACAGCCGGTATTATCTCAATGGGATTTACGCCACGGCCCTCTGCGTACCTGCCATAGAGCTTGTGTCCCTGCCCTATCGGCAACGCTACCGTATCGGGCCTGATACCCTCATAGGGGAATACAAAGGCCTTCAACTCCCCGTAGGGAGAGCTTATCTTTACCTTGTCACCCTCTTGCAGCCCAAGCTTTTTCACTGTCACGGGGTTTATCTCCACCCAACTGCCCCATACCACAGTCGTAATGGGGTCAGGAAGCTCCTGGAGCCAGGGAAGATTTGCTCCCCTGCCGTCAAGATGACCTGCCTGAGGATAGAGGAGTAAATAAAGTGGGTAATCCGCCTTTGCGCCGGCAAACTTTGCAGGCTTACCGGAGAGACCCGCCCTCACCTTCTGCGGTGAGACAGAGAGAGACTTAACGGCCTTAGGCTCACCCTCGGGCCACCAACCGCCCTTTTGCAGGAGTTTGTTCCAGAACCTCTCAAAGGTAAGAGAGCCGCGCGAGATTTCTTTATTATTCTTATAAACTTTCTTCCATGAGGCGCGAAGATAAGCGTGATAATCCTCTACGTCAAGGCCCTCGGCGAGTTTTCCGCCCATAGCCTTTGCAACCTCTATGAAAATATCGCCTGCGCCCTTTGTCTTGTAGACAGGGCTAACTACGGGCTGCATGAGTGTGGCTACAGGGGCGCCAAGACCTGGATTTGCAAAATCATCACCCCAGTCCTCAAATGAGGTGTTAAGGGGCAGTATAAGGTCGGCCATAGCCGAGGTCTCATCCATAAAAGAACTCATGGCACAGATAAATGGTATTTTTTTCAGCGCATCGGCAAGACCAAGTTCCGGCGATGTCGTAAAGAGAGGATTGGTATTATGCAGTATCAGGGCCTTAATCTCTGAAGAAGAGGCGGCCTTTGCAAGGGAGGCTATACCTTTATCAGAGACTTCCGCCTGCCTGCCGTTAACAAAAAAGAGGTCTTCGGGGTTGGGCCTGATTCCGCCCTTGGCACCGAGCTTGCCGCCAATATGATTTAAGACATTAACGGCGAGTATATTGTCTACGCCGTTATTATAACCTGCAAGTACCTCGCCCCCTATGGCAAGGCCATTTGATGCCGCGGCAAAGTCCCGCGCTATCTTGATTGTCCTTGCTGCCTCTACATCCGTAGTCTTTGCCGTCTCTTCAGGGGTAAAGCCGGCCAAAGCCGAGCGCCACCTGCCTGCGTCACCTGCGGTATAAAGCCCCGCCTCGATAATCGCGCTTGCTATAGAAAGAGCGAAAATGCCCTCAGTTCCAGGCCTTACGGGAACCCACTCATCTGCGTTGGCAGCGGTAAGAGACATGCGTGGCTCGACATGAACAAGCCTGCCCCTTGGGCCGCTTCCCTGGCGCATCTCACCGTAGGCGCGGCCAAAGCTCACCGGCGAGATCCATGTGCTCGTAAAGTCAGCGCCAAAAGAGAGTACATAGGCGGCGTTAGCAATATCGTAATGAGGTATGGCGTCTATACCAAAAGACGCCTTATTCGCATAGCGGAGATTTCTGTAATCATAGAGCTCGTATTGGCTGTAATTAGAGGAGCCAAGAGTCTCCATGAAGCCGCCAAAGAGCTTATCAAGGTGGCCGCGTACTGTATTTGTAAGAAGATAAACCTTCTCGGCCTCGCCGTTGTCGCGCAGCTCCTTGAGATTATCAGAGAGAAGCCTTATGGCGCTACTCCATGAAATCTCCTCAAAATCAGAGGGCTTACCACTGCCGCGGGGGCCTTTTCTCTTCAGAGGCGCCTTTATCCTGTCGGGGTTATAAAGGGCCTGAAGACCGGCCTGCCCTCTGGCACAGAGTTTTCCCTTGCTAACAGGGTGCAGCGGGTTGCCCTCTACCTTCTTGGCCCTGCCCTCCATGACCTTGACTACCGTGCCGCAGCCTGCCGGGCACTGTGTACAGAGGCTGGAGTACCATGCCCCAACACCGGGAATAATATCATCAGGCGGGATAAGATAAGGGATAAGCTTTGCCCCGGGGGGCCTTGAAATCTTACCAAAGACTCCGCCAAGGACTACTCCGGCGCCGCCAAGTCCAATATATTTTAGAAAGTCTCTACGTCTCATCTTTTTCAATCCAGTAATAACGACTTTATATAAACTACATGAAGAGCTATTAAAAACCCTGCAAACTCAGACCAAACTACCCGCCCCCACCACAAATCGCCCTTCCATCATTAAGTCCCCTTAATCCCCCTTTACACCCCACGGCCCTAACTCACTCACCTAACGGCCCCTACTCACACACCTAACGGCCCCCAACTCACTCACCCCACGGCCCCTTATCAGGCCCCTTTATATGTGACAGGTCCAGCAGGCCTGACCGTTTTTGACCTTATACTTCTTATGGCATTTCAGGCACCACCCCATCTTCAGAGATGAGACACGCCTTACACGGCTCATCGAGGCGATATCACCGTGGCAATCACTGCATTGACGACCAGCCTTTATATGTCTCTTATGTGGGAAATAAACATAATCAGGGAGGTTATGTATCTTTGTCCACGGTATCGGTTCTTTAGTCTCCCAGTAGTTAGCGAGTTTTTTAATCTCCGGGCTCTCTGTCTTGATAATCTTGTGGCATCCCATGCATCTCTTCACATTTGGCACACCGGAGACGCGCGATCTTTCGACGTAGATATGACAGAACTGGCACTTTATCTCATTTGTGCCTGCGTGTATCTTATGGCTGAAATTTATAGGCTGAACAGGAGAAATGTCTGTACGTAGAGCGGCATCAATGCCATAGCCTACAGCAAAGGCTATGCAAAATACAATTGCCGCTATGAGTAGTTTTTTCGCAATCATGTAAGTAGCTTCTTAAAAAAAGAGTTAAACTATAGGAATCTATACTTACCCTTGCCTCAAGTAACTAAAAAAACCTCGCCACACAAAAAATCCCGGCAAATCATCCCCGGACAATCTTCCCCGTCTTTTTTCCCGCGGAATTCAACGGACTTTTAAGAAGGGCTGTAACGACAAGGCCTTAAATCATAAAAAATATAACAGTTAGGAGGGCATGATATTAAAAATAAAATGCTTTGTCAAGGGCAGATTTTTTTTATAAGCAACGCAAACAAAGAAAGGGGAAGCTGTTGTGATTTGTCTTCTCTTCTAAGACCAGGGCATTGACGTTATGCCGGAGTGACGGTAGGGGGCAAGACAGCTCTACCCCTTTCTTACAGAGACCTCTCGCCTGTAGGCGCTAAGGAGGTCGTGCTTGGATATGGTGCCTGTTAGCTTTGTACCCTCGTCAACAACCCTTACAACGGGAAGGACATCCATTTCGCTCTCAACGAGGCTCTTCATGGCCTCCTTAAGAGAGGCCGACTCCTCAATACAGGGCACATTCTTGGCTATATCCTCTGCCACAACAACATACTGCAGGGCCTCACTGTTTCTAAGTAGCATTATAATCACATCAATGGTTATGAGGCCGTGATAAACTCCTTCACTATCCACTACAGTAAGACTTGCGCGGTTCTCTTTCTCTACAAGGCGGATAATCTCATCAATAGGCGCCGATGGCAGAACAGAAGCGCCCAACTTACCTAAAATCTCCCCCACCTTTATGCTCTCCATAATATCGCGGACCCGTTCTTTCTTAATATTAATACCGCGCCTGATGAGCTTCAGAGTATATATGGACTCTCTGTGCAGTTTCTCGGAAAAAGCCGTTGTAATGGTAACGGCAAGCATAAGGGGAAGTATGATGAGGTAGTCCCCTGTAAGCTCGAACATGATGAGAAAGGCCGCCATAGGCGCGTGAGCCGAGGCCGCGAAGAATGCGGCCATACCTACAAGGGCATATGCCCCGGGCTCTATGCCGAGGCCCGGAAAGATAAATGAGAGTATCATTCCAAAGGCCCCGCCAACAAGGGAGCCCATGACGAGAGATGGCGCAAATACGCCTCCTGAACCGCCGCTGCCGAGGGTAAAACATACGGCGAGCATCTTAAGGGGAATAAGGATAAGGAGTAAATGAAGGAGCGTTGTTGCGTTAACAGCGCCCTCAATATTCTCGTAACCAACGCCGAAGACCTGGGGAAAGAATAGGCCTATTGCGCCAAGAAAGAGGGCGCCAATAATGGGTTTTACGAGCTCATGTGTCTTCAGAGCCTCAAATACATCCTCAAACTTGTATAAAGACTTTACAAAGAAGACGGCAAGAGGAGCGATAACAAGGCCGAGGCCTATATAAAAAAGAAGCTCCACAGGGCTGTTTATGGAGTAGGGCGGGGTTGCGATAAAGTGTTCATTGCCAAGAAGTATCTTTGCCACAACACTTGCCGTCACCGAGGCTATGACGACATTACCGAGGCGGCGAGTTGAAAAGTCCCTGAGGATTACCTCAAGGGCAAAGAAGAGCCCGCCGATAGGGGCGTTGAATGTGGCGGCGATACCTGCGGCGGCGCCGCAGGCCACGAGGTTTTTCGTCTTCTCGTCGTTCAGGCGTAGCACCTGCCCAAAAGTCGAGCCAAGTGCAGAGCCTAACTGCACCACAGGCCCTTCTCTACCCGCCGAGCCGCCAGAGCCTATACAGAGCGAGGAGGCAAGAGATTTAATAAGTGCTACTCTGGGCCTTATCCTGCCGCCGTTACGCTCACAAGCGAGCATAACCTCTGGCACTCCGTGACCCTTTGCCTCACGGGCAAAGAAGTAGATAATAGGGCCAAAAAGCACTGCGCCTATGGCGGGGATAAGAATGATGGAAAAGGGCCCAAGAAAAGAGAGCCAACCGTGAAGGGTTATAAAAAAGAACTCATGAAAAAAATCGAGCATCCAGCGAAAGAGCACGGCGGCAAACCCCGCACCGACACCCACGAGGGCCGAGAGCACGAGCATGGATTTAGCAGATGAAGAGATAACGGCCATGTGGCCTGCGAGTCTTTTTATCCTTTCCGCCTTCTCTTTACTGGAAGTTTCCAACTCTAATGAACCTCACTTACTACGTAAAATGCCGAGGCGAAATAGCACAATACACCCATGAAAAGGCGCGCCGAGCATAAGACCCTCACGAGACAGGAGATGCAACAATAACTTAAAAAGGTAAGCTCACTTAAGAACGGACTTACATGTTAATTTAATAATATAACAGATAGCAGTCACAGAGGCAAGATTTTGGAAAAACACTCTCATGCTCCACTTTGAGACCTGCCCTCACTACTCATCACTCTTATTTGGAAAAGAGACCTCAAGAACAATACAGCCCTGCTCTGTCTTAAATGGGCCGTGAACCTCGCCGGGCGGGCGGCTCGCATAATGACCGGTCTCAAGCCACATATCAAAGGCCTTATCATAGAGACGTCCGCTCACAATAAAAACTTCTTCGGGATAAGTATGGCTTTTGCCGCCAAAGGCAGTTGTGTCCGCCCCGGGGCAAAACCGCGTCAGACGAGTATACTCGCCTGTTTTCTCATCAAAACTCAGCGTAAGTTCTTCAGCCATTCCTTCAAGACCCTTAATGGACTGCCACTGACCTTTATTCTCGGTACAGAGCGGATTCCAATAGGTGATAGTTGTCTTGGCCATTTTACATGCCTCCTTTTCTGCGATAAAAAATCAGTAATCGCGCGGCACGGCGAGCATTCGTTCAAGGGCCTCTCTTGCCCGCACCCTTACATCTTCGCCTACAGTTACGATGTTTTTTTCATCCCTCAGGCTCTCAAGTACGTCCTCAAGGTTGGTAAGCTTCATATTGGGGCATATTAGCCCCTCTGAGGGAATAATGAATTTTTTTTCGGGGTTTTCTTTCCTAAGTCGATACAGTATGCCAAGCTCCGTACCTACTATAATCGTCTTTGCCTCTGACTCAGCGGCGAACTTGTACATACCGGACGTTGAGCAGACGTAATCTGCGTTATCAATAACATCAGGTCTGTTCTCAGGGTGGCAGACAAAGACGCTTCCGGGGTTCTCCTCTCGCGCCTTAAGCACATGAGCGAGCGTAAGCCTCTCGTGCGTAGGGCAGTAGCCATCCCACCACTCCATCTTTTTCTTCGTATGACGCGATACGTACTCGCTGAGGTTTCTGTCAGGTATCATGTACACGGACTCGGCATCAAGAGAATCCACGACATGTGCGGCGTTGGCCGAGGTGCAGCAGATATAACTCTCGGCCTTTACCTCGGCGCTTGTATTCACATAGGCCACAACAGGCACGCCGGGCCTTTTTTTCTTCTCTTCTATTAACTGCTCCGCCGTTATCATATCGGCCATTGGACAGCCCGCGTCGTACCGCGGAAGAATGATTTTTTTTTCAGGCGCAAGTATGGCGGCGCTCTCAGCCATAAAATGCACGCCGCAAAAGACTATTATCTCGGCCTCAGAGTCTGCCGCGGCCTGACTTAACGCAAGGGAATCTCCTGTAAGGTCGGCCATAGCCTGTATCTCGTCCCTCTGATAGTTATGGGCGAGCATTATGGCCTTCTTCTCCTTAAGAAGGGCCTTTATTTCACTAATAAGTTCATCTATACCCTCTCTCACGAGCCGCTCCTCTTTAAAGACTATTTTGATGTAATATTTTATGATAATATAGAGTCACAAAAAACTCAAAGGATTTTTAATAACCATGTCCCTCTCAAAAGAAGACAAAGAGCAGGCGCTCCGTATCGCCAGAGCCGCCATAAAGACCAAACTTAGTGGAGTAAAAGAGAGTGCCCCGCCGCCAAAGAGCAGTGCCCTCAATGCCCGCCGCGGCCTCTTTGTAACACTTCATAAAAAGGGCGAGTTACGGGGCTGCATAGGCAACTTCATCAGCAAAACCCCACTTTACAAGAACATCTCCGAGATGGCCCGAGCCGCCGCCTTCAGCGACCCGCGTTTTACCCCTCTTGGCATAGACGAGCTGCCCTCAATACATATCGAGATATCCGTACTTAGCCCATTAAGGGAGATTAGCGATGTAAATGAAATCGAGGTGGGCCGCCACGGATTATACATCCAGGACGGCTACTCCAGAGGGGTGCTGCTGCCCCAAGTTGCTGTTGAGAACAACTTTGACCGCGAGACCTTCCTTGAGCACACCTGCATGAAGGCAGGCCTTGAGCCGAGCTGCTGGAATAAAGGAGTAAGCATCTCCGTCTTTGAGGCAGATATTTTTAGTGAGGCGCAGTAGTCTGCAAGGAGACTGAGGGGGCGGCAAGGCACAAGAGCCGAGCAATTACGCTGCCTCTGCAAAACTCCTCTTATCTTAAGATAACTTACCCAGTGCCGCGTCTATACGCTTAAGCCCCTCGGTGATATTATCCATGGAAGTAGCGAAAGAAAGCCTCAAAAAGCCGTCCTCGCCAAAGGCCGAGCCCGGCACAAGGGCCACGCCTACGCCCTCAAGGAGATAATCCGCCATAGCAAGGGAATTGTTTATCGCACCATCTCCAGGGCTTCTGCCGTAAAATGCCGAGAAATCAGCAAAGACATAAAAAGCCCCCTCAGGCTCCACGCATGTAAGCCCCGGTATAGCCCTCAGGCCCGTTACAATAGCATCTCTTCTTCTGGTAAACTCCGCCGTCATAAGGGTCACGGCGTCTTGGGGCCCGTTAAGGGCCTCTACTGCCGCGAACTGACTAATTGAAGCGGGGTTCGAGGTAGACTGGCTCTGCAGTTTACTCATAGCCTTTATGACCTCCCCAGGGCCCGCGGCATAACCTATACGCCAGCCTGTCATGGCATAGGCCTTTGATACGCCGTTAACAACAACGGTGCGTGCCTTTACCTCTTCAGAGGTCGAGGCAATGGAAGGGGCGCTGCGCCCGTTATAGCTAAGTTTCTCATATATCTCATCTGAGACTATAAGCAGATCTTTTTCAATCGCCACCTCGGCAATAGCCGCGAGTTCCGCCTCATTATATAATGTACCCGCGGGGTTAGAGGGGCTGTTGATGATAATGGCCTTTGTCCTATTCGTAACAAGAGAGCGAAGATCATGGGCGTCAATCTTAAAACCCCTCTCAGAGCTCGTTCGAAGGATAACTGGAAGACCTCCTGTAAGAGAGACTACGGCAGGATAAGAGACCCAGTAGGGCGCGGGAATAATTACCTCGTCGCCGGGGTTCAGCACCGCCTGAAAGAGATTATAGAGTGAGTGCTTTGCCCCGCAGGAGACAATTACCTCCCCGGGGGTATAAGCAAGTGCGTTGTCAGCTCTGAACTTCTCAATTATCGCGGCTTTAAGCTCCGCTATGCCGCCGACAGGCGTATATCTTGTACGCCCCTCGCCGATGGCCCTCACGGCTGCGGCGCAGATATTGGCGGGGGTATCAAAATCAGGCTCCCCCGCGCCAAAACCTATTACATCCTGCCCCGCGGCCTTCATGGCCTTTGCCTTCGCCGTAATGGCAAGGGTAACGGATTCTTCAAGCCCTGCTATTCTATCTGATATTTTTATCTTCATAGACCGAACTTTTCCTTTAACCTCACCTCTACCGCCGAGGTGACAAATTGAGACACATCACCGCCAAGCCTCGCTATCTCTTTAATAAACCTCGAACTTATAGAGGCGTAGTTCTCAGATGTCATCATAAATACCGTCTCTATATGATCGGCGAGTTTTCTGTTTGTAAGGGCCATCTGAAACTCGTACTCAAAGTCCGATATCACCCTTAGCCCGCGAAGCACGGTGCGAACGCCGCGCTCCTGCGCATAATCCACAAGTAAGTTATCAAAGGCCTCTACCATAACACCCCTTAGCCCCGCTGTCTCGCCGCGAAGCAGTTCAAGGCGCTCATCTACACCAAATAGAGTATCCTTCGAGGGGTTTGCCGCTACAGCCACGATAAGACCGTCAAAGAGTCTTAAACCCCGTTTTATCATATCCAGGTGCCCAAGCGTCACAGGGTCAAAGGTGCCGGGGTATATAGCTATATTACCCTTCATTTTTTATCCTTACACCTCACAGATAGAGCCTCAAAAAAGAAACAAAGTCTACAATTATACCCTGCCTATAAAGGAGACCCTTGTATCGCCGTATATTCTCTTATCAAGCACGTGAAGCCCCATCTCTCCCAGATCCAAATCAAGGGCCTTTGGCCCCTCGACTACAACTAAGCCCCCTGCGTCAAGCACTAATAGGGAGGCTTCGAGGGTAGACTCAATAAGCCCCGCACCATAGGGCGGATCCATGAATATAATATCAAAGAGGATGTCTTTTTTGCTTAAACCCCTTAATGCGCGAGAGGCCTTTTCTACTACTACAAGACTTCGCTCTTCAAGGCCGAGGTCTGATATATTTTTTCTAACAAGAGCCGCTGACTGCGAATTTGAATCCACAAAGACGGCCTCTACGGCGCCGCGGCTAAGGGCCTCTATGCCGAGGGCGCCCGTTCCCGCGTACAAATCAAGGACACGGGGGGCATCTGTAAAAAAACCACGCGAGGTGAGAATACTAAATACCGCCTCCTTGACTTTATCAGAGGTCGGCCTTATCTCACGGCCCTTAAAACCCTTTAGACGACGCCCTCTCAGCGCCCCGGCTACAACCCTCATAACTTTAGACCCCTGTAAGACCCATAACCTTTATGGATATAAGCCTCGGTCTTGGGCCGCCAAACTCTGAAAAATATATAGTCTGCCACTGACCAAGGGCGCATACGCCCCTTGTAACAGGCACGGTAATGCTGCGCCCGAGAAGCAGTGACTTTATATGCGCCGGAGCATTACTGCCGCGCTCGCCTCTTGAGTGTTTATATGAGTCATCAGAGGGCACCATCTCACGCAGTACATAGTCAAGGTCGGCCTCAAGGCCGCGCTCGCCGTAGTTGATATAAACGCTCGCCGTAGTATGAGGCAAAGACACAAGGGCCATGCCCTCATAGATACCGCTCTCCTTTACTATCTCGACTACACGCTCCGTAATATTAATATCCTCTCGCAGCCGGCTTGTTGAGATCCTGATTGAACCTGAAAAGACCTTCACGACACTCC
>CAZEBZ010000040.1:0-17387 GCA_964510775.1 uncultured Thermodesulfobacteriota bacterium
TAAATCAAGAATAATTCACCCTCTTGAAAGTGTCCACTAATACTCTACCACTTCACGCCGTAGTGGCCGATTCCGTACGTACACTTGCAGAAGAAGCGGAAAAAAACGCCAGCGCCATACAGGAATTAGTAGAACGCTTTCAGGGCAGCGCGAAGGAAGTCGCAGAGGGTGTTAAGGGCGCGGCTGATGTGGCAATAGAGGAAAAAGAAAAGAGTGAGGGCGTTATGCGCCAACTTGAGACCATCATCGAGGCCTCTAATGACGTCAACGGCTTTGCCGTTGACCTAAATGGTATGGCAACAAGCCTCGTAGATGTAATGATTGAGTCACAGAAGGCCGGCGAGACCATTGCCGCAGCCTCGGAAGAGCAATCAGCGGCCTGTGAAGAGGCCCTAAAGACATTACAGCAGCAGGGTCAGGCCCTGGCCGGAGCAGAGCAGGCGGCATCAACCCTTGACGAGATGGCAGATGAGCTTAAAAACAGCACGGACATGAACAAGAGCGCCGAAGAGGTTGCCGCATCGGCTGAAGAATTATCGTCAAACATTGAAGAGATCAGCCGCTCAGCTGATGAAATCACACGGGCTATTGAGGAGATAAATCGTGGCGCCGAGCAGCAGGCCGCGGCCGTTGAAGAGGCTACTGCGAATATGGCACGCATAGAAAAGGCCGCTGATGATACCAATAGTCGGGCTAAAGAAGCGCTTGATAAGGGAGAAGAGATGGCGCGTTTACTTAAAGAGAATCTCAGCGAGGTTGAGGCCGTGGCAGATGGTCTTGATGGCGCGGTAAAGACAACGAAACAATATCTTACGGCTATTGATGAGCTTGAAGAGCTGGCAAAACGCACCACCAAGATTGTGGATATCATAGCGAAGCTGGCCCTGCAGACCAATATGCTCTCAGTGACCGGAGCCGTTGAGGCGGCACGGGCAGGAGAATTCGGCAGGGGCTTTGCCGTAGTCTCTACGGATATAAAAAATTTGGCGGCCGATGCCGATGAGAACAGTGATCAGACAGGCGATATGGTAGACGCGATTAGTATCCAGCTTGATAATGTACGTACAGTTCTTCAAAAAAATATCGTGGAAGTATCGCAGATAGCTGTACGCGCCAGAGCTACAACCATTGAGCTAAAATCTACAAATGATACAACGGACGAGCTGATAGCCAGCGGCACTGAGATTGTAAAAGGCGTTGAAGAAGTAACATCCGCCGTGGCGCAGATAACAAAAGCCCTTGAGCAAGTCGCGGCCATGGCTGAGCAGGCTACTACCGCAACATCTCAGGCTACCAACGCGGCAAAACAGCAGGCAGGTATTGCCGCGAAATTAGCAGGCTCCATTGAGGATATTGCCTCTATCGCAGACGAGCTCCAGAGCGCCTAAGGCGTTTTGTACCCCTAAAAACGAAGGAGAACGTTATGAGTAACGCATTGGCGCTCGAGACAGATACCCTTGATATCAAGAGCGAGGACGGAGCCGAACAGTATGTAACTTTTCAAGTGGCAGATGAGGTCTTTGGTTTTCCTATGGCCTCAGTCATGGAGATAATCCGCCTGCCCAGAAGCGTAGAGGTGCCGCTGACACCAAGCGCCCTGGTGGGTCTGGCCAATCTGCGGGGGAGTGTTCTTCCCATACTGGATCTACGCCGGGTTCTGCACCTTGAGAATACAGAGTATAACGACGCGACGAGAGTGGTGGTAAGTGATGCCGGAAGCCCCGTTGGGCTCGTAGTGGACAGGGTCTCGCGTGTGATGAATGTAGAGCCGGAGAGGATTGACAGAAGCGGTAAGGCCCAATCCAGCCTTAACAGCGAGATACTCGACGGAGTGATTAAGGGCAGTGAGGGAGACCCCCTCACCCAGCTCCTTGATGTGAAGAGCTTAATTTCACAAGAGTTCGCGGAGATGATTAAGACGAGCGCAAAGAGTAAGCTCAACTTCTCGGCGACTGAGCAGGAGACACATGTATTGGAAGAGGACGACGACACCGACCTGCTGGTCAGCTTTACCGTGGAAAGTCAGGAATACGCCTTTCATTTAATGGAGGTAGAGGAGATTGTCCGTATACCGGAGACAATCTCCAAGGTTCCACGCTCTGATAATCACGTACTCGGTCTTATTGATCTACGAGACCGTTTATTGCCGCTTGTGAGCCTGAGACGCATGTTCGAGATGACAGAGACGCCTATTGAAGAGGACAATCGAATTCTTGTAGTAAATCTAAGCCGTCCTGACGGCCGTAAAGACTCAGTGGGGCTGGTCGTAGATGATGTAAGAGAAGTGCTGAGAGTACCCAAGGATTTGTGGGACAGCGTACCGGCCCTCTTATCCAGAGACGATGAGAGCAACGGCATCAGCAACATCTGCCGCCTCGAGAGCGGCAAACGTCTGGTCTCGGTACTGCGCGCCGAATCACTATTTGATCATCCTGTAATTCAGGCCGCGATAGAAGCCAGAGACACTGAGGAGGGCAATCAAGTGAGTGACAAAGATAAGAACCTTCAGACAAATGAAGGCATAAGCGGTGATGATGATACTGCACAACTCGTTGTTTTTCATCTCGGCGAGCAGGAATACGGCGTAAGCATAGATGATGTTCAGGAGATAACCCGTGTCCCTGAGAAGATGGATAAGGTGCCCAAGACCGAGAAGTTCATTGAGGGCATGGTCAATATGCGCGGCACGGTATTGCCGGTGCTGGATATGCGCACGCGTTTTGATATGGCAAAGATAAAGCGCAATGATCGTCACCGCATTATTGTCCTTAACCTTAACAAAAAACATACCGGATTTATTGTTGACTCTGTAGCCGAGGTGCTGCGGCTCCCGCGCGAGCAGATTGAGACAGCGCCAAACCTCTCAGAGGATCAGGCAAGGATTATGGGACAGGTAGTCAATCTTAAAGAAGACAACCGAATGATTCAGGTGCTGGCTGTGAACGAACTACTTGAAAAGCACGAGGTTGCCGCATTAAGCGAGGCGGAATAATGAGTTTAAGAGTACTCGTCATTGATGACTCTGCATTGATGCGAAAGCATCTGCGCCAGATATTGGAATCAGCGCACTATGAGGTTGAGACCGCTCGTAACGGCGAAGAAGGGTTGGAGAAGATAGCGGATATTGATCCAGATGTTGTGACACTTGATATCAATATGCCTGTTATGGACGGACTCACCTGCCTGAGTATGATTATGCAGCATCACCCTCGTCCCGTGGTAATGGTCTCTTCATTAACGGAAAAAGGAGCCCTTGCCACCTTTGAGGCCCTGGAGCTTGGTGCCGTGGATTATGTATCCAAGCCCGGCGGCACTGTCTCGCTTAACATACGCAACGTGGCCGATGAGCTGCTGGACAAGGTAAGCGCCGCGGCCAATGTGCAGATAGAGAAGAGCCGCGGTCTTCGGCAGAGGCTCATGTTAAAGCGTGAACGTATTAAGACTGCACCCCTTAAAGGACGCAAGAGGCCTCTTACAACCACAAGACAAGAGGCCGCAAGATACAAGCTAATCATTATAGGTGTATCCACAGGAGGCCCTGGCACAGTGGAAGAGATTGTTACCGCTCTACCTGCGGATTTTCCAACGCCGATACTGATAGCCCAGCATATGCCGGGCCGATTTACACGCGTCTTTGCAGAGCGGCTGAATAAGTCAGCGCCACTGGAAGTCCTGGAGGTAAGCAAGCCGACGAGGCTGGTTGCCGGTAAGGTTCTCATCGCGCGCGGAGATGCCGATGTGAAAATAGTTAAGCGAGGCGGACACTTATCAGCTACAAGTGTTCCCGCAAGCAGTAAATGCCTCTGGCACCCAAGCGTGAAACTCATGGCCCAATCCGCAAATACAGTCTGTGACCCAAAAGCGCTCATCTGCGTACAACTAACGGGTATGGGAAATGACGGAGCAAAGGAGATGGCAGAGCTGCACACCCTGGGAACTCGAACCATTGCCGAATCAGAGGAAACAGCCGTAGTCTACGGGATGCCCAGAGAGCTCGTTGAGCTTGGCGGCGCCGAGTGCGTCCTGCCTTCCTATGAGATTGCCCGACGGCTGATACGATGGACCATGCAAAACCATTAGGGAGGACGCTATGGCTCTTAAAAAAAACAACGACTCTGCCGCGAAGGAGAGAACCACTCACAAGCGGCGCTTCAACCGTGATTACGACGGGTTGCTCTGTCAACTGGGCTCTGAGGTATCCTCAGAACGACGCTGGGCCGCACGCGACCTGGCCAAGTATCCAGAGGCAGTAAGCGCGCTTCTAAAGGCCCTCTCCGATGAATGGGAACACGATGTGCGCGAAGCGCTCTTTGACACTCTTCAGCAGATTGGAGGTGAGGACGTAATATCAGGCATGATCTCTCTCTTAAGAGCTGAAAGTGCTGAATTACGAAATGGCGCAATCGAAGTAATGCAATCAATGCCCACAGCAATAGCAGATCATATTATGGAACTTCTAAATGACCGGGACTCGGATGTGCGCATCTTTGCAATAGATATCCTGCAGGTACTGGCACATCCTCAGACACCTGAATGGCTAATATCAGTACTTAAAGACGAGACGCATATAAATGTTATAGCCACTGCCGTTGACAGAATCGCCGAGGTTGGCACATTGGAGATGCTCCCTGAGATAGAAGACATCAAGCTGCGTTTCCCCGATGAGCCTTATCTTGCCTTTGCCGTTGACACAGCCATCAAGCGCATTAAAGAGGAGTAATCATGTCATTAGCGACCTACGTAGCTGACAACGGGATCATAACTGATGCCGACTTTGAACGTTTTCGTGATTTCTTTTACCGTAAAACCGGTATCTACTTTGAAAACAACAAGCGTTACTTTGTAGATAAACGCCTGCTCAGCCGTATTCAAGAGACGGATCATGAGAGCTTCCGTAAATACTTCACCTTCCTGCGTTTTCAGGCCTCAGGTGAAGAGACTCAGGAACTTATAAACATCATGACAGTTAACGAGACTTACTTCTTTCGTGAGGAGCATCAGTTTGATTGCATGGTTGAGGAGGTACTTGACAAAATCATAAGGGTCAATGGGCGAGAGTCGATACGCATCTGGTCCATCCCGTCAAGCACCGGCGAAGAGCCCTACTCCATCGCGTTATATCTCATAGAGCGTTGGCCCGAGATCGAGAATATTGACGTAGAGATAGTATCTTCAGATATAGACAGCAAGGTTCTCGCTCGCTGCAAGAAGGGTGTCTACAATAAGCGCTCCATAGATAACCTGCCAAAGGACATTCTCAGAAAATACTTTACACCACTGGAAAACGGATATTTTGAAATCTGTAAGGATCTTCGTGAATCAATACATTTTACCAAGGTCAACCTGAGCGAAGTATCCCAGACCCGCCAGTACAGAAATTTTGACCTTATCTTCTGTAGAAATCTTTTAATATATTTTGATGACATATCACGGCGACAGGCTGCCGAGGTCTTTTACGATGCACTTAAACCGGCAGGATATATCTTTCTTGGTCACTCAGAATCCATGAGCCGGATCTCATCTCTCTTTAATGTGTGTAAGTTCTCCAAGTCTATCGTCTATCAGAAACCCCGTTAATACAATATTGTGGGAGAAAGACATGAAAGAAATCTTAATCGTAGATGACGCCGTCACGGTACGCATGTTTCACAGACAGCTTATGGAGTCACTCGGCTACAAGGTTGAGGAGGCCGGCAATGGTATCGAGGCCCTTGAGAAAGGCCTTAACCATGCTTTCAACCTCTTTCTTGTTGACATTAATATGCCGAAGATGGACGGCTACCGACTGGTTACGGAGATGCGTAAAAAAGAAGCATTAAAGACTATTCCCGTTATCATGATAAGCACTGAAGAGTCGGAGCGAGACCGTGAAAAGGCCTATCTCTCAGGGGCTAATATGTATGCCATCAAACCGGTCAAACCAATAGAACTTAAAATTTATGCCAGTCTCATGGCGGGAGGGCAATAGTTATGGATGCGCTATTAGAAGCCTTCATTATTGAATCACGAGAAAATCTGGAGACCGCGGGACGCTGTTTCTTAGAGCTGGAGGAGGCTCCGGAAAACACAGAAATCCTAAATGACCTCTTCCGCGCCATACATACCATTAAGGGCTCTTCAGGTCTCTTCGAGGTCAGCGCCATGACTACTGTTGTGCATGCCTCTGAGGATGTCCTTGATGTAGTGCGTAGCGGAGAACTGAGACTGACATCTACGCACGTTGACTTGTTCCTTGAGACAATGGATCAGGTGAGATCGTGGCTTGACGACATGGAAAGCGCCGGGACACTGGCGTTGGGTGCTGAGGAGATAAGCAAGAGACTCACAAAGTCTCTAAGGGCTCTGCTGAATGATTCCGCCCTTGAAGAATCCAATAACAACCTCGATAAGAGCGCGGCTGAGGACATAATAACGACTCAAGAGGATAGTTTTGCATTAAGTGAGCCTACTGAGTGGCTAAGCAATATGCCCGACGATGCCCGTATGGAGTTATTTAAGGGCATTGGCAAGACAGAGGACTCAATCCTGGCCATTGAGTACACACCAGATGGCAAGTGCTTTTTTGCAGGCGACGACCCTCTGCACACGATACGCAGTCTTCCAGGCATAGCCTGGTTTAATATTCAACAGAGAGAACCATGGCCCGAGACAGACCAGTTGGATCCCTACCACTGCAACATGGTCTTTTACGCCGTAGCCAGCGGCGACAAAGACGCTATCCACCATTATATGCGCTATGTCAATGAAGAGACTATCTTTACCCCCCTGTCTCCGCTGAACCTGGTCATACCCACAGGTAAGGCCGGCAAGAGCGAGGGCTTTGTAAAGTTTATTGATAAGGCCAGAGGAGCGATTGAACGTAAGGATTGGAAAAAACTACGCACACTTATAACCCCGCTGCTAAAGAAAAGCGAGGCCGAGACACTGCAGGCCTCAGCGCTGCGCTGGCTGAAGATACTCGCGCAAGAGAAAAACCCCGAGCCTCTCCTGGCCTCTGCGTTGGTGGATACAATACTTAACGGTGAGTTCAGCTATGGCGATTTACATGTTAATGATACCTCGATTAACGAAATAGGTGAGCACTCCGAGGCCGCCCCCATTACCCTCGATGAGAAACAATTAAAGGCCGCTAACCATATCCTCGCGACTCAAAAGCAGATATTATCCATGCCATGCGAGGCGGAGATGCTCTCGGGACGCATTAGCTCTGTCTCTACTGTCTTGACAAATCTCTTTCAAGCAGCCCAAATTTCTGAGAAGGATCTTCAAGAGGCCATTAAGGCATCACAGAAAAAAGAATCTGTGGAGGCACTCCTTGATTTTCTCTCGCACTTTAAGCTGAACAGTGAAGGCTCAGTCAAAGAAGCCTCGGCGGCAGCCCTCGAAGCATCCTCAAGACCTTCCTCAGATGATAAAAAACCTCTAAACCCTACGATAACAGAAGGAGGCGCCGGTAACCTGCAGCAAGGCAAGACCGCGGCGCCTGCAAAGTCTGCAATAGTACAGAACAAGATACTCAAGATAGACCAGCAGCGTGTTGACGCACTCATGGATCTTGTAGGAGAACTGGTAGTAGCGAAGAATGCCCTTCCCTTTCTTGCCAAGCGTGCTGAAGACGATTTTGGAATCAGACCCCTTGCCAAAGAGATTAAGGCGCAATATGCCGTCATTAACCGCCTCTCAGAGCAATTGCAGAGCGCAATGATGCAGATTCGCATGGTGCCTGTATCTAATGTCTTTCAACGCTTTCCAAGATTGGTGCGCGATCTTTCTCGCAAACTGGATAAAAATATACGTCTCCTATTAGAAGGTGAAGAGACAGAGGCGGACAAAAATATCGTAGATAACCTGGCAGACCCTTTAATACATCTGGTGCGTAATAGCCTGGATCATGGCCTTGAGGGGGCGCAAGACCGTGAGGCATCGGGCAAGTGTGCAGAGGGCACTATCACACTGCGCGCAATACCCCATGATGATCAGGTGGTTATTGAGGTTGCTGATGACGGCAAAGGCATAGACCCGGAAGTAATCAAGCGAAAGGCCTACGAGAAGGGAATTATCGACGAGCACCGTCTTGAGACCATAAGCCATAACGAGGCCCTGCAGCTGATATTAACTGCCGGATTTTCCACGGCAGAAGAAGTCTCCGACCTCTCCGGGCGCGGCGTTGGCATGGATGTAGTGCGCTCGGCGGTAAATGAAGTAGGCGGAAGTGTCACGGTAAGCAGTGAGAAAGGCGTTGGCAGCACAGTGCGCTTATCGCTTCCCCTCTCCATGGCCGTAAGCAGAGTTATGATGATTGAGGTTGCGTCTCAGAACTATGGCATATCAATGGAGCACATTATAGAGACTGTGCGCGTGCCGGGTGACTCTATCCATAAGATTAAGCATAACGACGCCATGGTCATACGCGACCGTCTTATCCCTATTTTCCATCTACGTACTCTCTTAGACCTCCCCGCCCCTGCCGAGCCTCCTGACGAGGCCGCTGTTATGGTGCTGGCTTTTGGCGGAGTTGAACTTGGCATTGTCATTGATGAATTCCACGAAGGCATAGATATTATGCAAAAACCGCTGGAGGGCGTAATGGCTGACAATCCCTACTACTCCGGCTCCGCATTATTAGGCGATGGGAGTGTTCTGCTCGTATTGAATATTAAGGAGTTACTATCATGGCGATAACATACAAGAAGAATGTTGCAGTTCTTGAGGATGTCTGTGAGATCGAAGAGGCAGAGCCTCTCCTGGATTGGCTTTTGCAGCACCCGAAGGGAAAACTGAATCTAAAGAGGTTAAGTCATCCCCACTCTGCAGTCATGCAGCTCATGATGGCATTTAGGCCAATGATCTCAATATGGCCGCAAGACGAGGAAATGTTCACATGGTTAGAGCCTTCGCTGAAGTAAAACAGGTGAAAAAAGAGACTCTATCATAACCTAACAGGAGATAAAATTTCTCGTCGAGACGTTTGCCTAGTATACAAAGATGAATTACGCGGTTAACAGCCTGGAGTTAAAATCATTATCAATACCTCAAAAGGGTGAGAATGAAAATGAAAAAAATATTGTTAGTGGATGACTCCAAGACCATGCTTCTTAGTATGGAGGCCGTTCTAAAACGAGCCGGTTTTACTGTCTCAACTGCCGCAAACGGAGCTGAGGGATTGGAACAAGTTACCAAGACAAAACCTGACCTGATGATTACTGATCTTAATATGCCGGTAATGGACGGTATGACTCTTATCAAGAAAGCCAAACAATTACCTGAGATGCGCTTCAAACCCGTACTTATGTTGACAACTGAATCTCAGCAGACAAAACGCGATGAAGCAAAGGCAGCAGGTGCAACAGGCTGGCTTGTGAAACCTGTAAAACCGGAAGAGCTGCTTGCCGTCATCAAACAAGTTATTCCCGGGAGCTAAACTCCGGGATAGGAAAGGGAAAATGTATGAATCAATAAAAAAAAGATTAACTCTCAAGATAGACAGGAGTTCATGGAGCTTGCGAAGAGGGGGATGGATAAAGCATGAAGCGCTCCTGGTGGCTGCCTTTATCCTCGCATGGCTTGTCCTGGAAGCCGCCTTCTTCCCCGAGTTTCAAGAACTTCGAGTAGGGCTCATAGGGGGGATGTATCTACACCTTGACACAATGCTGCTAATCTTTTCAGGTATACCTGTTTTACTCATACTACTGCGGCGCATCTCGCAAAGCGCGAGAGGCAATGATGTAAAGATTAACGGCACGGCACGCCTTACTTCTTCGAGACAAGAGCTGAGAGGCGGCGAAGATAACGATATGACTGAGACAGATAAAGAAGATTTTGCAACAGTATATAATAAAGTCATGGAAGGCGTTCCTGTTGCCTGCAATATTGTCGCCGAGCAAACAGTAGGTGTCTGTGATGATACTGAAAAGGCGGCAAACGAGATCGTTACTAATGTAAGCCGTATCGAAGAGGCTGTGAGCGAGCTGTCTGAAGACATAACAACTTCTGTGGATAAGACCAGCGCCATAAAACAAGAGGGTGAAGAAAAAATAGCATCCATATCTAATTCATTAAATGATATGTCAGAATATATAACGTCAAGGGTTAACGAGCTTGAATCTCACAAGAATAAAATAAGTGCAGTCTTTCAAGAGGCCGAGTGCCTATCAGGCATAACCGGAGTGATTAAAAAAATTGCCTCTCAGACAAACCTGCTGGCACTGAATGCCGCAATAGAGGCGGCGCGCGCCGGGGAGTTCGGCAGGGGATTTGCCGTAGTAGCGGATGAGGTACGAAACCTTTCTTCAGAGTCTCAGCAAGCGGCACTGGAGATTGGAGATGGTCTCAACAAGCTTATGCTCTCTGTTGAGACTAATGTATCCTCAATACTTGACCGTAAAGTTGTAGAGAATGAGGCAAAGAATCTTACGGATTTCGCGGCGCAGGTGAAAGCACTATCTAAACTGTTTTCCAGTTATGACGAACTTAACTCAGAGATACTCCAGACCCTTGATGAGGATACAAAGAAGATCAGCTCGTCGGTCTTGGAAGCTCTGGCCGGGATTCAGTTCCAGGACATAACTCGCCAGCGTCTCGAACATATTCGAGAGTGGATTAACAGAGTCACCGATCATCTTAATTCAATTATGAGAGCAGTCACCTCTGCCGGGGAATTAGGCGAGGTAGGTTCTTTTAAGATAGATGACATGCACAAAGATTATCGTATGGACTCACAACGAGTTGCTCATAATACCGTTGTTGGCTCCGACGGCGCCGATAATGTCATTGAGCTTCCAAATATTCAATTGTTCTAAGAATATAAAAATAAAAGGAGGCCCCGCTACGCAAGGCCTCCTTGATAGAGGCCAAGTTCCCTCACGAAGCTGAGAGGCGAGCAGACCTCTGCCATCGAGAGGCAGATAATGCGAAGTATCACGTTGATAAGAGTAAGTAGCAGCAAAGCAGGCTGAAAAAGAAAGAATTTGCTGACTTTGTATTTTTAAGATGGATAATTTTGCCTCTATGCTACAGTCATCAGGTAATGTGAGGGAAGATATTCTCTACGATGATACTCCCCACTCCTTTACCGTAAGCCCCATAAAGGGTTAGGCCGGATAGGCTCATTTATAATTTTTATCGGCATTATCCGCGTCTTTGCTTCTCCCGCGACGGTAACATCGAGGCAAGTGTGGGGACAACAACAAGCGTTGCCGCAACGCCGCTTATAAGCCCGCCGATTACCGTTATGGCAAAGGGCCCGAAAATGCGCGAGCCCGTAGTTGTGCCGATGGCCGCAGGCAGAAGGGCCGCTATGGTGGTAAATGTCGTGAGGAGTATTGGGCGCAGGCGCACCGATACGGCCGAGGCGAGGGCCTCGAAGTTCCCCTTGCCTGAAGTGCGTTCTCTGTTTGCGTAATCCATGAGCACGATAGCGTTATTTACGGCTATCCCGGCAAGGGTCACCGCCCCCATGGCAACGGAAATGTCCACTCCCTGCCCGGTGATAAAGAGGGCTATTAGAGCCCCGATAAATGAGAGCGGTATGGTAAGAAGAATGACAAGGGGTTGGAGCAGGGCATGAAACTGCATGACCATGATGAGATAGATAATCGCTATGGCCGCCATAAGCGTAAAGGCCATCTCAAGGGCCGTCTTCATCAGCACTTGATACTGACCTGCAAACTCTATACTATACCCGGCGGGTAGTTGGATCTCATCAAAACGGCTCCGAAGCCCTTTAATAACCGTAGAAAAATTGCCGCTCACCTCTGCTATGAGGGTAATCTCTCTTCTGCCGTTCAGTCGTGTTATGCTGGCGGGAGACGGCCTTACTATAATATGTGCCACACGGCCAAGGGGTAGACCTGATTTACCACCGATGGGCAGTTGGCGGATATGCTCGGGGTCACGCATATCACCTGCCTCAAGCCTCACCATGACGGCCACGTCTCCCTTCTGCTTTATAATACGCGTTGCCTCAACGCCGAGGCGTGTTGCCTGAAGAGTGGTAAGGACATCGGCAGGTTCCACTGCGTACTTTGCCAGCGCCGCTCGATCAAGGCGCACATCTACTTCTTGTGTGCGAACCTTTGTATTATTTATGACATTGCCTATGGCGGGGTCTTTCGTTAATATACCTTCAACCTCTCCTGCAAGGCCGGTGAGTGTATCCATATCTGTGCCGTATATGGTAACGCCGAAGAGGGCCGGAAGCCCTGAAAAACTCTCGTCTATCTTCTCCTGAGTGGGCTGGTGATAGAGAAAGACCAAGCCGCTCATGGTGGAATATGACCTTTTAATAGAGGCCGTAATCTCGGCTACGCTTCGACTGCGGCTTGACCTTGGCCTGAGCTTTATAAATAACTCGCCCCTGTTTACACCCTCTACCTGATAACCCACCTCAGGCGAGCCCGTGCGCCTGTATACAGTAGATACATCGGGGTCTGCCATGGCCACGCGGTCAAGGGCCTCGCCCATACGGTTGGACTCAAGTAGAGATGACCCCGGCGGCATGATATACTCGATAAGAACGGCCCCCTCATCAATGGGAGGCAAAAGCGAGGCCCTTCCAAGAAGAAGGGTAAGCCCTGAGAGACCCAGTGTCATGAGGCATAGGACTATAACCGCCTTCCTGTGTCTAAAGGAAAAAGATAAGACCCTATGTAAGATCCCCTGTACAAAACCTAAAAACCTCTCTCCAATAAAACCGCTTCGCTGCACTGAGGCCCCTTTTATATGGCCAAAGAAGAGGGGCACAAGGGTAAGGGAAATAATCAGAGAGACGAGAAGGGCTGATCCTATGGTCAAGGCAAAGGGCCGAAGGAATATGGCGGCTATGCCCGTTACCATAACAAGGGGTAAAAAGGCCGCAACCGTCGTAAAGGTGCCTGATGCGTCGGGGCCGCATATTTCAGCGGCGCCTGTAATGCTTGCCTGGGCAGGTTCCTTATCAATCTTATTGTGGCGGAATATATTCTCCGCCACCACAATGGCGTCGTCTACTATCATACCGATGGCCAACGTCAGAGCAGTCATGGTTATGATGTTAAAGGTAAGGCCAAGTATACGCATGAGGGCAACTGTAGCGAGAAGCGTAATAGGTATGGTCCCGGCCACTATCAGGGTTGCCGACAGGGAGCCGAGGAAAAAATAGAGTACCACTACGGCAAGGGCGGCACCGACAATAAGGTTCTGAATTATCTCATGGCGCGATTCTGAGATAATCTCTGACTGATCGTAGAATTTTTTAATGATTGAACCGGGGGGCAAAATATTTTCAAGCTCACCCATTGCGTCATCAACAGCTGATACGACACGGGCCGTGCTCGCGCCGCGCTGTTTGCGCACGATAAGCGCCACGGCGGGAAGACCGTCACCACGAACAATATAATGCCTCGGGCGCCTACCTTCGCTTATCTTTGCCACATCTCCCAGAAGAACAGGCCTTCCCGCCTCATCTTTTTTAAGAAGAATAGCCCGAATATCATCCATAGTCTTCAGGCGTGCGTCGCCGCGTATGAGGTATTCCCTGCCCGAGCGATTAAGAAAACCGGCGACAGCGCTGACGTTATTTTTTTTGAGTAGTGATACGACTTCCAGTATTGAAATATCCGACTTCCGAAGCGACTCTGGCCGCAGTGTAACGTAATAGGCGCGCCTGTCTCCGCCAAGGACGGCTATGGACGATACTCCTTCTACACTACGCAGCCGTCCCGCTATATCCCTATTAACGATATTACGAAGTGTAACAGGGTCTCCGGCGCCGTAGATTACATACCCCGATACCTCCTGCAGAGTTGTGCCGATACTCTCAATACTCGGTGTAACGGCAGCGGGCAGTACGCTCCGAAGACGCGCCAGCCTTGCCTGCGCAACCTGCCTTGCATCGCGGATACCGGTGCCGCTGCTAAACTCCACGGATACGAGGGATACGCCCTGCACAGATGTTGAAACCACCCTCTTTACCCCGGTGATGGAGCGCATCTCATCTTCTACGGGCCGTGATACAAGAAGCTCCATATCTGCAGGCGCGGCCCCCGGGTAGTGGCTGATAATGTTCACCACAGGCACGTTTATCCCAGGAAAGAGGTCAACGGGCATATGCCCTGCAGAGTAGATACCGGCAAAGACGGTCATAACCAGAACTATTACCGAGGCCATAGGGTTCTTTATGATAAACCCGAGAAAAGACCGCATCAGTCCGCCACCTTGAAGTCCCGACTAAAATCGCGGTAAAAGAGCTCATAGGCCCCGCTTATTACCACTTTGTCACCTTCATCTATGCCTAAAAGCACCTCCACATTAGCTCCTGACACAAGGCCTGTTTTTATTGCCGTCTTTACGTATTGGCCGTCTTTTTTTATGAATACAAAAGGCCGCTCACTGTCATCGCGCACTACGGCGTTCCCTGGGATGGAGAGGACGCCCCTGTGCTCTGTAAGTTCAATCACTCCGCTTAAGGCCTCACCTGGTCTTAAAAAAGCGTCTATATCCGCACCCTCTATCCATATAATAGTGGCTCCTCCTTTTGTAAGTTCGGGCATGATTTTTTTAACAGTACCAATAATGGTCTTCACGCCAGGCCCATTGATAATGGCCTTAAGTCCCTTTAGTCGTACCTTTGCGGGAGGATAGATACTTGCCCTAATTCGAATACTATTGGGGGATATAACGTCAGCGAGACGCACTCCTTTTTCCACGTACTGACCTTTGTTTACAAGGCGGTTCGTAAAGACGCCCTCTACGGGAGCGGCTACTGTAAGGCCGCCGCGTAAAGAGGTCATCTCCTGTTGTAATCCGACAAGCTCAAGATTTAATTTCATCAGGGCGTCTTCTGCCGCCCTTAGCTCCCCACCCTTTATCATCTTGCGCCTTACTGCCTCGACCTTTATACGGACGTCTTTTTTTGCCAGCGTTATCCTTTTTTTTGTAAGCCTAATCTTTTCTTTCAGAGTCTTCATCTCACCCAGCGTGCGTGGGCCGCCTATTGTAAAGAGCACGTCGCCGCGCCTTACAGAGGAGCCGTCACTCACTTTCAGCGAGATGATTCGACCGGCGGTCATGGTATAAACAGGAACCTTGCTTCTGCTCTTCGCGGTTCCAAACCACCTCAGCGCTTCGGTAAAGTCCATCTTTTTTGGCTCTGCAGTTCTTATCATTGAGGGTAGGGTAATAGCCTCGCCTTCCACGGGGCCATAACCGCCTCCGTAGCCACGGACAATCAGAGCCGATGCCGATAGAGTAAGAACAATAGAGGTAATAACCATACCTTTAAAAAAACGACTCATCTCAAGACCTCCGCCTCTTCGCTTTTTTTAATTTTTTCTCTACCAACTGATGTCTCCCTAAAGATATATTGACCCGAGGCCATCTCAATGGCTATTGCCTCCTCAACGACCCGCTCTCTTAGTCTAAGTCCTTCAAGTCTTCTATCCTCGAGCCTTAACCACATGCCATAGTAATCAGGGGCATTAGATACACCATCCTCTACGGATCTTTTAAATATTTTAAGGTGACCCTCCAGCTCTATTGCGCTCTTATCTATCTTCGCAAGTCTCCTCTTAAGAAAGGTAAGGTTATTAAGAAGACTTGCTATCTCGGCTCGTCCCTCGAATATACGGGCCCTGTACTCGTCAAAGAGTTTTTTCCGTGTGGCACGTTCAAGGGCGATAGCACCTTGATTGCGGTTAAAGATTGGAAAATCTATCTCAAATATCCCCCCGGCGGTCTTTACGCCGTCTGTGTCCTTTGCGGCTGCTCCCCCTATGTTAATTGCCGGAAACTGAGAGAGGATGGCCGCCCGGAGCCGAGCCTCTTCGCTCTTATATCCAAGGCCAAGCGCCATTATGTCAAGACGGCGCTTATGGAGGCCCTCTGTGAGATTTTTGATGGCCGGTACTTTAGTAAAGATGGCTATATTATAATTTTTTTCCGGCCTTGTCTGAAAGTCCGATGGAAGACCAATTAGACGGTTGAGACCAAGTCTCTTTGCCACGACATCGGCATCGGCCTTTATTCGCGCGGCGCGGCCCTCTTCAAGGGACGAGCGTGCAAGAGAGAGGTCTTTTACTGTCTTCACACCAAGCCTTACGCCGCTTTCTGTTAAGACGAATCTCTTTTTAAGTGTTTTTACGCGTCTTGCCTCAAGAGCGGCTTTTTTATTTGCTATAATCAGGCGATAGATGGTCAGTCTGGCCCTCATGGCAATCTGCCATTCTTGCCAGGCTACCTCAAGTTCTACCTTGGCGCTCTTCGCCCTTGCCGCGCTCTGCCTCGCCTCACGTGTGATAAGGGCCTTTATATCCCAGCCGAGGCCGACTCCGTAGGCATTCACTGTCTCAGGTGTTGTCCCCCCAATGGGTATTTCAAAAGAATAAGATAGTCGCGGGTTTGGGAGGATTCCGGCCTTTAAGGTCTGGGCACGGGCGATGCCTTTTCTGTCACGTTCGGCGCGAAGCTGTGGATTCAGTATGACGGCAAGGACAGCAGCCTCGTCAGGCGAGAGACCGTCGGAGGTATTTAAGGTGACGGGTTGAAGAATAGGGTGAGTAAGGGCCGCCGCCATGATGCGAAGCTCCGACTCCTTAGGCGTGGAGAGGCTATCTTCCACTACCTTACCTGTAAGGGGCATGGAGCGAAAAGTAGCGCATCCGCTTAAGAGAAGTAGAATAAGCATTAAGGGCGTAAGATTTTTTAAACTGCCCAAAGTATGGCCGGAGCACATAATCTTACCCCTATTTATAACCTTTAAGAGAAAGGAGGAGAAAAATCATCTCCATAGCATCTTCCATATAAGATTATAATGGGGCGGGATTACCTACAGCTTACCTGAAGATTACCTTTTGGCAATGTTTGCGAGGTTTGTGTAAGGGATTAGGTGAGAAGAGGAAGGCTGATGGTGAATTCACTCCCTTTACCAGGTGAGCTTCTTACCGTTATATTCCCGCCGTGGGCCCTTACTATGGCAAGGGCAAGGCTTAGGCCGAGGCCGCTTCCCAGCGTGGTGCGGCTCTTCTCCGCGCGGTAAAAGCGGTCAAATACGCGGGGTATATCCGCTTCGTTTATACCCGAGCCCCTATCGGAGATTAAGAGCTTTGCCTGCTTGTTCCCGCTTATTAAGAGAAGTTTTACAATACCGCCCTCTCCGCCGTATTTTATGGCGTTATCAAGAACATTTGCCACAGCCCTCTGGAGGCATTTTATGTCTCCTGATACAAGCACAGGATTTTCAGGCAGTTCCCATTGTATGGCGCCGCCTCTGTCCTCGGCAAGAGGGCCGAAGAGGTCTACTGCATCATGTACTATCGCTCTTAAATCAAGGCGGTTGGTATTGAGTACGGCGATGCCTGAATCTGTCCTCGCTATCTCAAGCATGGTATTTATTAACTCCACAAGGCGGTCGC
>CAZEBZ010000041.1:0-15719 GCA_964510775.1 uncultured Thermodesulfobacteriota bacterium
TTTTTTCTCCTCTATTATTAATATATTAATATTTAGTAATAATGAGTAGTAGGGGGTGTTAATTGTGGTATAAGCTCCTAACTACACATAATCACTAAGCATCTATTGGTTAAGACCTGTTAATAGAAGTAATATTATATAAACACCTTGAGTAATTTAGGGCAACTCTTGGTGGATTTAAAAAAAGGAATAATGTCTTTTAAACACCTTTTCAACACCTATGAATCTTTTAAAAAAGACTTTTTCTTAATTTCTAATTTATCATCGGGAGCGGTCTTATTATCAAATTTTTCTATAAAAAAACCTTTTTTATAATAAAACAGCCTTTCATTTAGTATTATTGTATTTCCAGTTCTTTTTTAATTTTTTTAATAGCATTTCGTAGCTCTGCAGAGCCTTTTATTGATTTCTCAATCTTTTTTACGGCATGTATAGCTGTTGAGTGATCTTTACCGCCAAAGGACGCGCCTATTTCAGGAAAAGAAAAATTACCGTATTTTCTTGATATAAACATGGCAATTTGGCGAGGATATGTGACTGCGCGATGTCTGCTCTTTGATTTTAAGTCTTTTTGTTTAATATTATAAAGTGTAGCAACGGTTTTTTGTATTTCATCTATTGAGATAATACGCTCTTCAGCCTCCCTTAAGAGGTTTTTCAGGGCTTCTTTGCTCATCTCAAGGGTAATTTCCCTGTCTGTAAGGCTTGATACGGCAATAACTCTATTAAGAAAACCCTCAAGCTCTCGTACATTAGAGCCGCTAACTGAGGCAAGCCAGATAGCCACGTCGTCAGGGAGTTTCTGACCATCATCAGCGGCCTTTTTTTTAATAATCGCCACCTTTGTCTCCATATCCGGCGGCTGTATATCAGCGACGAGTCCCCACTCAAAACGGCTTCGCAGCCTCTCTTCAAGGCCTGTGATGTCTTTTGGAAAACTGTCGCTTGTAACAACTATTTGTTTGTTTCTCTCGTGGAGGGCGTTAAATGTATGGAAAAACTCCTCCTGAGTCCTCTCCTTACCGGCCCAGAACTGAATGTCGTCTATAAGAAGGACATCTACGTTTCTGAATTTACCGCGAAATTCCTTCATCTTCTGACGGCTGATGTAGTTGATGAAGTTATTCATGAAGCGCTCGGAGGTATAGTAGCAGACCCTTGTGGCAGGGTTGTTCTTGTAAATGTTGTTTCCTATTGCCTGCAGGAGATGGGTCTTGCCGAGGCCTACGCCGCCGTATATAAAGAGGGGGTTGTACTTGGAGGATTGTGTGCCGGCTACGGCGCTGCATGCCGCGTGGGCGAACTGGTTGTCTTTTCCTACGATAAAGTTATCAAATGTGTACCTGGGGTTGAGCCCCGGCAGAGGCGCTGCTTTTTTTTTCTGTCTTGTTTTTTTTTCCGTCTTTAACGCCTTTTTTACAGTAGTCCCCTTTGAGGCGCCATCTTTGTCGCCTGCATCACCCTCAAGCTTCCATATTATTTTATTGTCTTTGCCCGTAGAGCGGCGCAGAACCTCGTGGATAAGGGGGAGATAATGTTCTTTTATCCACTCAAGAAAGAAGCGGTTTGGGACTATTAAGGTAAGGGTATTTCCTGTATTCTCAGGCAAGACGGTAATGGGTCTGAACCATGTGGAAAAGTGCTGGTCGCTTACGTGGCCGGCAAGCCCGTCAAGACATTCTTTCCAGAGACTTTCCGAGTCCATAGGTTTAGATACCGATTGTGATGGAAAAAGGTTATTCACAGGGTTATTCACACATGTTAATAAGTTATGAATTTGAGAGTGTTGCCACTTTACCAGAGTAAAAAGGCGATTTCAAGGTTTTTTAAAAGATTTTTTTTGCGCGCTGCAATGGATTGATTTGTATGGTTTTTTATGGAAGGGGTATTGTGGTGAGAGAGAAAAATTCTTTTTTTATCAGGGGTAAAAACCCCGCATCTTTATGGCCTCGGCTACTCTTTTTACACCTAAAATTGTAGCCGCGGTTCTCATATCCGTTGAGTTGTCTTTAGATAGGTCCATGACCTCGGTAAAGGCCTTTGTCATGATGTGTTTCAGCTTTCTCTTTATCTCTCTTGATTTCCAGAGCAGTCTCTGCATGCCCTGCAGCCACTCAAAGTACGAGACTACTACGCCGCCGGCGTTGGCGAGTATATCGGGGATAATAAATACGCCTTTTTCGATGAGGACGCTGTCAGCCTCGCTTGTAATGGGGCCGTTTGCGCCCTCGGCAATAAGGCGCGTCTTTATGGAGTCTACGTTGCCGGGGTTGATCTGACCGCAGACCGCCGCGGGTATAAGTAGGTCTGTCTCTACAGCGAGGAGTTCGTCTATGGTAAGGTTGTCTGCGCCCTCAAACCCGGCGAGTGAGCCCGTCTCTTCTTTATGTCTATGTATGGCGCTCATATTTATACCGCGCGGGTTATATATCGCCCCTTGAGAGTCTGCAAGACCCACTATGGTAGCGCCGAGCATATGAAGCAGCCTCGCGGCGTGGGCGCCTACGTTTCCAAAGCCCAAAACGCTTGTGCGAAGGCCCTCAAGGCATAACCCTTCCGCCTTTATGGCCTCGATAATGGTGATAATGAGACCCTCGGAGGTGGCGGTCTTTCGCCCCTTTGAGCCGCCAAGAGAGACGGGTTTGCCCGTAACCACCTCGGGCACGGTAAAACCTTTCATCATGGAGAATGTATCCATAATCCAGGCCATGACCTGCTCGTCTGTGTACATATCAGGGGCGGGGATGTCTTTTTCTGGGCCGATAAGGGGAAATAACTCGTAGGTAAAACGTCTTGTGAGCCGTTCTTTTTCACCAAGAGAGAGTATTCTCGCATCGCAGTCCACACCGCCTTTTGCTCCGCCAAAAGGTATGTCCACAACAGCGCACTTCCATGTCATAAGGGCGGCAAGGGCCGTTACCTCGTCAAGTGTGATGCCGGGGTGATAGCGGATACCTCCCTTACCCGGGCCGCGGGACATATCATATTGAACGCGGTAGCCCGTATAAAAACTCATAGAGCCGTCGTCCATCTTTACGGGGATGCTTACCCTTAATGAGCGCGTGGGCAGACAGAGACGTTTATAGATGCCATGGGGAAGGTTGAGGTATTTGTTGGCCCGCTCTACGGCGGAGAGTGTCTCTTTAAAGTAGGCAGGTTTTTTCATCATGACTGTGAGCCTCCCTTGGCACCTTGGGATATCTTATCAGAGCGCTTTTAGATATGCTTTAATTAAAGTGTAAAAGAGTATTTTTGTCAAGAAACTCCAAGGCTTTTCATGAGAGCCTTCTTGACAGCAAGGTCTTAAATACCTAAATTAAGGGTAAGGGTATCTCTCTGGGGCGACGATACAGATAGAAGGAGTCAAGTAAGATGAGAATGGAAAAATTTACCATAAAATCACAAGAGGCCCTCGGGGCCGCCGAGGAGCTGGCAAGATCAAAGTCTCATCAGGAGATTGCTCCTGAGCATATTCTTCTTGCCCTCATAAGACAAGATGGAGGAGTAGTGGGGCCGTTGCTTACAAGGCTTGGCGTAGAGAGCGGGCTTATTCAGGAAGCCCTTGATAAAGAGCTTTCGGGGCTGCCCCAGGTGAGCGGGCAGGGCGTGGAGGTATATTTTTCACCTGCATCAAGGGAGATACTTGATACGTCACTGAAGATAGCCGCGAGTATGAAGGACTCCTTTGTCTCAACAGAGCATATTTTAATCGCTATTATTAATACTTCAGGGTGCAAGGCAGCCAAAATTCTCAAGGCAAAGGGAGTTGCCCGTGAGGGGCTATTAAAAGCCCTTGCCTCTATTCGAGGCGGGCAGTCCGTAACAGACCAGAACCCTGAGGAAAAGTACGAGGCCATGCTTCGTTATACACGCGACCTTGTAGAGCTTGCGAGATCTGAGAAACTCGACCCCGTAATAGGCCGTGACGAGGAGATAAGGCGTGTTATTCAAGTGCTCTCACGAAGGCGCAAGAACAACCCCGTACTTATCGGAGAGGCTGGAGTTGGCAAGACGGCCATAGCCGAGGGGCTCGCGCAGCGCATTGTCACAGGCGACGTGCCCGATACCCTTCGGAACAAGAAGCTGCTCGCCCTCGACCTTGGCGCACTTATAGCCGGCGCAAAGTACCGAGGCGAGTTTGAGGATCGCTTAAAGGCCCTTTTAAAGGAGATTTCCGAGGCCGCGGGAGAGGTTATCTTGTTTATTGACGAGCTTCATACCCTTGTTGGGGCAGGCGCTGCAGAGGGCGCAATGGACGCCTCGAATATGCTAAAACCCGCCCTCTCAAGAGGCGAGCTGCACTGCGTTGGCGCGACTACTCTTGATGAGTACAGAAAGTATATTGAGAAAGATGCGGCGCTGGAGCGCAGATTTCAGCCCGTACTCGTAGAAGAGCCATCTACAGAAGATGCCGTGGCAATACTTCGCGGGTTAAAAGGGCGCTACGAGGTGCATCACGGCATAAGGATATCTGACGGGGCGATTGTAGCCGCCGTAAGGTTATCACGCAGATACATAACTGATAGAAGGCTTCCTGATAAGGCCATTGACCTTATTGATGAGGCGGCGAGTAAGCTGAGAATAGAGATAGACAGCATGCCTACTGAGATAGACCGTCTTGAGAGGCGTCTTATACAGCTTGAGATAGAGCGTGAGTCACTCTCAAAAGAAAAAGATAAGGCCTCGCTGGAGAGGATGGAAAAACTCACTGGGGAGCTAAGCGAGCTTAAGGAGAAGAGCAGCGGTCTAAAGGTCAGGTGGAGGAAAGAAAAAGAGATTATCCGCTCCATTCAAGGGATACACAAGGAGATAGAATCTGTGAAGAGCCTCGCCGCCGCGGCGGAGCGAGAGGGACGCCTCGCCGAGGCAGCTAAGCTCAAGTATGGCCGTCTGAACGCCCTTGAAAAAGACCTTGAAGGGGCAAAGAAAAGACTTGAGACCATTGGAGGTAAGGAAGGATGTGGGGAAAAAGATGAGAGAGGGGGCGCGCTGCTTCGAGAAGAAGTCGATGGTGAGGATATTGCCCGCATTGTATCAACATGGACAGGCATACCTGTAGAGCGGATGATGGAGGCCGAGAGAGCAAGGCTTCTAAAGATGGAAGATGAGCTTCGTAAGCGTGTTGTGGGCCAGGATAACGCCCTCTTGGCCGTCTCAAGGGCAATAAGGAGGGCGCGAGCAGGGCTTGGCGATGAGAATCGTCCAATGGGCTCATTTATCTTTCTCGGTCCAACAGGTGTAGGTAAGACAGAGACGGCGCGCGCCCTTGCCGAGCTGCTCTTTGAGGACGAAAAAGCAATGGTACGCATAGATATGAGCGAGTTCATGGAACAGCACAGCGTGGCAAGGCTTATAGGCTCTCCACCCGGATATGTGGGGTTCGAGGAGGGCGGCTACCTTACAGAGGCCCTGCGCAGACGCCCATATACTGTAGTTCTCTTTGACGAGATAGAAAAAGCCCACCCCCGTGTTCTTAATATTCTCCTGCAGATACTCGATGACGGACGCCTCACAGACGGTCACGGACGTACCGTTGACTTTACCAATAGCGTAATAATAATGACTTCTAATGTTGGCAGCGATATTATCGCCGCCGGTGAGGATTACGAGCAGATGGCAAGAGAGGTTGGGGCGTTGCTGCGAGATACCTTTAAGCCCGAGTTTCTCAATCGAGTTGACGAGATAATCACATACCACTCTCTCTCAAGAGAGGTGATGCGCGATATTGTGGACATTCAGCTTCGTAGGCTCTCTGCTCGCTTAGAGGCGCAGGGTCTTACTCTGCGCGTAACTGATGGCGCCCGCGAGCATCTTGCCGAGGTTGGATTCGATCCTCTCTATGGGGCGAGGTCTTTAAAGAGACTTATTCAGCGTGAGGTCTTTGACGCCCTTGCGTTAAGAATACTCGCCGGTGACTTTAAGGAGGGCGAGACCTTGAGGGCCGACTTCTTAAAAGGGGTTATAGTCTTTACCGCAGAGCCTGCTCCATAAAAAACCTCTCTTGACAAAACCCTTATTTTTGTTTAGATTTATTCTTTAGGGGGAGGGGGGTCTGTAGTGGAGTATGGGGGGATATGAGGATGGAGGTAAGCAAAAAAATGTACTTTAAGGAGAGGCCTTGATGGCGCCCTCGAGTTGGGATCCTTATAAAGATCTGTTATTTCTTCAGGAACGCATGAGCCGCGTCTTTGACGAGGCCCTTATGCAGTACAGGGGCGGAGCCGGGCTTTCCTGCGGAGGAACCTTTCCGCCTGTGGATATCTTCGAGACAGCGGGGGAGATAATCCTCAATGCCGAGCTGCCTGGCCTTGAAATTGAGGACTTAAATATTGAGGTAAAGGAAAATCTCATAATTATAAGAGGGGAGCGCAGGGCGAGAAAGCCCCTCTTGGAAGAGAATTATCATCGTATGGAGCGTTTTTGCGGTGTCTTTGAGCGTGTCTTTGCCCTGCCAAATGATGTTAAGAGAGAAGATGTAACGGCTTCCATGAATAACGGAGTGCTTAAAATCGCAGTGGCAAAGGTCATTGAAAAACCAAGCCGCAGTGTTAAGATTCCTGTAGAGTAGTTTTTATCTACTCACAGGCCTATGAAGAATAAAGAACTACTAAATGACTGTAGATATAATAAAGAGGTAAGAAATGACGCAGGACAAGGATGCACCAACTGCCGTTGATGCCGATGAAAAAAACCACTCCTCCGCCGCAGCAGAGACGGCGCCATTGCCGGAGCTTGATTTTTCCACCTTTATTCTCTCTCTATCCTCATCTGTTCTAATAAATCTCGGACTACTGGAAAATCCTGTTACGCAAAAGAGTGAAAAAGACCTTGCTGTGGCGAAACAGACCATCGACCTTATCGTGCTCCTTAAGGACAAGACAGACGGGAACCTTACAGAGAGCGAATCCAAGCTTATAGAGGACCTTTTAACGGAGTTGCAGCTTCAGTACTGTAAATCCGTAGAGGGTTGAGTTTTTTTCACCGCCAAGGGCATCTATTCCCGGAGGTCTCCCTGCGGGGAGTCTGCGGGGCGTCTATGGCCGCTGTTGTATTTCAAGTCTTATTAAAACAATAAGGGAGGTTGCAGCGAAATGAATCTGAAGAGAAAATTTGGTCTAAAAACCCTTATACTTGTTGCTTTTGTCTCAATTATCGGCGGTGTCTTCTTAACCGCCGGCTTTAATTTAACAGAGACCTCAAGGGCCGACTCTTTCTGGCAAGACGCCCCTTTAAGGAAGGGTGTCCAAAGTCCTCTACCGCATAATTTTACAAAACTCGCAAAAGATCTTTCCCCGGCCGTAGTGAATATTTCCACTACTCAGAAAGTAAAGCGCAGAACCTCTAAACCCATGCCGCAGTTCAACGGGCCTTTTCAAGATTTTTTCAAGGACTTTAACCAGTTCTTTGATGAGCGCCCGAGAGAGTTTAAGCGTGAGATGCTTGGAAGCGGTTTTATTATTAATAAGAACGGTTATATACTTACCAACTACCATGTCATCGAGAACGCCTCTGAGATTATCGTAAGCCTCTCTGACCACAAGAAGGACTACAAGGGCACGGTTATCGGAAAGGATAAGAACCTTGATATCGCTCTTATTAAGATTGATGCTAAAAAACCCCTTACGGCCACCGTTCTTGGGGACTCCGATACCCTTGATATCGGCGCATGGGTAGTTGCTATAGGCAACCCCTTTGGTCTTGGCGGTACGGTGACGGCGGGTATAGTAAGTCAGAAGGGCAGGATTTTAGGCTCTGGCCCTTATGATAATTATATTCAGACCGATGCCTCCATTAACCCCGGCAACTCCGGCGGGCCGCTCTTTAATATAAGGGGCGAGGTTGTAGGTATTAATACGGCTATTATAGCGGGCGGTCAGGGTATTGGTTTTGCCGTACCTATCAACATGGTTAAAGACGTACTCAAGCAGCTCAAGGAAAAGGGCGCTGTTACGCGCGGATGGATTGGTGTGAGTGTACAGGTTCTTACCCCGGAGCTGGCAAAGTCTTTTGGCCTTAAGGAGCCAAGAGGCGCCCTTGTCTCCGCCGTGACACCGGGCGACCCTGCTGATAAGGGCGGTGTAAAACCTGGTGATATTATTGTCGCTTTTAATGGAGAGGAGGTAAAGAATCTCTCTGATTTACCAAGGATAGTAGCCGCTACAATACCTGGAAAGACTGCGAAGATAAAAGTGCTGAGAGAGGGCGCCGAGAAGACGCTCTTCATAAAGGTTGTTAAGAGGGGTAATACAGAGACGGCGCAGACAGGGAAACAAAAGAAGGGCGCGGCTAAGGCCAAGTTTGGCATTAATGTAGAGCCCCTTACAGCGGAGCTCGCCTCCAGGCTCGGATCTAAACGTAGCAGCGGCGTATATATTAGCCGCGTGGCGCCTGAGAGCCCGGCCTACGACGCGGGCCTAAAGGCCGGCGATGTTATACTTGAGATAAGCAGAGTGCCCGTTAAGGATATGAAGTCCTATAACGAGGCTATAAAGAAGACAAACAAATTAGGCAATATCCTCTTTCTTATAGAGAGACGGCACAGCACGGTGTACGTTGTCATTAAGGGCGGGAAATAAGTCTTACCTCGACAATGTCGTCTAGTTTTGTAAAGGGGTTGTAAGGTGGTCTCCTATATACTCTCTATTACCGGCGCGAGCGGAGCTATTTACGGCATAAGGCTTCTTGAGGAACTGCTTGCCCGCGGCGCAGAGGTGAACCTCCTTGTGAGCCCTACGGGGCATATTATTCTTCGTCACGAGCTTGGTCTTGTTGTTAAGAGGGGTGCTGACGAGTCGGTATGCATCAGTGGAGATGGCGGCGGTAAGGTAATAAAGAGCCCGCGGCTTCGTTATGCTCCAAGTGACGACCTTACTGCAGGGCTTGCAAGCGGCTCTTCGCTAAAGAGGCAGATGATAATCTGCCCTTGCTCTATGGGAACCCTTGCCCGTATAGCCTGCGGCGTATCAGGCAACCTTATTGAGCGCGCGGCGGACTGCGTATTAAAAGAAGAGGGGCGCCTCGTCCTTGTGCCGCGAGAGACTCCGCTGCACAGCATACATCTTGAGAATATGCTCCGCCTTACGAGCGCAGGAGCCACTATACTTCCCGCTATGCCGGGGTTTTATCACAGACCAAAGTCCATAGATGAGCTTGTGGATTTTGTCGTTGGCAAGGTTCTTGATACTCTTGAGATAGAGAACGACTTATATAAGAGATGGGATGGAGAGGACGAGGCTTAGTGGTTGGTAACTACCCTCTACGTTTCTTTTTGTACAGAGCAATATGCTGTTTTGCACTCTTTTTAAGAAAAAATCACTGTAAGGAATTATATAAAAATGCTTGATAAACGTTATCTTCGAGAGAACCTTAACGCTGTTAAGGCCCGTCTTGAGACTCGCGGCGAGGGCGTAAAGATAGATAGTTTTAAGGCTCTTGACGAACAAAGGCGCACCCTTGTGCAGGAGAGCGAGGCCCTTCGTGAGAGGCGAAATACTGTCTCACATGAGATAGGCGCTCTAAAAAAAGCAGGTAAGGACGCGGCCTCTCTTATGGAGGACATGCGAGGCGTCTCTGCTCGGATTAAGTCTCTTGAGCAGGAGCTGACTACCTGTGAGACAGGGCTCTCCGACTTATTGCTCCTTATACCGAACCTGCCCAATAAGGACGTGCCTCATGGAAAATCCGAGACTGATAACAGAGTTCTAAGGAGCTGGCACGCACCACGTGAATTTACCTTTACACCGCGTGAGCATACGGATATCGGCGCCGAGCTTGGTATCATGGATTTAGAGCGCGCAGGTATTATCTCAGGGGCGCGTTTTTCTGTCTTAAAAGGCGCGGGAGCGCGCCTTGAGCGTGCGCTTATTAACTTTATGCTCGATATGCATACTGAAGAGCAGGGTTATACAGAGGTTCTGCCGCCCTTTATGACAAAGGCAGCGGCCCTGCAGGGTACGGGGCAGCTCCCAAAGTTCGAGGACGACCTCTTTAAGATAGATGGCCTCGACTTATATTTAATCCCAACGGCCGAGGTTCCTCTTACCAACCTTCACGGCGGTGATATTATAGATGAAGAAGAGCTGCCTCTATATTACACGGCCTATACGCCCTGCTTTCGTAAAGAGGCGGGCTCATACGGCCGTGACGTAAAGGGCCTGATTCGCCAGCATCAGTTTAATAAAGTAGAGCTTGTAAAGTTCACCCGCCCCGAGACCTCTTATCAGGAGCTTGAGGGGCTTACGCGCGATGCCGAGGAAGTCTTAAAGAGACTGAAACTTCCTTATCAGGTTGTGGCGCTCTGCACAGGCGACCTTGGTTTTTCCGCTGCCATGACCCTTGATCTTGAGGTATGGCTGCCCGGGCAGGCACGGTACAGGGAGATTTCTTCTTGCAGTAATTTTGAGGACTTTCAGGCCCGCCGTGCCGCTATAAGGTGTCGTGAAAAAGGCGGTAAACCCCGTTTTGTTCATACTATAAACGGCTCCGGTCTTGCCGTTGGCCGTACCCTTGTGGCCATACTTGAGAACTATCAGAACGAGGACGGCACAGTAACTGTGCCCGATGTGCTTCAACCCTACATGGGCGGCCTTGCAAAAATAGAAAAAAGGGGCTAATATTTATCCTGTGTTGCTTTTAAGAGTTGTAGTACAAAAGTGTCTGAGAAGATGGACAACGAAGATATGTTTGTAGCGTAGTTTTTTGCACCGCTCTTCCAAAGTTTGAGATCAAAAAACATCCCTTCGGAGGGTTAGCCTAACGGTAAGGCACCAGTCTTGAAAACTGGCGGGCGAAAGCCTTTGTGGGTTCGAATCCCTCACCCTCCGCCATTTTTTGTGGGCAGTGCCCACCCTACGAAACTAAAAGAATAGCGTAATAGAAAAAACAAAGGAAATATCCCCAAATTTTATCTGATGATCTCTTATTAAAAAGGATCACAATGACATCAATAGAAAACATACCTGTTAAATATTCTGATTTGATTAGTGAAATAGAAACCGGACAAGTAAAAATTCCACAATTTCAACGTAAATTTGTTTGGGGACTTATAGCATCAGCAAAGCTTCTGGACAGTGTCATTAAGGGTTATCCTATCGGAACATTTATATATTGGAGAACCAATGAGCGTTTAAGGGCTATTCGTAATCTAGGTAACATTACTTTACCTGAACCCAAAAAAGGAGAATATATTAATTATGTTCTTGATGGTCAGCAGAGGCTAACCTCTCTATTTAGCATATTAAAGGGGGTACAAATTACTGACGAAGAGGGAAAAATATTTGATTATTCTCAAATGTATGTTGATTTAACAACAGCAAAAGATGGCGAAATAATCATTACAGACATTTCAAGCATGAAGGAGAAGACTTTCATTAAAGTAACCGATTTAATGGAAGGTAGCCTAACAATGCTTGCTTCATTTCCCGAAAAATATCATCCAGTTTTGGAGCGATATAAGAAGATTATCCAATCCTACACCTTTTCAGTAATTAATTTAAAAAATGCGCGTATTGATGTGGCTACCGAAGTCTTTACCCGATTAAATGTGGGAGGCAAGGCACTGACATTATTTGAAATAATGGTTGCCAAAACCTATGATTCGGCCCGAGGATTTGATCTTTCAGAAAAATATGATGCATTAAAAGAGGAGTTGAGCACATGTCAGTACGACACAATTCCTTCAGCGACAGTCCTACAAGTAGTTGCAATGCTACTTGCTAAGGATTGTACTAGAAAACAGATATTAAAACTTGAAAAGAAAAAATTTATCGATATTTGGGATGGAGCTGTTGATTCTATTAAAAGAAGTGTTGATTATTTCAGGAGTTATGGCATAACCGTGAGCCGTATTTTACCCTATAACGCTCTCATTGTTCCCTTCAGTTACTTCTTTTATCTTCACAAAAAGAAGCCTGTAGGAATAATGAAAAAAAGACTGGAAGATTATTTTTGGAGAGTGTCTTTGGGTTTCAGGTATTCTTCGGGCGTAGAAGGCAAATTAGCGAAAGATATTGAGAAAATAGATATGATCATTAACGATAAGTTGCCAAAATATGAATGGTCAATTACCATTGATAAAGAGTATATTGAGAACAATGGTTACTTTAGTACAGGCAAAGCATTTATTAAAGCGGTTCTTTGTCTCTATGCGAAGCATAAACCAAAATCATTCGATAACAATCTTGATGTTATTATGGATAATAGTTGGCTTAAGATAGCATCGAGTAAAAATTATCATCACTATTTTCCAAAATCTTGGCTTAAAAAGAATTTCAAGGACTGGGATTTTTTCTTTATCAATCACATTGTTAATATAACAATTGTTGATGATTTTTTAAATAAACAAACAATAAAAACCAAATCGCCAGGCATTTATATGAAAAAATTTAATAAGCAAAATGCAGATTTAAAAAACACAATGAAGTCTCATTTGATTGATATTGCAAAGGATGGAGTTTGGGAAAATGATTACGATAAGTTTTTTCATAAAAGATTGAATCGTATCTCTATAGCTTTAAATAAATTTATAATAGAACCAATTAATGTTGCAGGTGCACCACTAGAAGTGTATGAAGATATTGATGAACCCGAAATGGAATGATTTGAATGAATTAATAGTCTTGTAGGGTGGGCAGTGCCCACCAAAATAGTTTTGTAGGATGTGTGAAGTGAAAGGTAACCCATCAAAGGTTTTCTTTTAGAAAAGATGGATTTTTATGAAAAATTTGTAAAAAAACCTTTCCTGTGTTACACATATATGTATTCAAACAATAGTTGTGAGAGAGACAAGATGAAAAAGGCTTAGGTATTTTTTATTAAGGTTACGGTAGCCTCAAAGAGTGATGACTTTACCTTTTTGAGGTTTTTTTTGTCTTCTATCAGGAGTTTTACGCGGTTATCTCTTAAAATAATCAGAAAGGGCTTAAATATATGAAAGAAGTAATGGTGAGTGTCATCATACCAACTTACAACAGGGCCGGTTATCTTATAGAGGCGATAGAGAGTGTGCTTGCACAGACTTACAGGGATATTGAAATTATAGTCGTTGATGACGGCTCTAACGATAACACGCGTGAGAAGCTGAAGCCCTATGAGGATAGGATAGAATATATTTATGTGGAAAATGGGGGGCCGGCCTATGCCAGAAACGTGGGCATGAGAATGGCAAGGGGAAAATATATCGCATTCCTCGATTCAGATGATCGCTACTATCCATATAAGACAGAGATTCAGGTAGATTTTTTGGAAAGGCACGACGATGTGGCTCTGGTTTGTTCCGAGTTCTCTGCGATTAACGATAAGAAAATGCTCGATGAATTTCATCTGAAAAAATATCATCGATCAGCATTCATGGCCAGCGATGCCACATATGAGAATATTTACTCAAAGAGTATGTCAGTATTAGATGCCGCTTTAAACTTGAAGGAGTGGGGCGAGAGAAAGGTCTATATTGGAAAGATTTTTGAGAAATATTATGATGAGCTAATACTTGCCACTAATACCGTTATGTTCAGAAAGAGTCTCCTGGAGAACGTAGGGGGGCAGCACGAGGCCTATAGGGTCTTTGAAGATTATGAATTTGTACTTAGGATGGTAAAATCCTGTCAGGTGGCCTTTATCGATGTGCCAACATATAAGCTGCGGTATCATGATGCTCAAATCTCAACAACAGGGAATAAACCCAATGGGGCGGAGATATTGATTACCAAGTATACTAATCTCATAGAAATAGCTGAAAAGCACGGCTTGAAAGATAAAAATTATTATGCTAAGAATAAGACCACTGTCGATAAAAAGCTTGGCAGGTTAAACCGGGCGCTGGCCCTCACTCTGATGAAAACAAGTAGGAACACCATGCTTGCCCGAAAGCACCTTAGGGGCTGTGCGGTACACAACAAGCCGGAGTATTTGCTGTGGTTCCTGAGCCTTACTCCTTATGTTCTGAGAAGGGTGTCTTTTAAGATGGGCTCCTTGCTGGAGTTGGTCCACTTATATTAATCTTGAATATTGCCCGTTAGCGTTGCTCCGATCCTTTGTCTTTTTTCTCTATAAGTCTTGTAAGGTTCCATTCAATCGCAAGATTATGTATCTAAAACAAGAGGAGCTTTAAGATGAAAACACAAGAGGCAATCCGCACGCGCAGGTCTGTAAAGTCTTTTGATCCAGATCATACCATGAGAGAGGAGGAAGTACAGGAGCTGCTCTCTCTCGCTCTACTATCACCAACGGCCTTTAATATTCAGAACTGGCGTTTTGTAGTTGTCTCTGACAAAGCACTTAGAGGGCAGATTAGAGAGGCCGCATGGGGGCAGGCGCAGGTTACAGACGCCTCGCTCCTTATAATCTTATGCGCTGACTTGAAGGCGTGGGAAAAAGACCCCGGCAGGTACTGGGCCGGTGCGCCTGAGGAGGTTCGCCAGTTTATTGTTCCCGCTATAGACTCATATTACCGCGGTAGAGATGAGGTGCAGCGCGACGAGGCCATGAGGAGTTGCGGTATTGTTGCAGAGACTCTTATGCTTGCCGCAAAGTCAATGGGTTATGATTCATGCCCAATGGACGGCTTTGATTTCGCTAAAGTCGGCGAGTTGATTAACCTTCCTGCAGATCATGTTATTTCCATGTTCGTAGCAATCGGCAAGGGTCTGCAAGACCCCTGGCCGCGCCCCGGTCAGCTCGGTCTTGACGAGGTAGTTATTAAAGACCGCTTTAAGTAAGTTTTTTAATGCGGTTTTTACAAAAAAAAGAGGGTGGACTTTTTTGTAAGTCCGCCCTCTTGTCTTTTGCGACTTGCCTGTCGGCTTTAGGATTTTTTTATTCCTATTTTTACCTTTGCCCTTGTAGTTGTGATTAACTTTTTCGGGTCAACTGTCTTTAGTACGAGAACACCGAGTATTACGAAGACCATGCCAAGGAGCTGAACCCTGTCCAGTCTCTCACCGAGGAGCATGAAGGCCCAGAGTACGGTAAAGACGGGCCCGATAGAGCCTATAATAGCCGTTCTTGCCGCACCTATCCGCTGTATTCCGTAAAGAAATAAAATGAATGGCAGGAAGCCGGAAAATATCGCCAGCAGCGCCGCAACTCCCCACGCTCCATAGGCCGTTGGATAGGGCCCGCCATGAAAGGCTATTCCAAAAAAACCAACGAGAAAGAGCATGCAGTATGATGTCACCCTTATGGGTGATAGACCTTTTAGCGCCCTCTCACTAAGCACGTTATACATGGCAAAACAGAGCGCCGCGATAAGAGCGAAGACAACCCCTGTGATGTTAAGGGCGAGAAAATCAATATGGTCTGCTCTTACAATGAGAATCAGCCCAAGTGAGGTGAGGCCCAGTGAGACAAATTTTGATAGGCCTGCTTTTTCTCCAAAGAAGGTCATGAGCATCACTACCGTTAGCGCCGGGTATGTATAGACTACAAGGGTAGAGAGAGATGCGTCAATTAGCTCCAGTGAGTAAAAAGAAAATAACATGGCGCAGCCAAGTCCAACGATGCCCATGAAGGCAAGGAGAATAATCTCCCTGCCGTCTATCTTGAAGGCCTCCATTCTCTCTACTACAAAAAGAGTTAGAAGGATAAGGGGCAGCGAGATAAAGACCCTCATAAGCATAAGGGTCATGGCGTCCACTCCATAACTATAGGCGAATTTTGCCAGTATGGATTTAAAGGAGAAACCAAGGGCGGCTATGATAACAAATAAATATCCCGATGCAGTT
>CAZEBZ010000042.1:0-14678 GCA_964510775.1 uncultured Thermodesulfobacteriota bacterium
AATCTTTATTCCCCGTTGGTTTTCTTTGCTTTTGTAATTGCAAGATATTTATGTGGGGCGCAGGAGTAGTTGTTTGGCCCTTATTTTTGTGCCCTATTGGTTTTTTTTGCTTTTGTAATTGCGTGATATTTACGCGGGGTGCAGGAGTAGTTGTTTGGCCTTTATTTTTGTGCCCTATTGGTTTTCTTTGCTTACTTTCTTTTTTCTAAAAGAAAGTAAGGAGGTTTTTTAATTATGAGATTTATAGACGAGGCTGTAATTACAATCTGTTCAGGTGACGGCGGCAGCGGGGCTGTGAGCTTTCGCCGTGAGAAATACATTCCCCGCGGCGGTCCCGACGGCGGCGACGGTGGCCGTGGAGGTGCTGTGATACTGCGCGCCGATTCAAATCTCGCGAGTCTTATGGATTTTCGATATAAGCGCAGCTATATCGCAGAGTCTGGCAAGAGCGGCGCCGGAGCCCTTAAATCCGGTAAAAAAGGCGAGGACACAGTTATTGGTGTACCGCGCGGCACTCTTATCTTAGACGAGGCCTCCGGCACGGTACTAGCTGATATTACTGAGGACGGCCAGGAGGTACGCCTTCTTGAGGGCGGGCGAGGCGGTAAGGGTAACGCGCACTTTAAGAGCTCTCGCCAACAGGCGCCAAAGTTCGCTCAGCCCGGCGAGGAGGGCGAGGAAAAAGAGATAAGACTTGAGCTTAAACTGCTCGCAGATGTTGCGATAATAGGGCTGCCCAACGCCGGAAAATCAACGCTTATCTCCCGTGTCTCTGCGGCAAAACCCCGCATTGCCGATTATCCTTTTACGACACTTACTCCAAAGCTCGGCGTTGTAAAAAAAGGAAACTTTTCAGAGTTTGTCATCGTAGACATACCCGGGCTTGTCGAGGGGGCGCACAGCGGCAAGGGACTTGGAATAAAATTTCTCAAGCATGTTGAGAGGACGAGCTTTCTTCTTCATCTTATTGATCTCTCGCCTGATACGGGGCGAGATCCCAAAGAGGATTTTTTAATGCTTAACAGAGAGCTTAAGGCCTTTGACGAGGCCCTCTCAAGTCGGCCGCAGGTAGTTGTACTTAATAAGACGGATATAACGGAGACGAGAGAGCGAGAGGAAGAACTCTTGAGTTTTTTCCGTGCTTCAGGTATAAAGGTCTTCTCAATATCAGCAGTCACAGGACGCGGAGTTGACGAGCTTATGAAGTTTGTCGGCAATGAGCTTTGGAATATTAAGGGTTCTCATAAAGAGGGCTAATAGGCAGTGCCTGCAGTTTTAGGCAGGCAAGGGGTTTATTTGCCGTGGAAAAGCTCGTTAAGAGTGCGAGACGCGTTGTAGTAAAGATAGGCAGCGCCGTGCTTGCCGAGGACAGCGATATATTTCGTAGAATCGCTCTTGAGGTGCAGGCCCTTAAGGCCGGCGGTAGAGAAGTCGTTATCGTAAGCAGCGGAGCCGTTGCCCTTGGCATGAAGGCAATGGGGCTCTGCAAACGGCCCTCTACCATACCGGAGACGCAGGCCGTTGCCTCAGCAGGTCAGCTCAACCTCATGTTCAACTACAAGAAGGCCTTTAGTTCTACCGGTCTTCTTATCGGCCAGGTACTTCTTACTCATGACGGCCTAAGAGACCGCAAGAGGTTTCTTAACGCCCGTAATACCATTCTTACTCTCTTGAAGATGGGCCTTGTCCCAGTAATAAACGAGAACGATACCGTTGCCACGGAAGAGATAAAGCTTGGCGATAACGACGAGTTATCGGCCCTTGTGACAAACCTCGTTAATGCTGATATACTTATAATACTTACTGATACAGACGGTCTTTATGACAAGAATCCGCGCGAAAACGCAGATGCCGTAAGGATACCCCTTGTCCGTGATATAGATAAGAGTTTGCCTGAGTCTGTTGATTGCGCGTCAGGCCCCCTTGGCTGCGGAGGTATGAGGAGTAAGACAGAGGCCGCGAGAATGGCCGCACATTTTGGCGTTGCCACAGTAGTGGCGAGCGGGCTTAATGCCGATGTGCTTAAAAAAGTCTTTAGCGGCGAGGCTCCGGGCACTTTGTTTCTGCCTGTTAAGGAGAGGCTTACGAGCAGAAAGCACTGGATAGCCTTCTCATCTCGGCCAAGCGGCAGGGTTACTGTAGACGAGGGGGCGCGTAAAGCACTGCTTGATGACAAAAAAAGCCTTCTTCCCTCAGGTATAATAGAAGTAGAGGGTAGCTTTGACTCCGGTGAGGTTATACACTGCGTAGGCGCCGATGGTATGGAGTTCGCGAGGGGCCTTACTAATTACAGCTCTGATGAAATTAAGGGTATCAAGGGGCTAAAGAGCAAGGACATTGAGGGTAAACTCGGTTATAAGGTATATGATGAGGTTATCCACAGAGATAACCTCGTAGTGATATAGTAATTTCAAGGTACCATAATAGGGAGAGACTCCATATGAGTATTACGAAAGAACTTACAGAGCTTGGTAAGTGTGCGAGAGAGGCGGGGCGCCTTGTCGCGAGGCTATCAACTACGGTAAAGAACAATACTCTTCTGGCCATGGCCGAGGGGGTTGAGAGAAATGCCGCTTACTTGCAGGAAGAGAACGAGAAAGACCTAAGGGCCGGCAGGGAAAAGGGCCTTAGTGATGCCTTGATAGACAGACTGACTCTCTCTGATAAGACCTTAGCCTCTATGGCGGAGAGCCTTCGCCAGGTTGCTGCGCTGCCTGACCCCGTAGGCGAGGTTACGGGGATGTGGAAGAGGCCCAACGGGTTGCTTGTAGGAAAGCAGCGTATTCCTCTTGGTGTTGTCGGTATTATTTACGAGTCAAGACCTAACGTAACGAGCGATGCAGCCGCGCTCTGCCTTAAATCCGGTAACGCCGTAGTGCTTCGCGGCGGCTCTGAGGCCATTCACTCAAATTTGGCCATAGCAAAGACGCTGCATGAGGCCTGCGAGAGTCAGGGTGTGCCTGCTGCGGCCATTCAAGTAGTCTCCACAACTGACAGAAAGGCCGTCCTTGCTATGCTTCAGCTTGAGGATTATATTGACGTTATAATCCCACGAGGTGGTGAGAGCCTCATACGCTTTGTCGTTGAGAACTCGCGCATACCTGTAATAAAACATTATCATGGCGTCTGTCATGTCTTTGTAGATGAGTTCGCAGACCTTGAGATGGCCTCGAATATTGCCTTTAACGCCAAGGTCTCACGCCCCGGCGTATGTAACGCCCTTGAGACCCTTCTTGTGCACAGGGCCGCTGCCGCGGAGTTTCTGCCCGCCTTTTTTGAGAGGTTAAGCGATGCTGGAGTAGAGGTGCGGGGCTGCCCCGTTACATGTGATATACTTGGTAATAGGGACGGAGTAACTGCCGCGGTTGAAGAGGACTGGGCTACGGAGTTTCTTGCCCTTATACTCTCTGTAAAGGTCGTTGATACCTTCTCTGCCGCCGTATCACATATTGAGAAGTACGGCTCTCTTCATACGGAGTCTATTGTTACTAAAGACTACGGCAGGGCGCAGAGGTTTCTTCGCGAGGTGAACTCCTCAACTGTTATGGTAAATGCCTCAACGAGGTTCTCAGATGGTTTTGAGCTTGGCCTTGGAGCTGAAATCGGCATCTCCACTACAAAGATACACGCTTTTGGGCCAATGGGTATTGAGGAGCTTACAACGCGAAAGTTTATCGTATACGGCGAGGGTCAGATTAGAGAGTAGCCGGGCTTTACATTTTTCCCATCACAGAGTTTAACTAAGAGATAGCACACTATTCTCTCTTAGTCTTCCATATACTTTATCTAAACCTCATGTTCATGCTTTTTGTCCGTTGATATGACAAAAGTTACATAACTATGAAAAAAGTGCGCTCTCATTTTAAAGCGTTCCATAAAAAACCCTTATAAATTAAGGGCTTAATTCTGGCACACCTCTTGCATCGTAATAATTGTGAAAAGTTACAGTAAGGTTCTTCCTTAAATACAATCTGAGTTCACATATTAAGCTAAGGGGTTCCAATGAGTGTAAAGGGCAGACTTGCCGACATAAGGCCAAGGGATATTATTGAAATTTTTGTCTCCGAGCAGAGGACGGCGGCCATACATCTTACCTCGCCCCTTGGTTTCGGTCACATTTATATCAGCAACGGGGCCGTCGTACATGCCATTTTTCGTGATTTAGCCGGTCTTGATGCCCTCAGAGAGCTTCTCTCATGGAAAGATGGAGAGTTCGAGGTAGAGCCTGATGCCGTTGCCCCCGAGCGTTCCATTGAAGAAAATGTTTCTCTTGCCATACTTAATGAGAGAGAAGTTGGTTTTTGCGGAGATATTGAGAAGGCCGGGCTGCTTGAGTACACAAGTGATTCAGAGAGCCTTATTAAGAAGCTCTTGAAACTCGATATATTGGAGAGGATATAGATATGAGTAAGAAGCGTGTAGCCATTATAGGCGCCGGCAAAGAGACGTTGAGCCTCCTTCCCGTACTTCTTGCCGATAGCGATACGAGTATAAGGGTAATCGCCGACAGCAACAAGGATGCCATGATATTCAAGCTCAATGAGCTTGGGTACAGGCTCTCGTCACGCTTAAATATTACAACTTCGACAGATCTTGAGAGTGTTAAAAATGATCCTTCTATAAATACTGTAATAGACATAGCGCAGAATAATGAGAGCATAGAGTTTTTACGGAGTCAGCATTTTGTTGAGATTGAGAAGTTGGGCGCTCTTAGCGCGAGGCTTCTCTGGGAGGTGCGCGCTTCTTTTGACAAGTCCGGAGAGGGCGGCAACAAGGGCGCCATCTTTACTTCTCTTAGCGAGATAGTTAATTCACTTCAGCTAATTACTGAGCGTAAAGAGCTTACTTCTTTAATATTAAAGCTCGTTGTAGAGTTCACCGGCGCTCAGCGCTCCTCTATAATGCTCGTTAATGAGGCCGAGAATAACCTGCGCGTTGACGCGGCAAACGGTATGGATGTAGAGGTTATCAGAAAGATACGCGTACCCCTGGGTTCTGGAGTATCTGGTTATGTGGCTAAATCCGGCAAGGCCGTTATTATTTCAGGAAAGGCCGACCCCGATGAATTTAATAAACCAATGGACAGAGACGACGCCAAGAGCGCTATGAGTGTGCCCCTTAAGGTAGAGAATAAGGTAATTGGCGTTATAAATGTAAGCTCCAGCGAGTCGCCATCTCTTTATACAAATGAAGATCTTGCTTTCTTCTCCAGGTTTGCCCTGCTATCCGCTGAGGTTATATCCAAGTCTCTACAGTACGAGGGTATACGTTCAGACGCCGCCAAGTTCTCTTTCTGGAAGGAAATTAATACAATAGTATCATCAGACAGCTCCGGTGAGAAAGGACTTACGGCAATAGTAAAGAGAATCGCAGGAGAGGTTCCCGGACTTACGTGTATGCTTTATCTTTATAATGAGAAGACAAAGAGTCTCATACTAAAGGCCTCAAGTACGGGAGGAACTGGCGGACTTGGTCTCTTTGGCGGTATCAGAAAGGAGCATGGCATAGAGGGTTATGCCATGAATACTAAAAAAGACGTCTTTCTCGTAGACAGAACTGAGGAGGACAGGCTGAAAAAAATATATATATCTCTTCCAATGGTCTGCAACGGAAGCTTTCTTGGTACGCTGAGCGGGCAGGTCGTCTCTTCAAAGGGTCTTTCCGCATACCACGAGTCTTTTCTCAAAGACATTAGAAGCCTTGTGGCGCAGAGTGTATATAATTCTACGGGCATTGAGAGAGAGACGCGTCTGGAGCGTAAGATATCAACGATAGATGATTTTGGCCTTGAGCTTATTACAGTAACTGATCAAGTTAAGCTTACGCGCCTGATTGTAAGAAAAGCCGCTGACGCCCTTGCCGCAGATGGCGCACTCCTTCGCATTGAGCAAGATGACAGACGTTATCAGACAGCGGCCTCTTACGGCCTTGATGAAGGAGGTCTTCGCCAGGAATTCCATTATATTGAGAAAGAGACAGTGCTTGAGGTGCTGCGTAAAGAGGAGCCCGTATCACGGGAGTTCGCTGAGGCCTCTTCACCTGGTATAAAGTGCGTTCTTTCCGTGCCTCTTTATGTAGAGGGCGATATAAAGGCTGTCTTGACACTCTTCCACAAGACTTATGAGGAGACAATGTACGCTGCCTCCTTCTCTGAAGAGGATTCAGACATACTGCAGAGATTTCTTGTCTTTGCCCAGAGGGCCCTTGAAGTGACTATTTTCAGAGGAGCTGCCACTTCTTCATCTGATTCCGCCAAAGCAGGTGAGCTCGATCCCATGGAGACCCTTGAGAAAAAAGTAGAAGAGGAGCTAAACAGGGCGAGACGTCAGGATAAGCAGTTTACACTCTCAACGCTTCGCATAGTTGGCCCTGATAATGTCTCTACAAATAAGATGAAGGCCGTATCGGCAAAGTTTTTAGATATTATAAATGAGGAGACGAGAAACTTCGATTTTGTCGTAAGGCTTAATGATAATGTCTTCGGATTACTCTATCCGTTGACTGGTGGCGATGTGACGCGCGTTCTTGAGACCGTTATCAACGCCATTAAGGACACACCTCTGCTCAACAAATCCTTCCTCGAAGAAAACCTTTTAGCCTACTATGGCTCCGCACAATTCCCCGCAGATGGAGATTCCTTTACCGCACTCTTTGCAAAGGCGGCAAGACGTGATATTATAAATCTTGACATGACCTTTGATCACAAGATGAAGTGAAGGGGTAAAGGAAATCTCCTCCCCCCTCTTTTTTCTTTTTTACTCGTTTAAGTGATAACAAAGACCTCATTAGAAGTTTTTTTGCCTTTTTCAATGAGGCAGAGGGAGAGTTTTTTTCTTATGGTAGAGGTTCGGTTTTTCGCTATGCTTAGGAAGCTCTCGGGGGCAGCGAGTAAGGAGTACGCTGTTGCTGAGCCCATAACAGTGCTTGAGCTAAAGGAGATGATAGCTGAGGAGATACCGGCGCTTGCCGAGGTTCTTGGCGGTCGTTCTGTTCTTGTCTCAGTAAATGAAGAGTTTGCAAGAGATGATGAACTCGTGGCTGATGGCGATATAGTAGGTCTCTTGCCTCCATTTTCAGGCGGTTAATAATTTAATAAAAACAACTTGTTAAGGTGTAAAGATGAGTGAGCTTGTTATGATTCAAGAGGGCCCCTTTTCCATAGAGTCTATGGAAAAAGCCGTTAAAAAAACCTCTACGGGCATTGGCGCCCTTGTTAGTTTTACAGGTACTGCGCGAGATTTTTCAAAGGGCGAGGACATTACGGGCCTTGATTTTGAGCATTACCCGGGCATGGCGGAGAAGAAGCTTAATGATATCCGCAAAAGGGCGCTGGAGAACTTTAATATTATAGAAATGGCCATAGTTCACAGAACCGGTCATATTGATATAGGCGAGGACATTGTCCTTATTGTCGCAGCATCTGCTCACAGAAACGATGCTTTTATGGCCTGCGAGTGGGCTATTACCGAGCTTAAACGCACTACCCCTATCTGGAAGAGCGAGACTACGAGCGGCGGCGATGTATGGGTCTCTGATACTCCCTGAGAGGGGGGGTGTTTTAAGCAGTAATATTTCTGACAATTTTAAGAGAGATCAGCTTTTACGACAAAAAAATGATAAGAGCAGCCATACTTACTATAAGCGACAAGGGCTCTGTAGGTGAGAGAGAGGATAAGAGCGGCCCGGAGATAGAGGCGCAGATTATAGATCTGCCGGCCTTAGTCACCGCCCGTGATATTGTAGCTGACGAGGTCTCTCTAATAAGCGAAAAAATCATTGATTATGTTGATAATCAGGGAATAGACCTTATTATTACTACAGGCGGCACGGGAGTCTCGCCTCGCGACGTTACGCCTGAGGCCACAAGGTCAGTGCTTGACAGAGAGCTGCCTGGAATGAGCGAGGCCATGCGCGCAGAGAGCCTCAAAAAAACGCCCTATGCCATGGTCTCAAGAGCGGTATGCGGCATACGCGGCTCCGCTCTTATTATCAACCTTCCCGGAAGCCCGCGAGCCGTACGTGAGAACCTCGCCGCTATTAAACCCGCACTCCTTCACACAATTGGGAAGATAAAAGGCTCTACAGAAGACTGCGGAGTTAATTGATTTTCTTGCCAATTATTGCCTTGTTGGGTCGTGTCTTTACCTATGAGGTTAATTTAGTCCAGTAAATTTCTTACTACAAAGTAAATATTCTCTTTTCTCTCTTTAAGGCGGCGAAGCACATAAGCGAGCCACTCGCCCCCGTAAGGCACATATACCCTTACCTTAAAACCCTCATTGGCGAGGTCTTTTTGCAGTGTGCGCCTTATGCCGAGGAGCATCTGAAACTCGAATTTGTCTCTGTCAATATCGTGACTCTGTACAAAGTCCTTTACCTCGTTGATTATGACCTCGTCATGAGTTGCTATGGCGGGGTTTTTGCCTTTTAGGAGCAAGGTCTTCATTAGGGTGAGGTAATTTATGTCAACGAGTTTTTTATCCTGAAAGCCAATGCCAGGGGGCTCAACATAGGCGCCCTTAACAAGGCGTACGGAGGTTTCGGCCTCTATGAGTTTTTTTATATCCTCGCCGCTCCTTACAAGGGCGCTCTGTATTGCCATGCCTGTCTCGGGAAAATCTTTATGGATTTTAAGAAAAATATTTATTGTATCTTCTGTGTATTTTGAGCGCTCCATATCAAGGCGCGTAAATGTCCTTAATGCCGCCGCCTCTTTAAGTATCTTACGAAGGTTATCTTCAGCGAGTTCACGTGAGATATCAAGGCCGAGGTGCGTTAATTTCAGCGAGATAGTTGTATCTAATCCCGCGGTCTTTATGTCCTTTAGGAGGCGGGTGTACTCATCTACCGCAGAGTCGGCCTGAGTCTTTTCAGTTACACCCTCGCCGAGGTTGTCTACTGTAGTGGATATGCCAAGTCCACCGAGCTCTTTACATACCTTGACGGCATCTTCTCTATTAACTCCTGCGATGTATCTATGTGCGAGGTAGGCGGTAAAACCCTTCATGAGCGGCTCTTGGTTTTTCTACTTAGAAAATCTTCTACAAGTTTTTTTACAGCTTTATCTTGAAAATCATCTATCTCGTAGGTGACTCTAAGGGTCGGTTTTTTTATCTCTATAATCTTTGTAAGGTCAATTGGAGTTGCGATAAGCACAGCGTCACAGGGAACGCTGTTTATCGTATTCCCAAGGTCTGCAATCTGCTCTTCTGAGTATCCCACTGCTGGGAGAATATTTTTAATGTGTGGGTATTTATTAAGCGTATCCTTAATGGAGCCAAGTGCATAGGCGGCGGTCTCTACAGGGGACCAGCCGAATTCTCTACACGCGGCGATGCCCGCGCCATAGGCCATGCCCCCGTGCGTAAGGGTGGGGCCGTCCTCTATTACGAGGACTTTTTTCCCTTTCTCCAGCTTACCATCTACGGAAATCGAGAAGTTGGTTTGTATGATTTTACCATGTGGGTTTATCTCAGTTACGCTTCTTTCCACGCCCTTTAGGGCCTCTTCTCTTGCTGATGATGCCTTGTTTATAATTACGGCATCTGCTCGCCGAATATTCGTCTCACCGGGGTAGTATTTCCTCTCATCGCCTGGGCGCAGGGGGTCGGCAACGGTTAACTCAAGGTCTGCTTTGTAAAAAGGCGTATCATTATTCCCTCCGTCCCATATTATAACGTCTGCCTCAGCCTCGGCCTCGGCGAGAATAGCGCCGTAGTCTATGCCAGCGTATACAACGAAACCCGCGTCTATAAGAGGCTCGTACTCTTCCATCTCCTCAATGGTGCATTCCTGAGCTTTTAAATCCTCTTTTTTTGCAAATCTCTGCACGCTTCTCTTTAGATTAAGCTCTCCATAGGGCATGGGATGGCGTATGGCTACGGGGCGAAGGCCGGCTTCTTTAATTACAGAGGCAACGTAGCGAGTCAGTGCGCTCTTTCCACATCCCGTCCTTACGGCGCAGATGGAGATAAGGGGTTTTGTTGAGGGCAGCATTGTCTTATCTGTGCCTGGCAGGACGAAATCCGCCCCAAGGGCGTTTACAAGTGCGCCTTTACTTAAGAGGGCCTCGTAAGAGATATCGCTGTAAGAGAAGATAACCTCATCTGCGGAGTTTTTGCTTATTAATTCGGCGAGTTTTTCTTCGCCGTATATGGGAATGCCCTCGGGGTAGAGGGAGCCTGCGAGCTCTGCGGGGTAGTGGCGTTTCTCAATAAATGGAATCTGCGTCGCAGTAAAGGCGATTACTTCAGATGCGGCGTCGTCTCGAAAGAGGGTGTTAAAGTTATGAAAATCCCTTCCCGCGGCTCCCATGATTATCACTTTTTTCTTTCCAGGTTTTTTTATCATAGTGAAATGATAGACCCATTCCTCGTAAAAATCAAGGCGGCCTCACAAAGCATTCTCGGAAGATTAAGGGAGGGGGCTTTAGTTACTCTCTAAAGGCAGGATAATGGGGAGAGAGACTTAGTAGGGCGAACTCAGCGCCTTTTGAGATTATCGTTAATCCCTGAGATTTTTTGAGACTCTCTGCGATAGAGGATTTAGTGATGATAAGGGTATTACTCTCTGCCGAGGCCATGAGCTTTTCAATGGCATTACCCTCAAGTTTAATTACTTTTCCACTTGCGTAGTAAAAGGCTATGGAGGGCTGATTTATCTCAAAGGTGGCAAGACTCGTCTTGGTCTCTTTCGCGTATATTGCGTACTCGTAGAGGTCTTGCTCCATGAAGGCGTTTACAGGCGGTACGGCGTAGAGGCGTAAAAATACAAGAAAGACCACAGAAGCCGCCGCGATAAGTGGGGCGAACCTCGCAGGTTTTTTTATACATAAGAGGGCAAAGATACCTGTAAAGAGAGTTATGAGACCAAGTATGGTGAATGAATAGGGCGGCAGAGTTACCTCCATCTTTACTCCCGTGTATGGGAGGATAAAGGCTGCGGCGGAGAGGATAAGAGAGAGAATCGCCATAAGGATAAAGCTAAACCTCAGCCTCGTCCCTTTTTTTACAGCACTTGATATAAGCAGACCTACGAGTACGGAGCAGGCCGGTATGGCGGGAAAGATATAGTTTGGCAGCTTTGTCCGAGAGATGGAGAAGAATATGAATATAAAGAAAAACCAGATTGATAAAAAGAGCAAGAGATCATTCTTCTTAGCGCGCCCTCGTACTGCTTTAATGCCTCTTAAAAGGGCCTGCGGGAGCAGCCCTACCCAGGGAAAAAAGCCTGCGAGCAGTATAAGTACATAAAAGTAAAAGGGGCCGCCGTGGCTTGAGATGACTCCTGTAAAGCGGTGTATATGGTGCTTGATAATAAATGCGTCGATGAACTCCCAGCCCCGCGCGTGGTATTCAAGTAGAAACCAGGGTGTTGTAATGAGAAAAAATACAATAATAAAGAGAGGGTTGAAGAGTCTTTTCGCTGAGCTTATATCCCTTCTTAAAATTAGATAAATAATGGATATTGAGAGTGGGAAGAGCAGCCCTATTGCCCCTTTAGTCAGCATTGCAAGGGCCGAGCAGATCCAGAAGGCAAGGTATAGACGCTTCTCTCCTGTCTTTATGCCTCCATAAGCGCTGTAAAGTGCCCCTGTGATGAAAAAAGCCAGCGTCATATCCGTGACAGCGGAGTGGGAGTATACAAAGAACTCGAGGTTTAAGAGCAAGACGATAGAGGCCCAGACTGCGGCATTAAAATCTCTAAAGCGTCTCACGAATAAAAAGGTAATAAGGACGAGCCCCGCGCCAAAGGCCGCTGATGGAAACCTCGCCGCGAACTCCGAGACACCAAAGGTCTTGAAGGCCGCGGACATGGCCCAGTAAAAGAGAATAGGCTTATCGTAGCGCGGCTCAAAGTTGTATGAGGGGGTGATGAGGTCCCCCGTAACGACCATCTCCCTTGAAGCTTCAGAGAATACGGCCTCGTCAACATCGAAGACAAGGTACCCGCCGAGTTTAAAAAAACATACTGAGATTACAAGGAGAGTTAGCCCTGCTATGGCCCACTTTTTTTTCTTCTCGCTTATCTCCCACTTCCCTGTAAGGAGCCATGCTACGGCAAGGCCGAGGAGCGCTCCGCCTGTGACGTCAGAGAGGTAGTGCGCCCCAAGGGCGAGCCTTGAGGCCCCAATTAAGAGGGCCGTAAGGTAGAGGGGGATTTTTATCCTTGGGTGGTACTTTCCAAGTACGGCCGCCAATGCAAAGGCCGTTGCCGTGTGCCCTGATGGAAAGGAGTTGAAGCGGCCCGTAAGGTCGAAAAAAGACGGGTGAGTGATTGCGTGGAGAATATACTCAGAGCTGTGCGCCAGTCGGGGGCGCTCAAAGACGGCCTTTAAGAGCTGAACAACTAGGCCTGAGAGCAGCACCGCGTAGAGAGAATCACGGCCCGCGAGCCTGAGTTTTTCTCTACCCAGTCTCCAGCCAAGGCCCAAAAGAATAAGGGTTATTGGTATGAGAAGGGCGCCGTTTCCAAGGAGGCTGAAAAATTCCGCCAAATTGGCGATAAGTCCCGTGGGGTTAATGGCGGCGAGTCTCTCGTCAAGGCCCGCTGATATGAGGAGAACCGTAAGAGCGATGACTGCAGTGAAGAAGGCCTGCCTTGAAGCTCTGGCGGCCATCAATCCAGCGCCTCCTTGAAGATGTCAATAGCTCTTAAGAGCTCCTCTCTTGTAATATTAAGGGGCGGTATGAGGCGGGCTACGTTCTTATCTACTCCGCAGTCAATTATGATAAGGCCTTTATCAAGGCATCGGGTCATGACTCTTTGAAGGCCTTCCTTATCAGGCGAGCCGTCTTTTTTTATAAACTCTACGCCTACCATGAGACCGAGGCCGCGAACATCACCTATAGAGGCATGGGTGAGGGCGATTTTTTTAAGTTTTTCAATGGCAAACTCTCCAAGTGCCGCGGCGTTTTTAAGGAGAACCTCACTCTCGATTACCTTAATGGTTGCAAGAGAGGCGGCGCAGGCTACGGGGTTACCGCCAAAGGTAGTGCCGTGGGCTCCGGCGGGCCAGTTTTTCATTATCTCCTTTGAGGCTCCCACTGCTGATAGCGGAAAGCCCGAGGCAATGCCCTTTGCCATCGTAAGGATATCAGGCCTTACGCCGTAGACATCTGAGGCGAACCATTTACCCGTTCTGCCAAAACCGCTCTGAACCTCATCGAAGATAAGGAGAATGCCATGCTCTGTGCAGAGCTCTCTTAGTTTATGGAGAAACTCAGGCGGCGCCGGGCAGTACCCTCCCTCGCCGAGTACAGGCTCTATTATCATACAGGCCACCTCGTCTGCGGTAATCTCACGGGCGAGAATGGTCTTGAGAAAATCAAAGCACTGCATAGAGCATGAATCTTTTGACGCGCCCATTGGACAGCGGTAGCAGTAGGGGTAAGGGGCGTGGTATACGCCGGGCAGCAGTGGGCGGTAACCCTTTCTGTATCTCGCGCTCGATGTAGTAAGGGTCATGGCGCCAAAAGTCCTGCCGTGAAAGCCCCCCTGAAAAGATATAATTCCCTGCCGTCCCGTAGTAAATCGCGCGAGTTTTATCGCTCCCTCAACGGCCTCTGCTCCGCTGTTTGAGAAAAAAAAGGATTTTATGCCAGGGGGGGTAATCTCTGCGAGTTTTTCCGCGAGGTTTAATATGCTCTCATAGTGAAAGATGCAGCCTGCGTGGATAAGGTCTTTTAGCTGAGCCTCGGCGGCCTCCACTACCATTTGGTGGCAGTGTCCCACGTTGCAGGCGGCAAGCCCTGAGGCGAGATCCATGTAAGATTTGCCATCAGAGGCCTCTACGTAAATACCATGAGCCCTTACGGCCTTGATGGGCGTGTGGAAGACAAGGGAGCTCGTTAGATATTTATCTGCTTTTTTGAGATGATTTAAAGAGTTGGCCACTTTATCTCAGTCAGTAAGAGGGGATTTTTTAAGGTCTGATTTTTTTAAGGTCTGAAAAGTAAGCTCTCTGCAAGTGCGGCATTTCTTATAGTAGGGTTTTTATTATATAACCGCCCCTTTTGCCCCTTTTTGCCCCTTTTTGCCCCACTTTGTAAGAGCGTTTCTCTTATACCCTGTCTCACACCACGTAAAAATAATGATGTGATGTTGAAAGGACTTAATCGGCGTCTACGGGCGCGGGCTCGCAGAGCAGGGTATCGTATATGGCGAGCCTGCCGCATTTTTTGCAGATATACTCAATCTTGTCGAGCATCTCAGGGCAGACATGGCGTGCGTCATCTGTGCTCTTAGCGCAGAACTCGCAGGTAAATGGCAAGGCCTCAGTCCTTGGGTGGCAGAGATGACCGTTGCCGCTGGCAAGGCCGTCGCAGGTAGGACAGTGATATGTCTTTACGTATTCAGTCATAGCCGTATGAACTCCCTCATATATAAAAGACGGACTTAGTTGTATTCTTTTCTAAGATCAACAAGTGTCTGCAGGTGCTCTTCTTCCTGCTCGATTAGTGCCGTAAGTACGGCTCTGTCTTTTTCCACAATGACTTTTTCATACTCGCCGTAAAAGACGAGGGATTCTTTTTCCATGCCTATAGCGAAGTCCAGTACCTCGGCGGGGTTTCCTATCTCACCGGCGAATTTGCCGCCGTCTCCCGGGCTGCTGAAGACCTCAGAGTCGGCCATGGAGCGAAGATACTCCGAGGCCTCGGTGATGTAGGGGTCGAAAC
>CAZEBZ010000043.1:0-14319 GCA_964510775.1 uncultured Thermodesulfobacteriota bacterium
CTCTTGCCTTTAGTCAGGAGGCGGGACAGAACCTTAAGATGACGGCGGATCTCTTTGGTCAGTTTAGAGACGCTGTTACGGCAAGCTCCGGCGGGGTTGTATTTGCCCCTGAGAACCTACGCTGCGACTACAATAACCTCATGGTCTATACCGGCGCGGTGACACGCACAGGGGCAGCGCCTGATTTTACAGATATTGGCTTTACCTCTGCCACACAGATAAAACCTGACAAGATAAGCGTGAAGTTTGAGAACGGAATGAGTGATGTGTTAAGACTCTCCGGCCTTGATTACCCCGATAAGACGCGTTTGGGCAGTTTTAAGGTCAGCCTTGAGATGACCATTGACTGGGAGGACCCGGCAAGCGGTTTTTCGTCAGTTGCTGAGTTTAACTCCTGGATGGCCTCGACGAGTTCCACAAACTTTACGCTTCACTGGGACACGGGTGTAGCGGCCGGTACTGGTGATAATCACGGACTGTATATTGATCTCCCGATTATGGAGAGAATGGGCGGCTCTCCAGAGTACTCTCTTGATAAAGACCCTATGATAACTCTTAAATATGAGGGTGTCTTTGATGGCTCAGTAACGCAGTACATGGCCGGTGTAATCCTTAAAAATACTGCGGCAGTTTTGTAAGGGCAGTACTAATTAAGTACATACTAATTGGAGGCGTGATGGCCATAGTAAGTTTTGATAGAGATACTCTCATAGATTTTGTCCCGGAGTACGGCGGCAACAGGAACTCAGACGACCCATGTGTAGTACGTCTGAAGTTTGTACCATACTCGAGAGTGCAGGAGTATTCGCGTCTTATCGCTACGAGCGCTGGTACAGCTGGCGACGCTGTAAAGACGGTTCAACTCTCTCAGTCAGTGCAGAAGAGGCAGTTTGTAGATAGTGTGGCGGAAGTATCAGGGTATTACATCGGTGAAAGAGAGGTTGCGGGGGCCGATGAATTTTATGAGTCCGCAGATACGGAGCTCGTTACAGAGATAATACGGGCGATGGAGAATATTAATAAACTCTCGCAGGGTCAGAGAAAAAACTGATAGCGGGTTTTCGTTGGAGCTTTCTTGAATCATCTGATGGGAGCCCCTTTCAGTGCCAAATTTGCGATGATTTGTTAAGGTCAGGCCGAAATTGCTGCAATATTCAGGGCCTCTCGGAGCAGGCAAAAATTGTGACGAGTTTTACTGATGAGGTAGCGGCGGAGATAAAGACAAAGGGCGTTGGAAAGGTTTTCAGCCTCGGCGGGATACGTTTTTATGAGTGCCCTCTTACGGCCATTACCGCTGAGACTTATGAAATCTTAAGGGTAGTCTTTCTTCTTGAGAGTTCAGGACAATTGTTCTTTGATGGCGGTTGGGCCGATCAGCCTTCTTGGCTTGTGGAAGCATATGAGATTTACAAGATAGAAAGTTCTGAATATATGAAGGGACGTAAAAATGCCGAATAAAAGAGATGTAGAAGTTGTTATAAAGGCCCCTGCGGAACTTAATGCGGTGGTAGGGAGAATACTGCAGTCTGTTGTTGATTCCAGCTCAGCTATTAAAGACAATTTTGAGGGGCTTATATCAAGTGATGATGCTGATGCCCTTGATAGTTATGCTGCTGGCCTTGGCAGGGTAGCAGGGCTTGAGGCTAAGAGGATTGGTCTTATAAGAGAGAGGCATGGGGCCGAAGCTGAGATTTCGAGGCTTAACGCGTCAAGTCCTTTTAATGCTCCTGCCCCCGGTGCAGTCGACTCTGAGGTTGCATCTTCTTTCTCAAATTATGATGCACGGCTCTCTACCTTGCAGAATTTTAATACGTCGCTTATTACCGCGATGATAGACGCTCATGAGACTCAGGCGCAGATAGAGGCGACTTACGGAAATCTCTCTATTCAATCAGCAAAGAAGGTGCGTGACTTTAAGATACAGTACGCAGGCGAGTCCTTTGGCGCGGCGGCTAATTTTATGGAGAATCTCTTTGTCGTTACAGGCTCGACTAATCGTTCGATTTTTCAAGTTATGAAGGCCGCGGCAATTTCTCAGACAGTTATAGATACTTATGCCTCGGCGCAGGCGGCTTATAAATCCCTTGCCGGGATACCCGTAGTAGGGCCTGGTCTTGCTGTTGCCGCCGCAGCCTCAGCCATTGCCGCTGGGCTTGCCCGTGTAGCTCAGATAAGGAGTACTCCATTTGGCGGAGGTACTGCCGTAACTTCAGGGGGGCAGGCTATTACTACACCCTTCACGGGAGGCTCTCCAAAGGCATTCCCTATTCAGGAGGGTAACGGCAATGTCTCGCAGACGCTTACGGTCAATGTCTATAACCCCTTAAGTGATGATAACTGGGACAAAATTGTGGAAGACAACATCGCTCCGGCACTTGAGGGGCTCTCAGACAGAGATGTTGTATTAAATATCAAAGTAGCGGGGGCATAAATGGCAACCTGGGAAAAAGTTAAGTTTTTCTACGATACTATGCTCGGCGCGTCTGGCTCTACTCTCACGGCTTCAAGTACCCTTGCTGGAACAGATGTAATAAATATTTATAACATGCTTGAGGTTAACAGGTGGGAGGCAGTTGATGCGGCAGAGCCGCAGTATATTACATGGAGCGCAAATCGACTGCTTAACAGTAATTTTGAGAACTGGACAGGAGGCACGCCTGATTACTGGAGCCTCTTCGGAGCCGGAGCAACTGTAGCCGCCGAGATTAGTACTGTAAAAAAAGGCGCTACATCGGCGAATGTAACTCGTGCAGGCACAGACGCTGAACTCTCACAGAGTATTTCTGCCTACGCCGATCTTCTCGGTAAGACGTTTTCTCTTGGAGTCTGGGTCTTTGCATCAAGTTCCACGCAGGCGAGACTCGCCGTTAGCGATGGTATTAAGACCTCTTACTCGACTTACCATAGCGGCACCGGAGGGTGGGAGTTTTTGACTGCTTCGCTTACACTCTCGCAAGGTGCTACGGACCTTAAGGTAAGCCTTCAGGTTCAAAATACAGATGGTTCTGTTTTCTTTGATGTGGTAAGCGGCGGCGAAGCTAAGAGCGCTGATTATCTCGCAGTGATGGGGCATGACTTTTACAGCTCCGGCGGGGTCTTAACATTAGAGGCCTCAGATGATGATTTTACTGATGATATACAAGGCGTCTTAAGTGTCCGTCCTCTCTCAGACCGTATCGTCCTTACTGAGGCCCGCTTCTTGGCAAACCCTGATTTTGAGGTCTGGGACAACGGGAATACGGCGCCGCCTACGGGGTGGAGACTTGGAGGCGGGCCGTCAGGCTCGATTAATAAAGAGTCTCTTACGGTTTTTAATGGATTATACAGCGCCAGAGTCTCAAGCGCAGCGAATGAAGATCTCTGGTTAGAGGCCACAGAATCCGGCAATGCCTTTGACCTCTCCTATTTATCAGGCAAGACCGTAACTTTTGGTTGTTATATTAATGCTGCTGTTGCCGGACGAGTTACACTGAGAATATACGATGACGACGGAACAGGGCCTCAGTTCACCGAGGGCGCTGTACATTCAGGCGCAGGGGCGTGGCAGTTTATGAGTGTTACACGCACTCTTAGAGCTGGCCTTAAGGGAATTAATCTTAGATGTTACGTCTCAACGGGCCAGGCTGCAACTCTGTACATTGATAATGCCGCCGTGAGGGTAGCGTCATCACTGCAGCCCGGTGAGCTCTCTGATTATGCCGCGGTTGGTACTGTAAATAAAAGGCACTGGCGCTTGAAGATGAGCGGCCTTGGGACAGCTCCACACATGAATATCTGTATCTGGGGAGATAAGACTGAGCTTGATTACGCCACCGCTGCCTTTGACCCCCATGGTGAGCAAGTGCGCTCCGAGGTCAATGTGAGCAACACGGGCTACATTATGGGAGTGCATACAAGGTATAGCGAGCGGCGTATATCCCTTGCCTTTCGAGAAGCCGACGCCGCTCTGTATGAGAAGGTGAAGTCCTGGTGGGAGAACTCAGGCCTTAAAAATTTTTTTGTGGGCTGGGAGCGAGGCAACAATCCAGATGATGTCTTTCTAATGTTTCCTGAGAAGACTTTTAATAACCCATTTCAAAATGGCGGGTTATTCAGAGACATCAATATAAAACTTAAGGGGCGAAAGGAGTAAAAATGGCAGATTTAAGGATAAAGTCAATAGAAGAGATGGTTGGCTCCGGACATGCCTCCAAGGCTGATACCTTGAACAGGCTTAGCCTGGCCGAGCATGGTATTGACGGCTCGCATCGCTGGTTTGATGTTACCAGCCCGACTTTTGGGGCCCTGGGAGACGGTATTACTGACGATACTCTTGCAATACAGGCGGCCTGTGACGCAGTACCGGTTACGGGAGGGATAAGGACGGTTTATTTCCCCTCGGGCACATATATTATTACCGGACAGTTGAACCTTAATAAAAATAATTTAACCATACGCGGCGAGGGTGACTCCTCTGTTGTTAAGGTTAAAGATGCCAACGGGGACTTGCAGGTGGGTGGATATGGAGCCATATTCGCGATTGCTTCAGGAGTTGCGAATCTTACCATTCAGGATTTACAGCTTGACGGTAATGCCGATAATAACAGTGCATCTACCTATAGCTGTATAAACGGATGGAGTACAGATAATCTAACGATAAGGGGCATGTTAATAAAAAATCCGCCTTTTTGCGGCATTCTTTTATCTGCGACTACTCTTCCTCATAGTAATTTTACCATCTCAAATAACAGAGTTGAGAATATTGGGTGGAGAGGTATTCAGGTGCAGTACGGATACATCGGGAGTATTACAGAGAATAAGGTGATATCTACGGGAGGCCAGGGCATAGCTCTTGTGACGGGTTCAGTGATTGGGGCAAACTCCTGTCAGGGGATTGTTGTATCAAATAATGTTGTCAACAGAGCCGTTCCTCCCACCACTATTCTCGTCGGTCAGGTCGAGGCAGAGATGATGATTATTATTGATAAGGGGAGTACGGATATCCTTATCGATAGTAATATTTGTTATGACAACAGAAATGCCGGTAACGATGGCATTGCTATAGGTGCAAATACAGTAGGCGAAGCCATGTATCAGTCTATTGTAATCAGCAATAATATAGTGACCTTAGCCGGAGGATTCGGCATAGACGCTACTAGCAACTGTGTTGTTATAGGCAATATTATCTTGCAGCCTGCAACTCATGGAATCGTCATTGCCGGAGATATGGGGCCTGACAGAAAAGATACTATTATCGCCAATAATATTATACAGAGTTCAAACTACTCTAATAATCCAGCCGTAGTTGCGGGCATATATATAGGCTCTGCCGTGGATAATGGGCAGACGTGGAGACGCTTGAGGGTCATTAACAACACTATCGTTGATGAGGGATTGAAGACTACATACGCGGTGTATCTTGATGCCAACAAAGTGTCATTGGATAATGTGGAAATCAGCGGCAATCATCTTGAGCCTGTAGCAGTTCAATCTATATATACTTCTACAGCAGGCGGCCATCTCATTACCAACCTTCGCGTACATAATAATGTAGAGAAGTCTTCCTGGATTAGCCTTGCAAATATCGCAGCTCCCAGTGTACTCGGTGGAGAAAGGTTTAATTCTACAGGTAATGTAAGTATTACTAATTTTTCAGATGGTTATCCAGGACAGGAAATATGGATAACTTTTGGCGCCGCAAGGACAGTGAATTTTGCTGGCAACTCAAATATGTTTGGAAATGGCCAGGTGGACTGGGTCGCAGGTGTAGGGGATCAGATGAAGTGCGTAGCAGACTCGAACGGCTTCTGGCGCTGTATCGTTGCCTAAGAAGCCGGGTGGTTGGGGACGGTGATCTTATCACGTACGCTAAGCGCAGGTCTTGTTGTAGGTTAAGAGGGTGATAATGGTAACGCAAAAATTCCTTAATGAGTTTACTAAGAGCAAAAACAGGCCAAATGTTGTCTTGGAGTTTTATCTTAAAGGAGGGGTACATTACCTTGGCCTTCACGGTAAGAGAGCATCAGTTGTACATTTTCGCGCGGATGGAACCTATCGCGGTGACGGTGACATAATCGCTATTGGCTCGGATACTCTGCATTTTATCGATCCGGTTCTGAAATCCGTATCATCTTTACAGAACAGAATAGATCCCGCAAAGGGTTTTGCCACAAGGGGTGAGCTAAAGGTCGTCATCGCAGGCAGGGCTAACTTTAAGGCTTATATACGAGATGAGTATCTTAAAAATATCAAGGTGATAAGAAAAGACGGTTTTATGGCTCCGGGTTTTACATACGCCGATTATGCCTCTACTTTCTCTGGTGTTATCTCGGACTGGAGCCGTAAGGGTGATGAGCTTACTATCACCATTGCCGATACTCTTGCCGGTGTAGGCAGTAAGCATCTGCCTGTGAGCAATTCAAGGGGTACGCAGTTGCTTGATTACTCAGGCTGGAATCCAGTGGATGTGATGAAGGACATACTGGTTAGTCAGTTAGGTCTTGACGCATCTACTGTGGATACGGCCCGTTTTGACGAAGAGGCCTCAAGGTGGCTTAACGGATGGGTCTTCAGCCGTGTTCTTACTGAACCTGTCGCCGCTAATAAGATATTAAATGAGCTGCAGAGGGAGACAAACTCCTTTATCCTCCATGATGGTTTATCAGTAACCTTAAAAGTCTTTGCTCCGCCTACCCCGGGTACAGTTGTTGAGCGGTGGTCAGAAGGCACGCATATTATCGAGGATACCCTTACGCAGAAGTCGGGGTATAAAGATAAGTTCTTTAACCGCGTAGTTGTGTACTTTGATTACAAGGGCTCTGGTGAGAGTACTGATAATTTTGAGAGCGCAGTGATAGCCTTTGACGCGGCTTCACAGGATAAGGTTCAGTGGGGCGAGGTCTCGACCAAGACGATTAAGAGTAAGTGGATAAGGTCATTAACCCATACTCAACCGGTGAATATAAGTGGAGCTACCATTTATCACATCTCAAAGAGTAATGGCACGGGAGATGGAGTTATTACTTTTACCTACAGTGTAAGTGGTATCCATACACTTCAGTGGGCACCCCCGGGAGGTGCTGCCGGTGCGGCGGTGAGTGTATCTTCATCGAAAAAATATACACTTTATTCTGCTGACAAGAGTAAGTGGATAAAACTTGTTGTGGATTACGCTAATCTTCCTGCGCAAAATCTTAGTGATACGATACAAATTACTACCCTAAACGGTCTTAGCATGGCATCTCAGCTGGCACAGAAGATTCTGAATCGCTACCGTGATCCAGTATCAGTTATCACTTTTGAGATGGATATCAACAATATGGTCTATGATTCCAGTCTTATCAGGCCTGCAGACTTAAAGGACATTACAACTGATGATGCCTTTGAGCTTGGAAAAGACTCATGGACTAATGAACGCGTAATGATTACACGGTTAAGGCCTGATATGAGCAGACACCGTGTCAGGGTTGAGGCCGTTAAGACTCAGCTTTACCGCCGATACGGTTTTGTTGCCCCTTCAGGTCAGGCTGATTATCCAGGGGCTGCTAAGGCGCAAAGAGACCGCGCGTATATAGGAGATGGTTCCAACAAGGTGAATGGCGGGACAGAAGAGGGATACTTAATCTGGTAAGGAGGTTTTTCAATGGCTACACCCACTAAGAACTGGACGGATATACCTGATTCTGCTATTGACGCAGATAGTCCCCTTGATACCACGCTCTTAACGGAGATAAGAGACGATCTTGTGCATCTACATGAGTGGTTGGGGCTTAATTATACTGCCGCAGTAGATCATAATCACGATGGTATTAATAGCGCCCTCTCCGCCTCACCAGGTTCATATACGACGGATGGAGCCAGTGCTGATATTGTTCTTGCAGCCGATACTGAACGTTCGAAATTCGGGGACATGAGTGGAACGTGGACAAAAGTTAAGGAGCTGAAGATAGGCCGAGGCGGCAGTGTGAATATCAGTTTTGACGGCATGTATATCCTCTTTGCCGGAGCCCCAACAACTGTGGGGGCAAGGATATATAAGAATTCCATACCTTATGGTACGACGCGGTCCTTATCTACGACCTATCAGACATTTGTAGAGACACTGGCAGGTTTTGCGCCTGGAGATCTTATTCAGCTTTATTATGTATGCAATGGGATTGATGATCAGATATTTGTAAAGAATTTCAGGGTGTGGGCTGATCACGATTTCACCTCTAATGTAATCATGGATTAGATTGGATAAATTAAATTTCTCCGGTTGGATGTTTCCGAAAAAAGTCCACGATGAGGAAAGTACTTTTAGAGATGAAAATTTGTAAGGTATGTATGCGTACGGCGCCATAATGTTTTATTTCCTTCTTTCAGAAGAAGGTCTACTGCTAAATGTAGCGTAGCGTAAAATCTTAGGTGAAGTTTGGCTTGGGCCTGTGGCCCCTTTTATGAAACTAAATGGGTTGGAGATTCGGGGACAGCGCTACGGAGGGCAGATGAGTCCTGAGAAAAATCCTAACATCTGGATGCTTGTAAGCGGCGGCCTTCTTGGTCTATGGACCGCTATGTTGTCATACGTTCTTCGGGCATTCGGGCAGCGTATGGACAGGGTGGAAGCCTCAGTCAATCATCAGAACGTACCAAAGTCCGAGTGCGGATTTTTCCGAGATAATACGAAGGAAATTCTCCGTGAGATAAAAGATGTGCTCGCTAAAAACAACAGGGATATTCAATATATGAATAATACTGTTATTAAGATTGCCGCAAAGATGGAGGCCCTCGATGAGTGATTTTGAGTCTGCTATGGATTTTGTGCTCAAGTGGGAAGGTGGTTATGTTTATGACCCTAAAGACCCCGGTGGTGAGACAAAATGGGGAATATCAAAGTCTGCCTACCCAACGCTTGATATAAAGGATCTTACAGAGCAGGAGGCCAGAGATATCTATCGTGTAGATTACTGGGAAAAACTTGGCTGCGATTATCTGCTATGGCCCGTTAATCTCGTTGTCTTTGATACTGCCGTCAATATGGGGGCTAAGAGGGCGAAGGATTTTCTCTCCCGCACGTCTTACTGGCAGGATTATATCATTGAGAGGATAGATTACTACGCGAGGGTGCTTGGCAGGAAGCCCTATCTTAGGGGTTGGATTAACAGGACAGTGGCACTGTACCGCTTCGCCGGGCAAGGCCGACACCCCATCAGTAGCTCATATCAAGGCGGAGTCTCGTAGGTGAGGTGAGTGAGGTGGCTACGAGAAGATAGGCAAATTCATATGGGCGGTTGCTTTTGTACCCCTAATATAATCATGTATAGAGGTTAAATCCCTTTAGATTAGATGCGTGTAGTCTCATCACAGGAGGGCTTAATATGAGGTATACAGATAAGACAAAGCATATAAAAAAGGTTGGCCTATGTCTCAAATGCGGCAAGCTCTCTCGGATTAACTTGTTGACTTGCCTATGCGTGGAGTGCGCGAAGGAGGCCCTATGACACCTGTATTTGGTGATTTAATAGAGAGTACAGTCGGTAAGGTAGTGGCCAAGCTTGCAGATCATTACCTGCCGGCCACTATGGACGAGAAAGAAAAGGCGGACTTTCGTCTTAAGGCGAGCAGTCTTGCCCTTGAGGAGTCAAGGGCCGCCGCAGCAGATATGCAGAACGCTCGCGCCCTGGCAATTTCAGAGTCAGCGGGAGCGCCGCAGTGGGCTAATGTCCTGAAGGTGACACACAGGCCCTTGTGGTCATTTATTATGCTTGCCATATTCAGCTGGACAATTCTCGCCCCTTATATCGGTTATCCGCAGATACCTCTTACTGAGGTTCATAAGTCTATTATGCAGACAGTGATAATCTTCTACTTTGGCGGACGTAGTGTGGAAAAAAGCATTAGTATGCTAAGGGTGCACTAAGATATTTTCATAGTCATAATAGTCTGGTTTTATTGACAATCCCCGGTGATAAAAGTTATAATATATAATGTTGACGCAGATGTTTATGATCATCGGGGTGCTTTTTACATATTAAGTCTCATCTTGCCTGTGGCTCCACAAAATATTCCTCCTTGTAAGACTTCCCGAGTTTTTTACCTCAGAAAAGGTAAGTTTTATCTTTATTTTCCTATTCTTACCTCGATAATAATCAGTGTACGTATACCCTAATATTCTATTTTTAAAGGACAATAGTGTTGCAAAAAAGAGAATTAAGGGGTGGCTGTTGTTTTTTTAATACAGTGCTAACTTGACTCTTTTGCTGTAATGTATTGATTTTGTAGGGTTTTTTATTTTGGCACGTTTTTTGTATGTAAGTATGCTTGTATGATGCAGACAACGATTAAAAAAGAGATTCTTTTCTCCGGTGTAGGCCTCCACACAGGGCGTGACGTGAAGGTGAGACTGCTTCCTGCAAAAGAGGATAGCGGCGTAACCTTCATAAGGGCTGACCTGCCGGGTTTACCTTCTATTAAGGCCGAGGGCAGTAATGTCGTTAATACTAACTACGCCACTACTCTTGGCAGCGGTGGTGTTACAGTCTCTACAGTTGAGCACATACTCGCGGCCCTTTACGGCCTTGGTGTAGATAATGTTGATGTGGAGGTATACGGCTCGGAAATACCTATCCTTGACGGAAGCGCCGTGGAGTTCATAAAGAAGATAGAGGCCGTTGGTCTTTCTAACCTTATGGCGGAGCGTGATTATCTTGTAGTGAAGAGCCCTATAAAAGTCTCAGAGGGAGATAAGTATCTAATGCTCCTGCCCTCTGATGAGCCGGGTTTAAGGATAGATTATTCCATAGATTTCAGCCATCCCGTTCTCTCCAAACAGTTATTCTCAAGACACTGTACTCGTGAAGTATTTATTAATGAGATAGGGAGCGCAAGAACTTTTGGTTTTTTAAGCGATATTGAGACGCTTCGTGCCAATGGTCTTGCTATGGGCGGCTCTCTTAGCAATGCCGTTGTTGTGGGAGATAGTGATATTCTTAATGAGGATGGTCTCAGATTCCCTGATGAGTTCGTAAGGCATAAAGCCCTTGATCTTATCGGCGATCTCTCTCTTGTAGGCGCACCGGTGAGTGGCCTGCTCATAGCACACCGTTCCGGTCATGCCCTTAACCATCGCCTCCTGCAGAAGATTGTACGGCAGAGGCCAAGGTGGGAGTTGGAGCGCGGCAATATGACGAGAATGCATTATTATAACGAGAGGCGTGAGGCAGTGGGTCTCTAAAAGGGCCACAGTGCAGTGGGGGGGGCTAAGGCAGGCAAAGAGGCAGTGGGGGGCTAAAGGGGCAAAGAGGGGGAGGGTCTGAACGAGGTCTGCGGTGATGTGGGTCCGAGATGTTCTAAGGTAAAAGAGTCCGCATTAAGTGGTTCTTACAGTGACAAATTACTTGTATGATTAAGGCGGGTTATCCGGCCTTTTTTTTTGTCTTTTTTTCATATTGTCTCTACAGCTCTTTTCCCGTGCGAGTCCCTCTCTGTGCGCCTTTACGTGGATTGTAAAAAAAATGCCGCTATGTTAGAATTATTTTGCTGAGATTTTTTAATGAGTATTTTTTTATTCATTATTTTTAGGGGTGTTGTCTCTAATCAACGGTATAGGTGAAGACAATAAGCGTAACGAAACAAAAGCAAAACGAGTTTAAGGAACAGATAAACTTTGAGGATAATGCCATTGCCATGAGTCTTTTTGGTGAGGCTGCCTCAAACTTGAAGACTATTGAGCAGGGCATGGGCGTTAGGATAGACACCCGCGGCAGCCTACTTACTCTAAGGGGGTCTGCAAGAGCTGTGAAGGCCGTAAAGAGACTCGTTACCGGTCTTTACGACTTGATCTTAAAGGGGTATATGCTCGGGCCCCATGATATTGATTATGCCATACGTTTGGTTCAGACGGACAGCGAGGCCGTTATCGCCGATGTTTTTCTTGATACGGCATGCATTACTTTTAAAAAAAAGGTAATATCCTCGAAGAGCCTTGCACAGAAGCGCTATATAGATGCCATAAAAGAGTCTGATATGGTCTTTGGCATTGGCCCTGCCGGTACTGGAAAGACCTATTTGGCTATGGCCATGGCCGTAAGTGCTCTTATAAATAAGGAAGTTGAGAGGATAATTCTAACAAGGCCGGCGGTAGAGGCCGGTGAGAGGCTCGGTTTTTTGCCCGGTGACCTCGCGGCAAAGGTAGACCCCTATCTTCGTCCTCTTTATGACGCCCTTTACGATCTTCTTGAGTACGAGAGGGTGGAAAAACTCCTTGAAAAGGGCGTTATAGAGGTGGCCCCCCTTGCCTTTATGCGTGGTCGAACCCTTAACGATGCCTTTATCATCCTTGATGAGGGACAAAATACAACTATCGAGCAGATGAAGATGTTTCTTACAAGGCTTGGTTTTGACTCAAAGGCCGTTATTACCGGTGATATTACACAGATAGACCTGCCTCTCTCGAGGTCATCGGGGCTTGTAGAGTCCCGCGATATCCTTAAAGATGTCCCGGGGATAGAATTCATTAACTTCTCAGATGCCGATGTGGTGCGTCACCCCCTTGTTCAAGATATAATACGCGCCTTTGAGGGTGTGCAGTCAAGGCGGCAGGTGAGTTCTGAAGAGGTTGAAAACACAGGCGGTGAGTCCTGATATGGCCTCCTCAAAGGTGCTAATAACTGACAGGGCGCGCTGCGGACGTGTAACTTTATCAAGAACTATTCTGACCTTCGCCATGAGGGAGCTTGCTGTAGAGGGTAGAGAACTAAGTCTACTTCTTACAGATAACGAAGAGATAAGAGAGCTTAATAAAAATTTTCGAAACATTGATAAACCCACTGATGTGCTGAGCTTTCCTATGAATGACGATATTTTACTCGGTGATATTGCTATATCTATGGATAAGGTGGTGGAGCAGGCCCGCGGCGCAGAGTGTTCTCCTGAGGTGGAGCTCGCGAGGCTCTGTCACCACGGTCTTCTTCATCTCCTTGGTTACGAGCACGTTAATGGAGGCCGTCAGGCCGCCAAGATGCGGCGAAAAGAAGATGAATTGTTCGCGGCGCTAAATGAAAAAGGAGGGCTTGGCTAATATTCTCACGTCGTATAGTTTTTTTTGTTATTGATTTGTAGTGAACTCACAGCAGATGGGTTCTTATACAGTATATATCCTGCTTTACAGTGGAGTTGAGAGTGGCAAGCGATGACAGGAAAATTATAAAACCAAAGGGGTGGATTGGGAGCCTGAACTGCGCCATTGAGGGGATTATTTACGCCTTTAAGACGCAGAAGCACATAAAACTCCATTACCTCATCGCCGTAGCCGCCCTCGTATTGAGCCTCGCTCTCAGGCTGCCTGTCCTGGAGTTTGTCCTCTTTGCCTTGTCCATTATCTTCCTTCTATTTGCCGAGATGCTTAACACGGCCATTGAAGAGGCCGTTAATCTCATAGAGGATAAGCATCATATCCTCGCAAAGAACGCCAAGGATGTCTCTGCAGGCGCCGTGCTTATTGCCTCAATAGGCGTAGCCATAGTAGTTTATATGATATTTACAAAGTACATGCGAGACCCTGCCTCATTGGCCCTTCGAGGGGTTCATGAGTTCTCAGCCCACATAGCCGTTATTTCCCTTCTTCTCGTCCTTATCTCTGTTGTGGTCTTAAAGTCTCTTGGCCGCAGCGGAAGGCCTCTTCATGGCGGGCTGCCAAGCGGACACGCGGCTGTTGCTTTCTCACTTTTTACATCAGTCACTCTTCTTACGGCAGACCCCCTTGTAGCCATACTTGCATTTATAATGGCGGTTATGGTCAGTCAATCAAGGCTCCTTGGCGGCATACACACTACTCTTGAGGTCTTTCTCGGAGCGTTCCTCGGAGTAGGGCTTACTCTGCTTATTTACAGAATTTTTCTCCATCCCGGGCCATGAGAGGCAGGATCTTTGCTGCCATACTCTCAGGGGCTCTGCTCGTATTAAGCTTTGCCCCTATTGGGCTCTGGCCACTTGCCTTTGTGGCTCTTGTCCCGCTCTTTATCTCCATAGATGGTCTTGGCGCTCGCCGTGCCTTTCTCCTTGGTTTAATCTCAGGCCTTGTCTTTTTTACAGGCTCTGTCTACTGGGTAATGCACTCCATGCAGTACTACGGCGGTCTTGGCCTCTTTGAGAGTCTTCCCGTAATGCTTCTCCTCGCAGGGTATCTCGCTCTGTTTTTTGCTTTTTTTACCCTCTTAACTCGTTTTACTCCAGTTCATTACGGCGGCCCTCTCTTCTTTTACCCCTGCTTATGGGTGGCTTTAGAGTACATGCGGGGCCATCTTTTTACAGGTTTTCCCTGGGTTTTATTGGGGTACTCGCAGGCCCATAACCTCATAC
>CAZEBZ010000044.1:0-13980 GCA_964510775.1 uncultured Thermodesulfobacteriota bacterium
GCACCTGCTGCAAATTCACCGGCAGTAAGCCCGCCCCGCTGGTTTTCTTTATCTTACTTTCTTTTTTCCAAAAGAAAGTAAGGTGTAAGCATTATTTCTTGTTCTCAGCCTCTAATAATTCCCGTAGTTTTAACCCAACGTCTTGTTCACGGGCAAGGGCCTCGCCGATAAGAAAGGCACTTACACCGCACTCCATAAGCCCTCGAATATCATCTACTGTATTAATACCCGACTCCGAGACGATTACATGGCCGGCCGGCACAAGGGGGACAAGGGCGCGCGTAGTAGAGATATCCGTCTTGAAAGTCTTAAGATCTCTGTTATTTATACCTATTAGCCTCGCGCCTACGCTTATGGCCGTCTGCAGCTCCTCTTTATTATGAACCTCTACAAGAGGCGTCATGGAGAGTTTTTTGGTGAGGGCGATTAATTCAGCGAGACGGCTCTCATTAAGGATAGCAACTATAAGGAGTATGGCATCGGCGCCAAGGGCGCGGGATTCGTATACCTCCAACTCGTCAAGTATAAAGTCTTTTCTAAGTACGGGTATCTTAACATGGGCCTTTACGAGCCTTATGTAGTCGAGTTTGCCGAGAAAAAATCTTTCTTCCGTAAGAACAGAAATAGCAGCCGCGCCATTAGCCTCGTAAGTAAGGGCCATCTGAAGAGCGTCAAAATCCTCGCGGATTACACCCTTTGAGGGCGATGCTTTCTTGACCTCGGCTATGATACTGAGGCTCGGCCCGCTAAGGGCGTCGAAAAAATCCATAGGCGGGGCCGCGGCCTCTGCCTGAGCCGCCATGTCCTCAAGGAGTTTTACGTACTCCGAGTCTCCTCTTATTCTGGTAAGGGCCTCTTTTTTTTCCCTTAATATTTCTCTTAGCGCCATCTGCCTCTGCCTTATTCAGGAGTATTTGAGACCTCTATAAGTTTATTAAGGACATTTAAGGCCTCGCCTGAGTCTATGGCCGCGGCGGCCGCGGCGCAGCCCTCTTTTATACTCTCGCACAGCCCGCCTGCTGTAATGGCCGCGGCGCTGTTAAGGATTACAATGTCTCGCGGCGCACCTTTTTTGCCCTTGAAAATATCGAGAATAATCGCAGCGTTCTTTGCTGCGTCTCCTCCGGCGAGGGCCTCGGGGGCGCAGCGTGTAAGGCCAAAATCCTCAGGGCTTACATAATAAGTTCTTACCTTGCCTTCAGAGAGTTCCGTAACCCTTGTACTGCCTGTAAGGGTAAGCTCATCAAGGCCGTCCTCGCCTCTAACAACAAAGGCACGCTCACCGCCGAGCCTCAACAAGACCTCTGCCATAAGCTCCGTAAGGCGGTCATCATAAACGCCGAGAACCTGACAAGTCGCTCCCGCCGGGTTGGTAAGGGGGCCGAGGATATTGAATATAGTCCTTATGCCAATGGCCCCGCGCACCGGCGCCGCGTACTTCATGGCGCCGTGAAGGAGAGGGGCGAATAAGAAACCAATGCCCGCCTCGCGAAGGCAGAGCTCCATGCGCTTAGGAGTAACTTCTATATTTACACCAAGGGCCTTTAGGACGTCTGCTGAGCCGCACTTTGAGGTAACGGCACGCCCGCCGTGTTTTGCTACGGTAAGTCCGCCTGCGGCGGCGACAAAGGCCGCGGCAGTAGAGATATTAAAGGTCCCCGAGGCGTCGCCGCCCGTACCGCAGGTATCTACAACTATAGAGCCCTCAGGCGCCGACACCTTTGTTGCAAACTCGCGCATAACACGGGCCGCCCCTGTTACCTCTCCCGCGGTCTCGCCCTTTATGGAAAGAGCCGTTATAAGAGAGGCAATTTCCGCAGGGCCCGTCTCGCCGCCCATAATGGCGCCCATAACAGCAGCCATCTCCGCCTCAGTGAGACTGCCACCGCCCACTACCCTCTTAATGGCCTCTTTAATAGTAAGTCCCATTTTAAAAAAACCTTAACGGTATTTAATAAGAAAATTATTCATAATGGCCTTGCCGGCGTCTGTCAATATTGACTCGGGGTGATACTGCAGACCCTCAAGGGGATAGGTGCGGTGACGAATACCCATTATCTCCTCACGGTCTGTCCATGCGCTTACCTCGAAATCATCTGGCAAATCCTCTCGGCTTAAGATAAGTGAGTGATAACGATTTGCGCGAAAAGGGTTCTCAATGCCCTCGTAGATAGTCTTGCCGTCGTGATATACCATTGAGGTCTTGCCGTGCATAAGGCGATCTGCCCGCACCACCTTACCGCCAAAGGCGTATCCAATGCACTGATGGCCGAGACATACGCCGAGTATAGGTAATTTATCGGCAAAGTGCTGTATAACCAATACGGATATACCTGCTTTTAGCGGGTCGCAGGGCCCCGGTGAGATAACGATCCTGTCAGGGGCCAGCGCCCTAATGCCCTCGATGGTAATGGCATCATTTCTATAGACCCTTACATCCTCGCCAAGCTCCATAAAGTACTGCACGAGGTTATATGTAAAGGAATCGTAATTATCTATCATAAGGAGCATACTCTCACCACTGCCTTTACATCAGGGCCAAGACTCATGGGCCCGAATAAAAAATTATAAGATTATAAAAAGAGCGCTCCCGCCATCTCGATTGCCTTTAAGAGGCCCCGCGCCTTGTTCTCCGTCTCCTCAAACTCCAGCTCCGCCTCGGAGTCGGCCACAATACCTGCGCCTGCCTGCACGTATACAACGCCGTCTTTTATGACCATAGTCCTTATAGCGATACACATATCGAGGTTGCCCCCGTAGCCGATATAACCTACGGAGCCGCCGTATACGCCTCGCCTGCAGGGTTCGAGCTCCTCTATAATCTCCATTGCGCGAATCTTTGGCGCGCCTGAGAGCGTACCTGCGGGAAAGCAGGCCGAAAAAGCTCCGAGGGCGTCACAGTCTACGGCAAGACGGCCGTGCACGTCTGTTACGATGTGCATAACATGAGAGTACCGCTCTACGTTCATAAGGTCAGAGACATGGACCGTACCTGTCTGCGAGACCCTGCCTATATCATTGCGCCCAAGGTCTACAAGCATTATATGCTCGGCGAGCTCCTTGGGGTCTGAGAGCAGCTCCTTCTCAAGTGCCAGGTCCTCGGCCTCGTCACGCCCCCGCTTTCTTGTACCGGCTATGGGTTTTACATTTACATCTCCGTCCTCTACGCGGACAAGTATCTCAGGTGAGGATCCTACTATATGAAGATCTCCAAGCCTCAGAAAAAACATATAAGGCGATGGATTAACTACACGAAGGGCCCTGTATACGTCAAAGGGAGACGTTGGCAGAGGCGTAGAGAACCTCTGCGATAGTACGGCCTGAATAACGTCGCCGCTCTTTATATACTCCTTTATAGTATCTACGGCCTTCAGGTAATCCTCTCTCTTAAAGTTAGAGGTAATACCCGCCGCCCCAACGCCCTCGCCCCCCTTAGAGAGAGTCTCACTCTTATCGCCCTGCCTTGCAGTACCTCTACGCAGGGACTCCACGAGTCCCTCTATCTTCTCTATAGACTTATTATAGAGTGCCTCAAGGTCTGCGCCCTCTTCTACAAAGGCATTGGAAACTACCTTTATCTTATGCTCGGCGTTATCAAAGACAAGGAGTGTATCTGTAAAGATAAGATATATGTCATCAAGGCCGAGGTCGTCCTCGGCGATTTCAGGGAGGCGTTCGATGTGACGCACCACGTCGTAGCCGATATACCCTATTGCCCCGCCAAAAAATCTCGGTGCCCCGGGAAGGGGAGCAGCTCTGAACTCGCCACAGATCCTCTGAAGAACCTCAAGGGGCCCGCTCTCTACCCTTACCTCTTCGCCGGGCCTGCTTATCTCCACATCTTCGCCCTTTGACCTTAGAACCATACGGGGGCTTACGCCTAAGAAGCTGTACCTGCCCCATTTTTCGCCCTGCTCAACGCTCTCGAGCAAAAAGGCGTCCTTGCCGTTATCTATCTTCATAAAGGCAGAGACGGGCGTCTCCGTATCGGCAAGAATTTCTCGATACAGCGGGATGACGTTATATTTACGGGATAAGACCTTAAAATCCTCTAATGAGGGATAATATCTGCTCTTTTCCATAAGGTTTTAAGGGTAACACAGTGCGAGGAATTTAGTCAATAGATGTACCGTATAAGGGCCTTAACCACCCCTTTTACCCCTCTCCCAAAATGCCTTTACGCCTTTTATGATTGACTTTTTTCCTCACCTCCTATATTCTTAATAACCCATCGAAATATTTTTATACCTATAACTCGCGCCTGTAAAAACAACGGCGGGAGATGGGGAAATTTTCAAAAACAACCATTCTTAGCGATTTGACCATAAAAAGGAGGAAAAAGTGGGTAAAAACGTCACGCAAAAACTCATTGACGGCCATATCATCTCCGGCCAGCCGGGCAGAGGTAATGAAATTGCCATAAAGATGGACCAGACCATTACGCAGGACGCAACGGGCACAATGGCCTGCCTGCAGTTTGAGGCCATGGGTGTAGATAAGGTCAAGACAAAACGCTCCGTAAGCTACGTAGACCATAACACCCTGCAGTACGGCGGTTATGAGAACGCCGACGACCACAAGTATCTTCAGACCGTAGCTGCCAAGCACGGCATATTCTTCTCAAGACCGGGCAACGGCATCTGCCACCAGGTGCACCTTGAGAGGTTCGGCGTACCAGGCGATACACTCCTTGGCTCTGACAGCCATACACCAACGAGCGGCGGCATCGGCATGCTGGCCATAGGCGCCGGCGGTCTTGACGTAGCCGTAGCCATGGGCGGCGGCTCCTTTGGCCTTACCTACCCCGAGGTAGTGCTTGTAAACCTCAAGGGCACTCTTCAGCCCTGGGTCTCGGCCAAGGACATAATCCTCGAACTCCTTAGAAGGCTTACCGTAAAGGGCGGCGTAGGCAAGGTCTTTGAGTACGGCGGCGAGGGCGTTAAGAGCCTCTCCGTACCAGAGCGCGCCACCATAACCAACATGGGCGCCGAGCTTGGCGCCACTACCTCGCTATTTCCAAGCGATGATGTAACAAAGGCCTTCTTGAAGGCTCAGGGCAGGGAGACTGACTGGGTGGAGCTTGTAGCCGACAGTGACGCAAGCTATGATGAGACCGTGGAGATAGACCTTGATACGCTGGAGCCCATGATAGCGCTGCCCCATATGCCTGATAACGTAAAAAAAGTATCAGAGATAGCCGGCTTAAAGGTGGATCAGGTATGTATTGGTTCCTGCACAAATTCCTCCTACAGAGACCTAATGCTCGTTGCCGAGACCTTTGAGAAGGGCGGTCACAAGGTATGCCCAGAGCTTAACCTGACAATCTCGCCGGGTTCGCGCCAGGTACTTGAGATGATATCCTTAAATAACGGCCTCGCATCCCTAATAAAGGCAGGCGCGAGAATACTGGAGTCTGCCTGCGGCCCCTGCATAGGAAACGGCCAGTCACCGCCATCAGGTGGAGTATCCTTAAGGACATTCAACAGGAATTTCAAGGGCAGGAGCGGCACGCCAAATGCCCAGGTCTACCTCTGCAGCCCCGAGACAGCGGCGGCGGCGGCCATTAACGGCGTAGTAACAGACCCGCGCACCCTCGGTGATTTTCCAGACGTAGAGATGCCCGAGACCTTCCTTGTTGACGACTCCATGGTAATAGCCCCGCCTGCGGACGCCTCTGGCGTTGAGGTCTTGAAGGGCCCCAACATTCAGGCCCTTCCCATTCAGCCTCCTCTTGGCGACTCATTACAGGGTAAAGTTCTTATAAAACTCGGCGACGATATCACCACAGACGATATTACACCGGCGGGAGTCTGGCTAAAATACAGGAGCAACGTACCAAAATACTCGGAGAGCGTTTTTTCCGCCATTGAGCCTGATTTCTTTAAGAAGGCCCTTGATATTGGCGGCGGCTTTGTAATAGGCGGAGAGAACTACGGACAGGGCTCATCACGTGAGCACGCCGCGCTCTGCCCCATGTATCTTGGCATAAAGGCCGTTGTGGCAAAGAGCTTTGCGAGGATTCATAAGGCTAACCTCATCAATTTCGGCATACTGCCCCTTGTCTTTGATAACGCCGCGGACTTTGACGGTATTGAGACTGGTGACGAGCTTGAGCTTAGCGGACTTACCGAGGGGCTTGCTCCCAATACTACGCTTACCCTCAAAAATATCACAAAGGGTACGGAGATAGCACTTCGCCACGACTACGCGCCCATACAGACGGCTATGATAAAGGCCGGAGGCAGGCTTAACTACACCGTATCAGGCGGGGCCTGAGGGAGCAGTTAAGTTTTACGAGAATAGATCATCACCTGCTGTTAAAGCAGTTAGAACGCCCCTTACGTCCATGTAAGGGGCGTTCTTTTTATTAAAAGAAAGCTCACCGAGGACCTCTACCCCTGTGTTACGGGCAACCTCAGCGAAGTTACTCTCAAGACTGCGGTCATTGGGGTCTGGCGCTACGGGATGATTTAATACTATCCCGCTAATAATAAGGCCCCTTGAGCGTGCGGTATGCACGGTGAGCATTGTCTGATTAATCACACCTATGCGAGATGGCGCTACTATAATAATGGGCAGCCCAAGAAAGGCCGCAAGATCGGTCATAAAGCAAACATCACTACCTTTTTGGCCACTACCCCTCGTCTCCCCCCCCCTTGCCCCCTCACAGTCCCCCCTTATACCCCCATCAACCTCGCCAAGAGGCACAAGCAGACCTCCCGCACCCTCAACTATAACGACATCGCTGCTGCTGCAAATCTCCTCATAAGCGGCTCTAATAACCTCAAAATCTATCTCAACCCCATCTTGCCGTGCGGCGAGCTCCGGAGAAATAGGAGGTGCGAAAGAATAAGGATTTATTTGCTCAAGGGGCGTCTCTGAAGAGGCCGCCTCCTTAAGGAGTAGGGCGTCTGCTCCTACGAGCCGCCCGTCCCTTAGTTCGCAGCCAGTCTCAACGGGTTTCATTACTCCAACCCTTAGACCAGCTTCATGAAAGGCCCGTGCAAGAGAAGCGGCAACTGCCGTCTTACCCACGCCTGTATCAGTACCTGTTAAAAACCAGGCCTTTTTCACGGCAAGACCCTCTTTAGGCACTCGCTTATAGTGCTCACCACTTTTTCAAGCTCGCCCTCCAGTATGCTAAGGGGCGGCATGATAACAATAGTATCACCGAGAGGCCGCATGATAAGCCCCTCTTTTCTCGCCTCCATGCAGACCTTGTGGCCAATCCTCAGTGCCGGTGAAAAGGCTTTCTTAGTCTTTTTATCAGCTACAAGCTCCACCCCGGCCATAAGCCCTTTTTGGCGCACATCGCCGACATGGGGTGACTTTTTAAGTCCACGGAGCAATTCCTTTAAAAGACATGCCTTTTTCTCTACACCATCAAGGACATTCTCCTCCTCAAAAATATCCAGACTCGCCAGCGCGGCGGCACAGGCAAGAGGGTTACCCGTATAGGTATGACCGTGCAAAAAAGCCCTCTCTGAGGTAGCGTCTCCGAGAAAAGCGCTGTAAATCTCCTCAGTAAAGAGAGTTGCCGCAAGGGGCAGATACCCCCCTGTAATGCCCTTTGCGAGGCACATGATGTCGGGGCGCACGTTCTCGTGCTCACTTGCGAACATCCTGCCAGTCCTGCCAAAACCCGTTGCCACCTCGTCGCAGATAAGATGAACATTATATTTTTTCGTAAGCCTTCGCACTCCCCGCAAGAACCCCCGCGGCGCCGTAATCATACCTGCCGCGCCCTGCACAAGGGGCTCGATAATACAGGCGGCGATAGTGGTGTTGTGTTTCTTCAGCACCTTCTCAAATTCCCCAAGACAAGCCGTGGCGCAGCCCTTTGAACTTAGCCCAAGCGGACACCTGTAGCAGTAAGGATAAGGCGCTCGAAAGGTCTTAAAGAGCAACGAATCGAATTTCTTTACATATTTCCCTATCTCACCCACACTCATGGCCCCAACGGTATCGCCGTGATAAGCCCCTGTAAATGCGATGAATTTTTGCTTTTTATTTTTTTTCGAGGCCTGCGCCCAGTACTGAAAAGAGACTTTTAGGGCTATCTCTACGGCAGTAGAGCCGCTGTCAGAGTAAAAGACCCTTGTCAGCCCATTTGGCGTTATGGCCGCAAGACGTGCCGCAAGCTCCGCAGAGGGCACACTTGATAGGCCAAGAAGCGTCGTATGAGCCACCTTATTAAGCTGCGTCCTAATGGCGGCATTAAGCTCTTTTTTTCTGTGCCCATGCACCGTCACCCAGAGCGATGATACACCGTCAAGATAACGCCTTCCCTCTGTATCAATAAGATAATTACCTCTTGCCCGCTCTATCATGAGCGTGGGTTCGCTGTGCCACTCCAACTCCTGCGTAAAAGGATGCCAGAGGTGTTTATTATCTAACTCAACAAGGCCGACTCTCTCTTTCGTGTTCTTCATATGCTCTGCAAAAAGCTCCTTTAAGGTTAAGCCCTCTTCTCTGCGTTAACAAAAAGGACCTCATAAGTAGCAGCGATACCACCGTCAATATGCACAAATTTTTTCTCATATATACGCATAACCCTTCTTAAAAAGGTTCCCTTGGAGAGGCTGCCCCCAATAATCCGCCCGCGCGGCGAGGCCCCTGTTTTTTTAAGCGTAGTGAGTAGGTGCAGCGGCCTATTATATCGCCAGAGAAGGGTTTTTTTCTTAATATCAAGGAGGCGCAGCCCCGCGCCCTCCAATGCGGCCTCAATCCTGTCTATTGCAGCAAATGGAGTGAAGGCAAAACTGCCGCCCTTTATATCCGCCTCAACAAGAGAGCTCTGAAGCTCATTTAGGGTAGCGGGGCCAAGGGTTGAGAAGACAAAGCCGCCTCCTGGCCTTAAGACCCTCTCTACCTCTGCAAAGGCGAGAGGCAGATCCCTCACCCACTGATAGGCAAGGTTAGAGATAATAAGGTCGAAGACAGCGTCACTGAAGGGAAGACCCTCACAGGCGCCGTTTATGAGACTAAACCTCGCCTTCCCCTGGTTAGCCCCCCTTCTGGCCCCCCTCTGACCCCCTTCTACCCCAAGACTACTCTTTACATCTACGGCCTCAAGGAGCATTGGAAGAGCGATATCAAGACCAAATAACGAGGCATCTACCACCAAATTACCACTTAAGCTTCTCATAAGACGAGCCGTACCACACCCTGCGTCAAGGATTTTTATAGACTTACTACTGCTCAAACTCTCAGCCATTGAGGTTACAAGAGAGAGAAGCTCCTCTGCCGCCTCCTCCTGAAAATCAGCGCGAGCCTCATAAAGAGGGGCGGCGCGGCCGAAACTTTTTTTAACAGCCTTACTGTACTTCATTGCTCACTCACCCTCAAAACTCAACCAAAACTCCTGTAGGGCCCGAATAAACCGCTCCCTCTCTGAGATAAAGGGGGCGTGACCGGCGGAGGTAAATACCTTCAGAGTCGTGTTCTTTATATGTTTCGCCAGAAACTCTCCGGCACCTACGGGAACAACACCATCTTGTCCGCCGTGAATAATAAGCGTTGGGGTCTTTATCCGCTCCAGAAGTCCCCGTATATCAGTATTATAAAGGGCCTCAAGGGCAGTTGTAATATCACTGTAATTAAAGGCCTGCCTGCACGCCTGCAAAGCAGTTCCGCTCTCGCAGATAATTGGGCCCGGCGGTGTGTAGCGTCTTATAAAAGAATCAGCGCAAGGGCCTGCCAACTCATCTACAGTAAAATTCAGGGGATAAAACCTCTTAAGAGCGGCCTCAGGGGCCTGCTTCATATCCATAACCATACGGCGCACAAGGGCGCGTGGCTGTGCATGAGGAAAATCCGCCTTCGCCGTAAAGCAGGGCGTAGCCCCTATGAGGACAAGAGAAGAGAATTTTTCAGGACTTCGGGCAGCGAGGCTAAGGAGAATCTGCGCGCCAATAGACCAGCCAATACCTTTTATCCGCCCTTTAGTACTTGATAAAATCCCAGATATGCCTGCAAGTGCAGGGTTCAGCGATGGTTCAAGCCAGCGTGTTGCAGAGCCGTGTCCCGGGAGGTTGGGAGTTAAGACCTCAGCCGCATAACCGTCAAGGGCAGAGACAATGCCCTCCCATACCCTACCGTCTGTAGCCCAGCCGTGAACAAAGAGTGTTTTATCCATTATCAACAACCCCATCCCCGACGCCCGCTGCTCCGCCCAGATATTTTTTTATCAGACTTAGCGCCCTCTCCATATCCTCCTGCGAGTGAGCCGCCGAGACTGTAAGGCGAAGCCTCGCCTTTCCGTCAGGCACAGTTGGAGGCCTGATGCCCTGAATAAATACACCCTCATCAAAGATAGCCTGACTTATATCCATGACCTTCGTGGTATCGCCTACAAAAAGCGGGATAATCTGCGTGGAGCTGCTCATCGTATCAAGGCCAAGCGTCTCAATCGCCCCCCGCATATAAGCGGCATTTTTCTGCAACCCTCTTACAAGGGCCGGAGTCTTATCCACAATATCAATGGCCTTTATAGAAGCCGCGCAGACAGCAGGCGGCAGGGCCGTGGTATATATAAAAGACCTGGCCTTAGTGGTCAAGAGCGCCTTTAGCTCGGTGCTTCCCGCGACATATGCGCCAAAACTCCCAAAGGCCTTTCCAAGGGTACCCATCTCGATTATGCGTGGGTTACCGGCTGGTAAAGCAAGGGCCTCCAGCGTACCTCGCCCCGTGCTGCCCATAGTCCCCATAGCATGGGCCTCGTCAAGGTATAACCATGCGTCATAGGGTTCTAAGAGCCCGATTATCTCAGATAAGGGCGCCACATCGCCGTCCATGCTGAATAGACCCTCTGTAATTATGAGCTTTGACCTTGCCCGAGAGGCCTTCAGAAACCGCTCAAGGGCATTGATGTCATTATGAGGATAACGCCTCACCTTGGCCCGGCTAAGGAGCGCGGCGTCTACTATAGATGCATGGTTCAGTTTATCAGAAAAAATCTCCGTATTACTGTCGGTAATCGCCGTAATAACACCCATATTCGCGCAGTAACCGGAGTTAAAGAGCAAGACGGCCTCGGCACCCTTAAAGGCCCCTATCCTCTCCTCAAGGGCCTCATGAAGGGGCGTTGTACCGGAAATAAGGCGCGATGCGCCTGCGCCTGTGCCATAAGACTCGATGGCATCTATTGCCGCTGCCTTTACCTCTTCGCTGCCTGCAAGACCGAGATAATCATTTGAGCAGAAGAGGAGTTTTTCCTCGCCATCTATAATGACAGGAGTCCCCTTAGGCCCCTCTACGAGGCGGGTTCGGCGTTGAAGGCCTCCGCGGTTTAATCTCTCAAGTTCTTTGGCAATAAAAGACGGCATCGTTACTCTCTTATCTCTGACATTAGTTTTCTGAATACTCTATTAGTCTCTCAATATCCCCATAGGCCGTATTTCACCCTGCGAATAGACGTACTAAAGCAGGCCAATTAAAAAACTTTTTTCTGCGGGTCGATAATGCCCTCTTAGGAGGCCACAAGATCATCCCCTATTGGTTTTCTCTGCGAACTTTCTTTTTCTGCGGGGCAATAATGCCCTCTTAGGAGGCTATAAGACCATCCCCCATTGGTTTTCTCTGCGAACTTTCTTTTTCTGCGGGTCGATAATGACCTCTTAGGAGGCTATAAGACCATCCCCCATTGGTTTTCTTTGCGAACTTTCTTTTTTCCAAAAGAAAGTGGAAGGAGATGGTTAATCGTGACACGAGGCCCTCGCGGTAAGTCCAAGGTCTGCTATCATCTTAAGATCCATCTCAGAGTCCCTGCCCGGCGTTGTGAGGTAATCGCCTATCATCATGCCGTTTGCACCGGCGGCGAATAAGAGTGCCTGCAGATCGCCGAGGTTCAGGCCGCGCCCCCCGCAGACAACGATGTCTTTCTCAGGCATAATGAGACGCAGCAGAGCGATAATCATAAGGCACTGGCGGGGGCTGAGGTTTTTCGCCCCTTGAAGGGGCGTACCGGGACGGGGATTCAGGAAGTTAACGGGTATAGAGTCTACATCAAGCTCTTTAAGGGTAAGGGCAAGCTCCACACGGTGGGCCCAGGACTCGCCGAGACCAAAAATGCCGCCTGAGCAGACGTATAGGCCAAGCTCCTTTGCTCTTCGAACGGCATCTACGTCATCGTCGTAATCATGAGTAGTGCATATATTTGGAAAAAAACTCCGTGAGGTCTCAAGGTTGTGATGAAAAGACTCAAGACCTGCGTCTTTTAGCCTCTTTAAGGTCTCACCGCTTGTCATGCCGATAGACGCGCAGCGCTCCATCTCCGATGCCTCGCGCATTGAGGAGAGAGTCTTCTCAAGAAGGGACACATCACTCTCTTTCTCAATCTTAGTGCCGCTCGCTACTATGGAAAACTCACGGGCGCCGCGAGTCTGCGCGGTAAGAGCTGCCTCTACAATGGTCTCAGGGGCGGCAAGGGGAAAAGTATCAACGCCTGTATTATACTTTACGGACTGAGAGCAGAATGAGCAGTCCTCGGCGCAGAGCCCGCTCTTTGCGTTTACAATGGAGCATAGGTTCACCTCAGTACCCTTAAAGCGCCTTCGTACCTTATCAGTCACGGCGAGTATCTCGTAGAAATTATCAGTGTATGAGGCCGCAAGCTCCAGCGCCTCGTCTTCTGAGATGCCCTCTCCTGAGAGCCCCTTTTCCAGGGTTATATTTAGCAGATTTCTCATAAAAAACCTCACTTTAAGCCTTAATTTAAGGCTAAAAAATAACACGCGAGGCGCCCCATTGTCAACCTGCGTTAACAAATGAGGTTAACAATGCCTAAGAGGCTTAGAGCGCTCAGTCTGGCTAATTGACCGTTTTTAAGAAAAATGTTAGATTTGTAGGGTCTGAGTTTATATTGGAGTATGATTGTTTTTTAAAAGACGGCGGGCCGTGCCACCCTACAAGGCTCATGTAAAATAATTGTAACTAAAGGAAAGATAAGATGAGAAAAATAATTTTACTCATACTAATGCTTGCAATTTTTGGCGTTGGCAATGCTCTCGCCGATGAATTTACTCTAAAGAGCAGCGACATAGGCGAGAAAATAAGTATAAATCAAGTCTACTCAGGGTACGGCTGTACTGGAAAGAATATCTCCCCTGCTCTTAATTGGAGTAACGTGCCAAAAAACACAAGAGGATTTGCCGTTACCCTCTTCGACCCTGACGCCCCTACAGGTAAGGGATGGTGGCACTGGATTATTTTTAATATCCCCGCTAATGTAAATGCTTTAAAGGCCGGCGCGGGAGACTTGCAAAAAAATCTCGCGCCAGAAGACAGTATTCAGAGTCAGACGGATTTTGGCAAGGCCGGCTATGGCGGCCCCTGCCCCCCAAAAGGGGACAAGCCCCACAGATATATCTTCACCGTATACGCCCTTGACAGAGCGAGACTTAATCTTGATAAGAACGCGTTGCCCGCCGGAGTAGGATTTTTATTATATCAGCACACAAAAGCAAAGGCGTCCTTTATTTCACATTACGGAAGGTAATTTTTTAAGGGTGGGCTGTGCCCACCATAAAAGACTAAAGGCTTTCGATTATGGCAGAGTATACAAGAGAAGAAGTGCTTGAAATGGTAAAAGCGGGTAAAAGCCTCGAAGGGGCGAACCTCCGTGGTATTGATCTCGGCGGAGCTTACCTCGGCGAGGCCAAGCTCAACGGAGCCGACCTCAGCGGAGCCAATCTCGTCTTAGCCTACCTCAAAGAAGCCAACCTGAGAGAAGCCGATCTCAACGAAGCCAATCTCTTCAGAGCCAACCTCTTCAGAGCCAACCTCAGCCGAGCCGACCTCTGCAACTCCATCCTCATCACTGCCAACCTTACCGAAGCCAACCTCACCAAAGCCAGCCTTGTAGGAACCCGCCTTATGGAAACTGATCTTACTGGGGCAAATATGAGAGATGCCGAACTTGTCTCCACAGACTTTGATGGGGCGATACTTAACAACTCCGATATATCCGGAGCGAATATC
>CAZEBZ010000045.1:0-4462 GCA_964510775.1 uncultured Thermodesulfobacteriota bacterium
CGAAGCGAGATAAAGGCTATAGACGAGTCGTACTCATACATGCCAAGCTCGAAAATACCCGACACTTTAAAAGTCGTCATACGCGGCATGGGCCCGGCGGGAGTCATAGTGCCTGTTGGAGAGATAAGGTTTATACTATCACCGGGACTTACGGCGAGCCTTGCGGCAAGCTCTTTACCAAGAATTACACCGGGAGGGCCGCCCTTTTTCTTGCCAAGCTCCACAGCAAGACCCTTCATAGAGCCTTTCTTAATCCTCTCCAGTATAACTGTGGCATCTCCAGCTGACTTCATATCAAGGCCGCGTACCACAACACCCATAGACGACGAGGCTGAAGAGAGCATGGCCTGATTATAGGTAAAGGGACTCGCCCCCTCAACGCCCTCTATAGACCGTGCCACATCTCCTACACGCTCGTAATCCTCAATACCATGCCCCATGCCAAGGACTACTACATGGGCGTTAAGCCCCAGAATCTTCTCCTTAAGGGTATCCTCAAAACCGCTCATCACCGAGAGTACGATTATCAGGGCGCTTACGCCTACGGTGATGCCAAGTACGGAGATAACCGTTATGACAGAGACAAAGGTCTGCTTGCGCTTTGCGCGAAGATAACGCAGACCTACAAAAAACTCATAAGACATGACAACCCTCAAAAAACCCAACGCGGCAATCAAAAGACTTTCTTTTAAAAAAAAGAAAATAGCAAAGAAAACCAATGACCTATCTAAAGCAAGAAAGCGTCATACTACATCGTAAGACCTGACAACCCTCAAAAAACTCGACCCAACAATCAAAAGACTTTCTTTTAGTAAAAAGAAAGCGGGACAAAGAAAACCAATATGGGGACAACATTAAATCTCTAAAACTACACCATGCGTCCTGCCTAAAAAAAAGCAGAACAAAGAAAACCAATATGGGGACAACATTAAATCCCTAAAACTACACCATGCGTCCTGCCTAAAAAAAGCGGGACAAAGAAAACCAATATGGGGACAACATTAAATCTCTGAAACTACACCACGCGTCCCACTTGAGAAAAAAAATAAAATAAAAATCCTCTACTCAAAAATCCTGCGGGAGTAACAGGCCAACGTACTGTTCCGAAAAAAGAAGGCCGCATAAGAAAAGCAATAGCCCCTACTGCCCCCCTACCCCTCCCGGCTCAGACTTTTCTTAACAGGGGAAAGAGTATAACATCACGTATTGAGGGCGAGTCTGTAAGGAGCATTACGAGCCTGTCAATACCAATACCCTCGCCCGCCGTAGGCGGCATACCATACTCAAGGGCGCGTATATACTCCATGTCCATGGGGTGGGCCTCGTCGTCACCTGCCTCACGCTCCGCCAACTGCCCCAAGAAACGCCCTCTCTGGTCTACAGGGTCGTTTAACTCAGAAAAAGCATTGGCAATCTCCTTACCCATTACAAAGAGCTCGAATCTATCAACAATAGCGGGGTCGTCCTCTTTTTTACGCGCCAGAGGCGAGACCTCAAGTGGATAACCCGTCACAAAGGTAGGGCGCATAAACTGCGGCTCGCCCACTTGCTCGAATATCTCAATAAGAATTTTTCCGTGGCTCGCGTCTTTATGAAGCGTTATGCCGAGGCTCTTTGCGAGGGTCTCGGCGGCGGCCTTATCTGTAAAGACCTCCTCATCGGCCTCGGCGTACTTTATAATGGCGTCATGAACGCTTATCCTCTGCCAGGGACGGCTAAAGTCAAGCTCCGCGCCCTGATACTCTATCTTTAATGTGCCGTGGAGCTTTTCCACAAGGCCGCATATCATATCTTCAGTAAGCTCTATAAGGTCCTCATAAGTAGCATAGGCCTCGTAGAACTCAATCATGGTAAACTCAGGGTTATGCTGCGTGGAGATGCCCTCGTTTCTAAAATTCCTGTTAATCTCAAAGACCCTCTCAAAACCCGCTACAATAAGCCTCTTCAGATAAAGCTCCGGGGCTATGCGAAGAAAGAGATCCATATCCAGCGTATTGTGATGGGTAGTAAAGGGCTTTGCCGCGGCGCCGCCGTAGACGGACTGAAGCATAGGCGTCTCTACCTCAAGGTATGAGCGCTTTGAAAGATAGTTACGAAGATAAGCGATTATCTCCGTGCGCTTGATAAATACGTCTTTTACGGCGGGGTTGACCATAAGGTCGAGGTATCTCTGACGGTAGCGAGCCTCTACGTCTTTTAACCCATGCCATTTTTCCGGCAGAGGCCGCAGCCCCTTGCTAAGGAGCCCTATGGTCTTAACCTCTACGGTAAGCTCATCAGTGCGCGTCCTGAAGAGACCTCCCTCAAGGCCTACAATATCTCCAACGTCTAATTTTTTAAAACGGGCAAAGGCCTCCTCGCCTACAACGTCTTTTTTTACATAGGCCTGAAGCCGTCCGTCTCTATCGTGAATATGAATAAAAGAGGCCTTGCCAAAATCACGCTTGGCCATGACGCGGCCTGCGAGCCTTACAGTATCTGTAAGATCCGTCAGCTCCTCGGCTGTAAGTTTTCCGTAACGCCCGATAACCTCCTCTGAGGTTGTACTCGGCTTGAAGTCATTAGGGTAGGGCGTCTGCCCCTCATCTGAGAGAGCCTGCAGCCTCGCGAGACGCCTTACATACTCATCATTTGTTTCGTCTACGTTTTTTTCCTTTATTTCTTTCACGCTTCCAAACTCCACTAAAGCTCTCGCGGCAGATATGCCGACAAAAAATCTCTATTAAATTCGTAACTTAAACCATTAGATAAGCCTATAAAAATATCCTATTTATACTGTAAGGTCAAGGGAAAATGAAAGGCTCGAAGAAGGCCCCGGATTACCGCCGCAAGGCTCAGAGCCCCTCATAATAAACCGCCTTAGGGCTCAAAGGGAGAATACTCTTTACCAAGGGCCAGAGCGACCTCTTTATTGGTGATCCTGTTGCCGTATATATTCACGGCGCGCCTTATGGCCGAGTCCTCTCTCGCCGCGCTCCTTAGGCCGGCGGAGGCGATTTTTTGTACATAAGGCAGGCTCGCGGCGCCAAGGGCAAAGGTAGCCGTGCGCGGTACGGCTCCGGGCATATTGGCTACTCCGTAATGCAGAACGCCCTCAACATCATAGACAGGATTAGAGTGCGTTGTCTGGTGTATAGTCTCCACGCAGCCGCCCTGATCAATAGAGACATCTACGATAACAGAGCCTTTTTTCATGCTTCCCACCATCTCGCGCGTTACAAGCGTAGGCGTTCTTGCCCCTGTGCTGTGTACAGCTCCTACGAGAAGGTCGCACCCTGGAAGACTCTCCGCGATATTAGCAGACGTTGACTCAAGGCACTCAAGCCCCCCGCCGAGGCTCTTATTAAACTCCTGCATCTTATCCATATTTCTTCCGATTACACAAACCTTCGAGCCGAGGGCCAAGGCAACAGAGGCGGCGTTTTTACCTACCATGCCAAGGCCCAGCACTACGGTGCGGCCCTTTTGCGCGCCCGCCGCGCCGCCAAGGAGCACTCCCGCTCCGCCCTCTGTCTTTTGCAGGTATCTGGCGCCCATCTGCACAGAGAGCTTTCCCGCAATCTCGCTCATAGGGTCGAGAAGGGGGCGAATGCCGCCATCTGTAAGAAGGGTCTCATAGGCAATACCCACGGCTCCGGCGCGCATCAGCGCAGAGGCAACGGTGCTGTTTGCCGCCAAATGCAAGAAAGTAAAGACCATGAGTCCGTCATGAAGCAGGCTGAACTCCTTGTAGAGCGGCTCCTTTACCTTGACAATAAGGTCGGCCTTACCGTAGACCTCTCTTGCGCTCTCTTTAATAAGGGCTCCGGCCTCCTTATACTGCTCATCGGCTATAGAGCTGCCCTCTCCGGCCCCGGCCTGCACGTAGACTCTGTGGCCGGCCTCTACAAGGGCCCTTACACCATCCGGCACCATAGCAACCCTGTACTCGTTATCCTTTATCTCTCTTGGAATACCTATGTCCACGGCCTATGCCTCGCTTTTTAATATATATTCAAAATATCAATCTTCGTTATTATGAGTCTATCTGAGGGTAGGGAGGCAGGGGGGGATAAAATTGATGGTTGTACGCGCTGCATTCTCGAAAATATCAAATATTGCTCCCGCATTGGTTTTCTTTGCAAAGACTATTTTAGTACAGATTAACTTCCTTCGCAGAGTATATTTATAAGGGCAACAAAAGAGCGCGGTACAATTAAAAAACTTTTTCTAAAGCAATATGAGTGCCTGGGGTGTGGGCAATACCCAGCCATATCATACACATTAGTTTTCTTTGCAAAGACTGTTTAAGTACATTAACTTCCTTCGCAGAGTATATTTATAAGGGCAACGAAAGAGCGCGGTACAATCAAAAAACTTTTTCTAAAGCTATATAAGTGCCTGGGGTGTGGGCAATACCCAGCCATGTCATACACATTAGTTTTCTTTGCAAAGACTGTTTAAGTACATTAACTTCCTTCGC
>CAZEBZ010000045.1:4562-13738 GCA_964510775.1 uncultured Thermodesulfobacteriota bacterium
ATTAACTTCCTTCGCAGAGTATATTTATAAGGGCAACGAAAGAGCGCGGTACAATTAAAAAACTTTTTTCTAAAATAATATAAGTGCCTAATACCCAGCCATGTCATACACATTGGTTTTCTTTGTCTTACTTTCTTTTTTCTAAAAGAAAGTAAGAGGAATCAGCCCGACTCAAGGCCCGTCGTACCGCGGGGGTTTCTTAATAATACGCTCCTCGGGCCCTTGCCCCCTGAATTATCCTTAAGGGGGCGCACCTTTTTTAAGAGGTGAAGCCTGTCCTGGGCCTTTAGTTTTTTGTATATCATTACCCATGCGCAGGGTTGCTCGGTATCCACCTCGCACATGCCATCGGCCACTCCGCCGCAGGGGCCGTTAAGAAGTCCCTTTGGGCACTCCGTATGAGGGCAAATCCCGGCGGTATCAGAGAGCAGGCACTCGCCGCAGAGGGAGCATCCCTCGAAAAACCTCCCGTAGCGCTCTACGCTCGCAAGGAATAAGGAGTCCAGCGCCGCGAGCACAGGGGTCTTATCAGGAGCCGCCTCGCTCACAGTCTTAACCCCTGCGCCGCAGGCAAGAACGAGTATAGACTCTGAGTCCTTTAGCGCCTCTTCTTTACGAAACTCCTTTAAGACAAGCTGCCTGTAACACGTCTCATCAATCACAGAGCCGCCCGTAACCTTAAAACCCCGCTCAGTCAGCGCGCCTGCCATCGCCTTTATCTCGGCAGCGCCGCCTGTCTTACACTGCTCGGCGCAGGAGCCGCAGCCAATAAGATAGACCTCTTTATTTCCCCCAAGAGACTCTACGACGTCATCTATATCTTTTTTCTTAGTTATTATCATTTTTTTACACCACAGGCCCAAGAGACTCTTCTCGTAGCGCACTAAAAATCTTCAAGTTTCTTGTAGAGGCTTAGGCACCCTCTGTCTTTGCGGCGGCGGCAAAAATCATCTCTGCCGCACGCACAGTATTACTCATAAGCATGGCAATAGTCATGGGGCCGACACCGCCGGGCACAGGCGTTATAAAGGCAGCCCTCTTCGATGCCCCCCTAAAGTCCACGTCGCCGGTGAGTCTGCCGTCTTCAGTCCTGTTTATGCCTACGTCTATAACCACTGCGCCCTCTTTTATCCAGTCTCCGCGCACAAAACCGGCCTTCCCGACAGAGGCAACGACAATATCAGCGGCTCGCACCTTATCATGAAGACCGGCAGTGCGTGAATGAGCCATAGTAACTGTGGCGTTTTTTTGCAGCAGGAGTATTGCCGCCGGCTTACCTACGATATTGCTCCTTCCTATAACAACGGCGTCCTTACCCTCTATATTTATGCCCGTTGACTCAATAAGCTCGATTATGCCAAGAGGCGTACAGGGCACAAGCTGAGGCGAGCCCGCCACGAGCCGGCCCATATTGTAAGGGTGAAAACCGTCAACGTCCTTATCGGGGCTGATGCTCTCTATAACAGCGGCCTCGTCGAGACCCTCGGGCAGCGGCAGCTGCACGAGTATTCCGTGTACATCTGCGCTGTTATTCAGCTCATCAATAAGGGCGAGCAGCTCATCTTCAGTAGTATCTGCCGGCAGGGTATGCTGAAATGAAGCGAGCCCCACATCCTCGCAGGCCCGTGTCTTGCTTCTTACATAAACCTTTGAGGCGGCGTCGTCGCCTACAAGCACTACGGCAAGGCCCGGTCGACATCCGTACCTGGCGCGAAGCTCATCTGCGCGGCCCTTTGCCTCAAGACGCCTCTTGCGTGCGATTTCCTTACCATCTATTATAGACGCCTTTAACTCATAATCTGTCATAATATACCTGCACTATACTCCCATTAAAGGTTAACCTAAAAACACACCCTGATAAAAAGAACGAGACGCCGCAGCCTCCAGCCCCTATCAAAGGCCTGGAAACTCAAAATCCTCAAGCTCTTTTAGCGAAAAGAGCCCTGGAAAGGCCTCATCCTCAAGGAGAATCTTTCTCACATTACCCTGCCAGAGTGCTTGAAAGGTCTCGCGCTCTTCAGCAGCGGCCTTGCCCTGCAAGACAAGGGGCATAAGTGTGTTCATCCTCGAATCCTGAGGCAGTACCCCGGGGTTACAGGAGAGCTGCACGGTCTTACCGTTATCTATTCTCTGGAATATAAAGGTATTGAACTGAACGTCTTCTGTATCAAAGATCAGTTTGTCATTTCGAGAGAACTTTCCGCCAAGGCCCTTAAAACCTGTCTCCCCCCATGAGCCCGTTATAAAAGAGATGACCTGCGCCTGGGGCCCGTAGGCAAGATCGCGGGGGCCGCCCTTTACGAGGACCCTTGTCTCTCCGCGCACCGGCGTCTCCTCGCCGTAGAGGGCCTTTAGGGCCTTACTCGTAATCTGCCAGGCGCTCGATACGGCAGGACAGGAGTGTCCGGCAAGCTGTACGGCATCGCTGTAATTAATAACAAGGACACCGCCGTCATCTTGCGCCCCAAGGAGTATGGCAAGGGGGTCTATTAGCCTGATTGGCTCTACATCTGAGAAGAATGCTTGTTTCCAGATAGTTTTTTCCACAACCGCCCCCTGATAATCATGACTCTTTAATTTTACCGAATGTGCTGATTCTAACAAAAAAAAGGTTGAAAATCAATCTCTGCCGGGCCCTTACCCTCTCTTTAATTACCGTCCGTCACCTCTCATGAGGAAAAGATAAGCCTTCTTGCGAAGATAGGGCAGTTAAAGAGGGACAAGACCTGGAGGGGGGCCCTGATTCGGGGAGAGACAAAATTTGTCACTAAGGGCTTGACTAAACATAAGTTCCATGATAAAGATAAGTTTAATTTTAATCTCCTTGGACATTATCGACTCGTAATTCACCTCACCCTCGCCCCAGAGAGCCTTAACAGGCTGCCGGAGCAGGGTAAGAAGAGGATTTATCAAAGTTTGAAAGGGAGTCACGGCGGGAATGACCATCAGTACCCAGGAACTTCTATCTAAGATAGATATACCCCGCCAAAAACTATATTACCTTGAACAAAAAGGCTTCATCTCGCCGAAAAAAAGGCAGATAGGAGAAAAGGAATTCAGAGAGTACTCTGAGGCCGACCTCGTCAAGGTAGAGCATATCTGGAAGTACTTGAAAAAAGGCTTTAAGTACCGCGTGGCCTACGAGAAGGCACTGGAAGAGCTGCAAGACCCTGAGCTTGACCTCGTAAGAAAGAAAAACAGATAAATACACTGTCGTCCGTGGACGCCGATCTGTCTCAGAAGAGACAGTCGGTTTATTATAAAAATGTGATGAGAATGCCCCTACAGGCAACTGCCCACTCACACTCTAACGCGACTCCTGGTAGCACTCTATTTCTCCTACTCCCCTTTCAAGGGCGGGGCCGGCTTTTTCACACAGATAACTAACCGGGGAGGCGGCGTCCACGGACCTCTTTAAGACGCTGCTCCCATGCATCAAACCCCCAAATTTCTTCTATGCAGGAGATATTAACAATATGGCCACAGTAAAAGACAAACCCTTGGACAGAGAAGATACTATTGAGGATAACAAGACCTTTGTCCTGAACTGGCTCTCAGATGCCCCTCCAACAAATAATAAGTATGACAGCAACACAATCGCCACGCGTATTGAGGATATCCTTGATGAGCTGCGAAGCGATAACGGACACACCACAATAAAGATTCGCCTGAGATAACCACCTCTGCCCCGCGGCACCACACCTCGATTAAGGCCCCCACTCATACCCACTAAGCATCGGACAGGCCCCCCGCCTCTCTAAGTGTTACCCCTCACCTTTTTTTTGATAATTTTTACGCTATAATATATAGTACTGTAAAATAAATTCATTAGGGAGTTAGTCATGACAATAGCGGATCAGCAGATAATGCAGCAGAGTTACAAGCAAAACCTACTTGAGGCCCTCTACGTCAGGAGCTTCATGTATGACCCGGACTGCGGCTTTACCCTCTCAAGCGGAGAAAAGAGCGATGTATATATTGACACCAAACGCACCGTATACAACTCTCTTGGTATGGAGCTTGTAGGCTACGCCTTTTATCAGGAGCTGCAAAACGCCCCCATCGACGCCCTTGGAGGGTTGACGCTCGGAGCCGACGGTATCGCCATGGCAACGGCCCTTATATGCGGTATGCGTAATAAACTCCTTGATGTCTTTGTAATCAGAAAAGACCCCAAGACACACGGCACACGGAAGTGGATAGAGGGAGGCGTTAAAAAAGGCGCCGACGTCCTTGTAGTAGACGACGTGGTAACAACAGGGGCCTCTATCATCACCGCAGTTGAGAGAGCGCGCGAAGAGGGGCTTAACGTGAGAAAGGCCATGGCCCTTGTCGATAGAGAAGAGGGCGGCGCTGAGAACATCATGGAGAAGACTGGGCTGAGGTTCTCGGCCATCATCACAAAGAGCGAGCTCCTTGAACTCCATAGAGAGCAGGAAGAGGACGAGGACAAGGACACAGATATCTAAGAGAGACCGCAGGAGAGTATGGGAAGATAAAAAGTGATATGGGGAAGCTGACAGGCCGCAACGATGTAATTTGGGCGTTAAAAAAAATAAATCAAGGGATAAAAGACTGCAATCTATGAGAGAACTCACCGCCACGAGACGGATAATATTCCCCCTTGATGTGCCTGAGCTAAGCGAGGCTCTTGACTTTGTAAAGACACTCAAAGACCACGTGGGACTCTTTAAGATAGGCCTTGAGCTCTTCGTAAGAGAGGGCCCCGGCGCAGTCAGGGCGGTTCAGGAGATCGCCCCTGAGGCCGGCATATTTCTCGACTTGAAGTTTCACGACATACCGGCAACGGTGCAGGGCGCCATGCGCTCCGCCGTAGAGCTTGGCGCGGAGTTTGTCACCGTACACTGCGGCGGCGGGCGGGCAGAGCTTCAAGGGGCAGTTAAACTTCAGAATGGGCGAACAAAGGTCCTTGGAGTAACAGTGCTGACGAGCCTCTCGGCCTCGGATTTTCAGGACGTTGGCATCGACCCTATATACTCCGACCCACAGGCACTCGTACTGCAAAGAGCAGGCCTCGCCGTAAAGGCCGGCTGCGCAGGCATTGTCTGCTCAGGCCTTGAGGCCGCTATGATACGCGAGACATTCGGCCCCGAGCTTCTCATCATCACCCCCGGTATACGTGAAGCCGTTGATAAGACTGGAGACCAGAAAAGGGTCGTAACACCAGCCCTTGCCATAGCCGGCGGCGCTGACTACATAGTAGTAGGCCGCCCCATACGCGAGGCAGCTGACCCGGTGCAGGCGGCCAGGAGAATCGCCGCAGGGGTAGAGCAGGGGCTAAAAGAAAGAGAGTACTAAGACTTGGGCAAGACCGCCATTACCAATAAAAAACATGAGCAGTAATGAGAAAATATGAGATCTGCATAGAGGGTAAGAACTTTCTAATCGAGAGGAACGGAGAGACTAAAAAACGCGGCTTTTACGCGGCGCGTTTCATCGAGGCCTCTGATATGTCAGCGGCCACGGGCATGGCCATGAATTCATTTAGAGAAGAGTTAAAGGGCCTTGTCCTTAACGATCCTGACGACCCTCCGGCAATGAAGGTAATAGACGTAAGAGATGTTTATTTCTTCGAGGAGACTATGGTCTTCGGCGACATCGAGCTACCCCCAAAGGGTTTTTTTTGGCAGGATTAAGGGGCGGGGGTGAAGCGAAAGAGGTTAGGGCTCAGGCTGTATGCAAACCGAGGAAGTAAAAGACCTGAATATTGCCGTATTAGAAATAATGAAAGGTATCTCTTTATCATCAAAAGACAGTTCCGCAAGGGTATCATACAAATCAAAATATTGGCGCGGGCATGTAATTAGAGGCAGACCTCGCATCCTATCCATAGGGAGATGTGCCTTCCCCCCCACTTCCTTGATACTACCACCTCATTCATCTCGGGATTTGTATAAATATATTCTCTATCGGAGATTCCTTTGCAGGCAGTGTATCGTGTTATTTTATAGACTCCGGATTGAGAGTCCCTCGCATAGTATCTGCGAAGAACACTGGTATTTTTATCAAACTCTTCTATATCGCTTTTCTCCATACTCGCGCTTATCTCAGCTGCAGCACTTAAACTCAGCCAGAATTTTTTCAGACTAAAACCTACGGTAGCCCCAGCCTCTCCTCTATGCTTTGCCGCTATGGCCGTCTTTGTATTACAGGGTTTTTTTATACCGCTAATGCCGTCTATAATGCTTAGCTTAAATCTTGAGGCCTCTTGCGGGGTAAGCTCTTTTGATAAATCAACTACTGTTCCGTACTTTCTCGGCAGGGTTATGTTGCGGTCAAAACTCTCAACAACTCCCGACATCTTATCTTTACCCACCGTAATAATAAAGGAGCCATCAGACTCCTCTATAAGAGGGTATTTTTCGCCACGAGTAAACCCTATAACCAGCTTTACGTTGTCTGCTACGGGAACGATTATGTCTTTTGGACGGGTGATAAAAACCCACTTATCTCCGCCAATACGCCTAAAATACTGCAATTGATCGTGGTTCCAATACATACCCTCTTTTATATATGCAGTTATCCCGCTCTCAGAATATACCAGGCGACGCACCGACCCCAGATACTCTACGCGAAGTTCTCCACCATACAGCCGTGTTCCCGCGGGAAAATATGTAAATACATTTGTCTGAAATTCATAAGTCTCCGGTGCCGCGACCTGCACAAAAACACTCTTGGAAATAAGCAAGTCATTCCCCGCCAAGGCAAGGGAGGGAAATAATATAAGCATCATTAACAGAATAGCTTTTTTCACAATTAACCTCTATGGCTTTATATAAAACAAAACTCCAAGGCTTATATTGAAAACATATATAATAGACAAAAAAATAAAGTAACTGCTCTAAATCCCCTCTACCCCTTCACGGCGTAGCCGGTGAGAGAAAAATTCTTCCTTTGATTTACCCGAAGCAAATGAGAGGGCCTCATCTGCGGCATCGAGCATGTGTCTTAGACGAATAAGATCATCCCTGCGCATACTCCTCCACGGCAGAGGATAGCACCTCGGCTCTAAAATATTTACTCAGCTCATGGGGCGTTCTTAAATCCGCCTTCCTGCCAAGTAACTCGGAGAGTTCATGCTCCATGCGGGACAGGCCGAAAAAACCGGGGCCCTCTCCAGCCACGAACTCAACGAATACGTCCACATCGCTTACGGGGCTAAAGTCCTCCCGCAATACGGAGCCAAAAAAAGATAACTTCCTAATATGATTTTTGCGGCAAAAATCCGCAATTTTTTCATGGGAGATTTTTATTTTCATATTGCTCTTCATTAACCGTAACTCCTCATGCCTCACTATCCTATTATAATACTTACTAAATATAAGCATGGCAATTCAGCGCAAATACCTCACCCCTTCACCCCATACCCCAAGTAATTTATGGAGAGGTCACGGGAGATCTTAAACTCCTGGCGTAGTAAATCAAGGCTCATGCCCTTTAGCTCCATTACCTCTACGCCGAGGCCCCCGAGTATCTCAACAATTGTAGAGGGGCGAACGAACTTATTGTAATCATGTGCGCCGCGGGGAATGATGCCGAGTATATTCTCGGCGGCGTAGATGGCAAAGACACGGGCCTTCAGGGTCTTGTTCAACGTGCTGAAGAAAAAGAACCCGCCCTTGGTGAGCAGACTCACGGCGTCCCCTAAAAAAACTTGCAGATCCTCTACGTGCTCAAGAACCTCGGAGCAGGTGATGATATTAAATTTTTTGGGTTTGCTCTTCCGTAGTTCTTCAATGGAAGAGAGGCGGTAATCTATCTCAAGGCCTCCTGCGGCGGCATGCCTCTTTGCCGCGGCGAGAGAGCGCTCCGATAAGTCAATGGCCGTTACAAGCGCCCCTGCCTTGGCAAAAGACTCAGAGAGCAGACCGCCGCCGCAGCCGATATCAAGGACACGCTTACCTGTAACATCGCCGCATTTCTCTAAAAAATACCCGAACCTCAGGGGGTTTATCTTATGGAGGGTAAAGAGCTTTCCCTTGGGGTTCCACCACTCGTCATCAAAGGGCTCGAATTTATCTGATTCAGTCGTCATTTTTTTTTACTTTCCCCTCTAAAGTCCCTTCATACCTTAAAGCCCATCAATCTAACCCAAAATCCTTCCATTTGCTGTCAACAAGGTCTCTTATATCCTTATCCATCTCTACCTTCTCGCCCCACTCCCTCGTAACCTCAGGTGTTTTTTTATTCGTGGCATCTATGCCCAGTTTACTGCCGAGACACTCCACGGGAGAGGAAAAATCAAGGTAGTCAATGGGCGTATCCTTTATAATCATCGTATCGCGCGCCGGATCAACACGCGTTGAGATGGCCCAGATAACATCATCCCATTTATGCACATCTATATCATCATCAACGACAAAGATATACTTTACATACATGAACTGCTTCAGCACTCCCCATAACCCCATCATAATACGCCGCGCGTGCCCCGGGTACTGCTTCTTAATAGAGACAACGGCGATGCGGTAGGAGACGGCCTCCATTGGCAGAGAAAAATCCACAATTTCTGGAAACTGCGCCCGAAGGGAGGGTAGATATATATCATTTAAGACAGTGCCTATAACGGCGTCCTCTTTTGGAGGGCGGCCCGTAATAGTAGTAAGATACATGGGGTTACGCCTCATAGTAACGGCCTTCAAGTGAAATACGGGAAAATCCTCGATACTGTTATAGTACCCCGTATGGTCGGCATAGGGGCCCTCCGGGGCAGTCTCACCGTGACGTATCTCACCCTCAAGGACTATCTCCGAGCTCGCGGGGACTTTTAGGGGAATAGTCTTGCAGTCTACAAGCTCGATGGCCTTTTTGCGAAGCACCCCTGCAAAGTGAAACTCTCCGATGTTCTCCGGCACAGGAGTAACGGCGGCGATAGTCGTAGCGGGCTCGCACCCCAGGGCTATGGCCACGGGCATGGGTTTATTCGCCTTCTCCCATATCTTCAGGTGCCTCGCCCCGCCCCTGTGACGGAGCCAGCGCATAATGAGCCTCTTGTCATCAAGGACCTGCATCCTGTAAATACCAACGTTCTGCGGGGCATTACCAGAGGGCGGCCCTGTTACCACAAGGGGCCAGGTGATTAGCGGCGCCACATCACCAGGCCAGCACTTTATAATAGGAATACCCGCAAGCGTCGCCTCGCCTCCCTCTCTCAC
>CAZEBZ010000046.1:0-13493 GCA_964510775.1 uncultured Thermodesulfobacteriota bacterium
CCCGCAGATGGAGCTATAGGAAAACGAGGCCTCTATGCTATTCAACTCAATTGACTTTGCAATATTTCTACCCATAATTTTTCTTCTCTACTGGTTTGCCACATACAAGAGTCTGCGGACACAAAACCTCCTGCTCCTCATCAGCAGTTATATTTTCTACGGTTGGTGGGATTGGCGTTTTCTTTTTCTGATTGCTTTTAGTTCTTGCGTGGATTTTGTTGTTGGAATTGGATTATCAAAGACAAACATCAGGAAAAAGAGAATTCTACTCCTCTTGACAAGCATTATCGTTAACATAGGATTTCTCGGCTTCTTCAAGTACTACAATTTTTTTCTCGACAACTTTATTGAAGCCTTCAGTTTTTTTGGACACCCAATAAACTCACAAGGGTTAAACATTATCCTTCCTGTTGGCATAAGTTTTTATACTTTCCAAACACTTAGCTACTCTATTGACGTATATAAGAGAAGGCTGAAGCCCACAAAAGACATAATCGCCTTTTTTGCCTTTGTCAGCTTCTTCCCACAGCTCGTTGCCGGCCCCATAGAAAGAGCAACAAACCTCTTGTCTCAATTCTACGAAAGAAGAACATTTGATTACAATAAAGCTGTAGACGGCATGCGTCAGATACTATGGGGGTTATTCAAAAAGATTGTCATCGCCGATAATTGCGCCAGATACGCAAATGAAATTTTCAACAATTACAGCTATTACTCTGGAAGCACCTTGCTCCTAGGTGTTATCTTCTTTGCCTTTCAGATCTATGGAGATTTTTCAGGCTACTCCGATATCGCCATTGGCACATCGCGCCTCTTCGGCTTCAACCTCATGAAAAATTTTGCCTTTCCATATTTCTCACGGGATATAGCGGAATTTTGGCGCAGGTGGCATATCTCGCTGACCACATGGTTTCGCGATTATGTGTACGTACCCCTTGGCGGCAGCCGAGGCGGGAGATGGGCAAAGATAAGAAATGTCTTTGTTATTTTTCTTGTAAGCGGGTTATGGCACGGTGCGAACTGGAAATTTATTGTCTGGGGCGCATTAAATGCCCTCTGTTTTTTACCCTTAATGCTCACCAATAATCACAGAAAACACACAGATACTGTCGCAAAAGGCAAAATTTTACCGAACTTAAAAGAAATTCTTAAAATGGTGACTACCTTTACTCTCGTTCTTATAGGGTGGGTCTTTTTCAGAGCAAGCTCAGTACATCAAGCCATTCAATATATTAGCTCACTTATATCACCCTCGCTACTCACCATTCCCAGAGGTCTACCAATTGGCATAATCCTCTTCATCGCTTTTTTCATGCTCATAGAATGGCTTCAGCGAGAAAAGGAACATGCCCTTAAATTAGATGGTACTTGGTGTAACACAGCTGTTAGATGGGCATTATATTTTGTCTTGGTTTTCGCAATTATCTGGTATGGCGGTAATCAGCAGGAATTCATATATTTTCAATTCTGATACTAATATGAGAAAATTTTTAATAAGACTCACTTATTTTACCATCTGCCTTATAGCAGTTTTCTTTATTACCTATATGGCAGTAGACTATGTCTGGAACTCAAAGACTCCTGAGAAAACAATATTTATCTGGGGCGACTCCCAAGCCTATCAGGGACTAAATCTCGTTCTTATGAGGAAACTTACAGGAAAACGAGTATTATCTGCAGCAAGACACGGTGCAGGCATTTATGACTTTCTCGTATTTACCGAAAAAGTTCCTCGCAATGCCTCTGTTGTTATCGCCCTATCAAGGCCCGTTCAATTACGAAGAAAAGAAAAAGACAGAAACTGGTCAGGCATATCTCCAACGGCACTATTTGCCCTATACCAAAACAATTATAGCCTCTATGATATCGGACGTATTGTAAAAAAAAATATAAAGCCCGCAAAGCTTTATGTATCACAAACACCCTTGTATCCATATTACAATAGAACCATAATAAAAGAACCTCTCTCTTTATTTGAAAAAATTTATTCAAAAATCCCTGCATACCTTGAAGACAAACAGGCACTATATAAATATGGCATTCAAACCTTAAAAAATAAAAATTGCAATATCACATTCATAGAATTTCCGTACCACCCTATTGTAGAGGCCATTGCAGAACGATCAGATATTAGAAAACTTTTAGATATATTCAGAGACAACATCATAACTCTATCTCAAGACCCTCAAATTAATATAATATACATTGATACCGCTATGATGTATGACCTCTCGCACTTAAACATCTACGGAGCGACAATGGTAACCAAAGCTATTGCGCAACAAATAAAATATCCACAAGGCACCACCCTTCATAAAGTAAAGTTAAGATCTTTTGATACTGGAGCAAATTAACACATGAAATACCGCCACGCCTTTATACTCTTTACGCTCCTCTATATCATCTTCTTCGCCCCTATTATCTTCCGCGGCGAGGTGATATTTCCCCATAATAACGATATAGAGGTTGGTGATCAATACGCACCTGACGCGGATTTCATCTCCAACAGAAAATTCCGAGATGAGAGCCATATATTCATACCGGAGATAAATTTTCACTTAAATGGAAATCACAAATTCTGGCTTGCCGCGTGGAACCCCGATACCGAACTTGGCAGGGCCTCTATACTCCGCGCCCTCAGCAAGGCATACCTTCCCTCGCACATTCTCTCTTTCTTTACAACAGACCCTTTTCTCTACTATACGATACTCATACTTGCGACGATTTTTCTCACAGGGCTATTTATGTTTCTCCTCTTAAAAAGCCTGAACCTGCGCCCTCTTACCTGCCTTATCGCCGCCTCAGGCATGAGTTTTGGAGTTTATCCTATATACTGGCTTACTTTTAACGTCTTTCTCTCGTCCTTTTGCTGGACGCTTGGCCTCATGTGGCTCATTCGACGTTTTATACAGCGCCCCACTCTGCTCCTCGGCCTTGCTCTCTCATTTTTCACCTACAGCCTCTTCATGACGGCCTACCCCCAGTCCATCGTACTCAACTTCTATATCATTACAGGCTTCACCCTTATCCTCCTGTGGGAAAACGAAAATACGATAAAAAAAAAGGCACTCATCGCGCTTATGCTCGGCGGAACCGCCCTCTTTGGAGCCATTCTCACCGCACCTATGTTCATGGACATTCTTTATAGAGCGCACCGTTCGGCAAGGCTTGGGGCGGGCAGCGATTTTCTTCTCAGAAATTCACCTAAGATATTCAACTTTGATGCCTTCCTTGTATACTTGAACTCTTTTTTCAATCCCTTTATCTTTGGCAACCCCATAAAAGAAGACTACAGATTCGCCTTTAACGGACAATCTTTAACACCACTGTACTCCGCGCTCTTCCTCCTTACATTTATAAAGGGACTATGGCGGCGCCTCTGGCCCTGGCATGCCTTCATAGCGCTCTGTTTTATCGGCACATTATGGCCAGCCGCACATATCTTTGCCGCAAAACACATGGGCTTTAACTTATCCGCCACTACCTTTGTCAGCGGGGCTATAATACCGGCCTTCATCCTCGTTGCTTATGCCGTAGATAACCTCATTTATGAGGATAACGGCGGAGCGCCCATAAAAAAGGCCTTAGTTTTTCTGCCCCTCCTTCCAATGACCCTGCTTTTCATCATGTTCTGGAGCGATATGATGAGAATAATAGATGCACCCTACCTCTTCCTCAGCCTCGCCATAATTATTATATTTTACATACTGACGCTCATCTCCTCAAAAAAAATAAAGACATGGGGAGTTTTTGTCCTTACCCTTGCAACCATCTTTATCTACAGCGGCAATATGCGCCTTATCCGCCCCAGAAACACCATATATACCACTTCCAATATTATTAAATTCATCAAAGAACAGACAGCCGACAAAACACGCTTTGCCTTCGTGGGTTCACCGCAGCTGATACCGGCGAATCAGGAGTCACTCTTTGGCCTAAGAAGCATTCAGACCTATGACTCTCTCTCGTCCAGGGAATATCAGAATCTTGTAAAAAAATTAAGCATAAAAGGCACTAATACCTATGGCAGACACTTTTATAATATTACTGACGGAAGCCGCCTTGATAGACCTGAGTTCAGCTATACGGGCATTGGGCTCTATATCTCGAGTATGGAACTAACCAACCCCGGCCTTATACGCCTCGGCCGGTGGGAGCGACTCTGGTTTTACAAGACCATCAACGCACCCATTCTTGCGGCGCAGGCAGCGGATTACAAGTTAAAAGATAAGGGCGCCATGCTAAGCGGCTTTCTACAGGAGCACACCCTTCTGCCTGCACGACGCCTTGACAACTTTACAGATTATAAGACATACTCCCTTACACCCGCTTCTACTCCAACACTGCTCTTTTTAAGCCACCAGTACCACCCCCGCTGGCAAGCAAGAAGCAAGTCAGAAAAACTTCAAACTCTTATGGTGAATGATTTTTACGAGGGTGTTATAATACCGCCCGACACAGCCGAGGTTACACTTGAGTTCAGACCCTTCTCGCGCTGGATGTGGATACCTCAGATAATTTTCTTACTCCTTGGAGCTGCGCTTGCGGTAAGATACACAATCTCAAAGAAAACAGCAGGCTCTCAAGAGCCTGCTTCTCAAGGCGATTATAATGAATAAAGACAACACAAATAAGACGATTCTTAAGATAATTCTACTTGCCGCACTTTTATCAGGTTTTACTTATCTTCTGCAGTCCGATATCGGCATCAACATCTCTGATGAGGGATACCTCCTTTACGGCGCCATGGAGACGGCGGCGGGAAAAGTTGTCAAGCTTGATTTTCGAGGCTATGACCCCGGTAGATACTACTGGCTCGCCGCATGGAGCCTGATCTTTGGCGATGGTCTGCTTGCCATGCGCTTTTATCTCGCTGTCTTTGGCGGCATCGGCGTCTGCTTCGGCCTCCTCGCGGCGAGGCGTGTAGTAAAGTCCTTCTGGGCCCTTATCCCCGTAGGTATCCTCCTCCAGGTTTGGATGTTCCCAAGGTTTCACCCCTTTGAACTTGCCTTTGCAATGGCAACTGTCTTCTTCACAACACGCCTCATCGAGGCCCCCACGCTAAGGCGGTACTTCTATACAGGAATATTCGTAGGTCTTGCTGCATTTTTCGGTAGAAATCTCGGGGTCTACGGTGTCCTTGCCGTCTCGGCCGCGGCCCTGTATATCCACCTTAGAGTAGAGAGAGGGCTGCTCATAAGAGGTTACACCTTATTTATAGGGGGAATCTTCATAGGTTTCTCGCCTATCTTTATAATGTCCGTTTTTATTCCCGGATTCTTCTCCAGCTTTGTGGATACCATACTATTTTCATTTAGAGTAAAAACCACAAACCTGCCCCTGCCTGTTCCCTGGCCCTGGCTTGCCTTCAACTCAGGAGCAAAGGGATTGGTCTTCTATCACTACTTTTTTGTTGGAGTCCTCTTCCTCATAATGCCTCTATTTTATCTCCTCTGCCTTGTAAGACTGCCATTTATCAAAAAAGAGGATATAAAACGTAACGCACTATTGACGGGAAGCCTCTTCACCGGTGTCTTTTATATGCAATATGTCTTCTCGCGTGCCGATATCTTTCACTTTGCCAGGGGTGTGCACCCGCTTTTGTTGGCGATGATAGCCCTTGCCTTTCTCATTAAAGGTAATATAGCAAAAAAAGCCCTTCTCGCTATCACAGCCGTCTTTCTCGCTGTCTCAACATACTACAGTGTTATCCCTATGCAGCCCGCGGGAAGCAAATACATCTTTGAGCGCGGCAACTACACTAAACATCTTGTTCGAGGTAAGGAGCTCTGGCTCTCCCCCGCGCAGTACGGCCCGTTAAATCTGCTGACTCAGACCGTCGCCAAGTGGGTACCCGCCGATGAGGGGCTCTTCATGGCGCCCTATTTACCCACTATGTACTATATACTTAAGAGAGACGCCCCTACGCATAATACATACTTTCTCTTTAAGGCCACCCCTGAGGAGCAACAGAAGATTATAAACTCCCTTGAGAACCACAACGTACGCTGGGCCATAATCGGCGACATCCCCCTTGACGGCCATGATGAGCTGCGTTTCAGCAATACTCATGATATAGTCTGGCAATATCTGCAGCGCAATTATGTTGTAGTAGACCCTCTATGGCGCCTGCCGGCTTATGTCTTTCTACGTAAACGAGATACTGGCACAAAAAACACCGAGTGAGATAGGCATGAAGATACCCTTTAACAGACCCCATGTAACGGGAAATGAATTCGCCTTTATAGATGAGGCCATAAAAAAATCTCACCTCTCAGGCGACGGAATGTTCTCAAAGAGATGCCAGAGCTGGCTTGAGGACAAACTCGGCGGAGGCAGAGTGCTTCTAACACACTCATGCACCGCCGCCCTTGAGATGGCCGCCATACTCGCTGATATCGGCCCCGGTGACGAGGTCATCATGCCCTCTTTCACCTTTGTCTCCACAGCAAACGCCTTTGTACTGCGAGGCGCAGTGCCCGTATTCGTTGATATTCGCCCTGACACCCTGAATTTAGACGAAAAACTCGTCGAAAGTGCCATAACGGCCCGCACAAAGGCCATTGCGGCAGTACACTACGGAGGTGTGGGCGCGGAGATGACTGCCCTCATGGAGATAAGCGAAAGACGGGGGCTTATACTTATTGAAGACGATGCCCAGGGCATTATGTGCAAGTACAAAGAAGCCCCGCTGGGTTCATTTGGGGAGTTGGCGGCCCTTAGCTTTCATGAGACAAAGAACGTCATCTCCGGCGAGGGCGGCGCGCTTATCATAAATGATAAGGCCCTCGTTGAACGCGCCGAGATAATAAGAGAGAAAGGCACGAACAGGTCAAGGTTTTTTAGGGGAGAGGTAGATAAATATACGTGGGTGGATATTGGTTCGTCATTTCTTCCAAGCGATATACTCGCTGCCTTTTTATGGGCGCAGCTGCAGGAAGCGCAGAGCATTACCAAAAACCGTCTTGAAATATGGGAGGCCTACCACGCCGCCCTCGCGCCCCTTGAAGACGAGGGCCTGCTTCAGCGCCCCACAGTGCCAGAAGACTGCCTCCATAACGCCCACATGTACTACATACTTGCAAGAGACGGCGACGAGAGGTCACGCCTCCTCGCCCGCCTTAACTCAGAGGGCATAGGCGCAGTCTTTCACTACGTACCGCTCCACTCCTCACCTGCGGGAGTAAAATTCGGCCGAGCCTCTGGCAATCTGCCAATAACAGAAGAAGTAAGCGAGCGGATAATAAGGCTTCCTCTCTGGGTAGGTATGGGCGAAAAAGAGGTATTAGAGGTAGTTAAGAGTATAAGTGATTTTTTTCGTAAAGAAGGGCTTTTACAGTAACGCACCGTAACTATGCCTCACGAAGAGCCCTTTACCCAAGATTAAGAGGCCTTGGCCTACACACCCCAAAGTTCCCTTAATTTTCACATCTGCATACCAGAGCACTCTCTTCAACTGCAGAGTCCCCCTATATTCGCCCGCCCCTCTCAGCCTTCGCAGATCCAGGACCAGGCGTCTTCTATCTTCGAAGAATCAAAGAATCTGGAGCCTGAGGAAGTAAATGGGCTTGCTAGCTTGGCCATCCACTCCTCCCAGCTCTTGTCTCCAACAATGGCAATGCGCTCGAACTCACGGCAGTGCTTTACACCAAACTTCATATCATCCCATGCCGCGTGCAAGTCCCAGCCCTTAAAGTCCACGAGAAAAAGAAGTATTCTAACCTTGCCCTCCCTCGCGATAACGGCCTCTACCTCAGGGACGAGCACCTTGTAGTCCTCGTCATGGAGCTTACCGCTAAGCTCATAACCTATCACCTTGCCGCTGCTTTTCTCCAGTCTCTTAATCATGGCGTCCTCCTTAGTCTATAAGGTTTAAATCGCCTTAAGAAAAAACCGCAGAGACTCGCGCCTCGCCCCCACCTTTTTTTTTCACCTGCATTTACTCAGACGTACTGCTCTTTTTTCTTCAGAGAGGCCCTCTTCGCGGCGTCGAGCTCACGTTTCCTGATACGTACGCTCTGCGGCGTCACCTCTACGAGCTCGTCCTCGGCGATAAACTCAATGGATTGGTCAAGAGACAAGAGGCGCGGCGGAAGTATAGTCATCGTAGCATCAGAGCTCGCGGCACGCATATTGGTAAGTTTTTTCTCACGGGTAATATTAACGACAAGGTCGTCGCCGCGGTTTCTCTCTCCTATGACCATGCCGGTATAGACCTCTGTCGTAACCTTTACAAAGAGCTCTCCACGGTCAACCATAGCAAAACTTGCGTAAGTAGTCACCTTGCCGGGCCTGTCGGCAACAAGTGCCCCGCTCATGCGCTGAGGTATGGGGCCAAACCAGGGGGCATAACCATCAAAGAGCCTGTTCATAATACCGGCGCCCTTTGTATCCGTCATAAATTGGCTTCTAAAACCTATTAACCCACGTGATGGAATAACGAACTCCATGTTCACACGGCCGTGGCCGTGGTTCTGCATATTAGTCATCCGGCCCTTTCTCACTGCGAGTTTTTCTATGATTACACCTGTCGTGTCCTCAGGCGTATCAATAAAGACGCGCTCCACAGGCTCAGTTACCTTGCCCTCTTCTTCCTTTGTAATAACACGGGGTTTTGAGACCATAAGCTCATAACCCTCTCTTCGCATAGTCTCAATAAGCACGGCCATCTGCAGCTCTCCGCGCCCAAAGACCTCGAAGGCGTCGGCGCGCTCTGTCTCCTTTACCTCGATGGAGACATTGCCGAGAACCTCTTTATTAAGCCTGTCTCTTAGATGGCGCGAGGTAAGAAACTTACCCTCACGCCCTGCGAAGGGGCCGTTATTCACGTAAAAAATCATCGATACAGTCGGCTCGTCTACGACGATGCGAGGCAGCGGCTTTGGCTCCTCATTGGCGCTGATAGTATCGCCTATCTTCACATTATCCACGCCCGCTACGGCAATAATGTCTCCTGCCTCAAGGCTCTCCACCTGAGTCTTGCTAAGTCCGATAAAGGAATATAAGGCAGATAACTTCACACCGCGCCTTATGCCCTCTTTTGCGCAGAGCGCATATGCCCGATTCATCTCAAGGCGACCGCTGCTTAGCCGGCCTATTGCCACTTGGCCCACATAAGGGTCATAAGAGAGGCTTGTTACTAAGAACTGCACCACCTCGCTATCATCAGCCACAGGGCCTGGAATCTCCTTAAGAATAGTCTCGAATAGGGGAGTAAGGTCGCTTGAGCCGTCCTCTAATTCTCTGTGCGCGACACCGGCCTTGGCATTGGTATATAGGATTGGAAACTCTATCTGCTCCTCTGATGCGTCAAGGTCTATAAAGAGGTCGTATACCTCGCTCACCACCTCATCGATACGGGCATCAGACCTGTCTATCTTGTTTATTACAAGGATTATGGGAAGGTCTTTGGCAAGGGCCTTTTTAAGGACAAAACGCGTCTGCGGCAAGGGGCCTTCGCTGGCATCAACAAGGAGCATGACACCGTCTACAAGGTTAAGACTACGCTCCACCTCGCCGCCAAAGTCGGCATGCCCGGGGGTGTCTACGATGTTTATCTTAACGTCGTTGTAAAAGACTGCCGTGTTCTTCGCCGTTATAGTTATGCCGCGCTCACGCTCAAGATCCATAGAGTCCATAACGCGGTCGGCAACCTCCTGATGCACGTGAAAGGTTCCGCTCTGTGCGAGCATGGCGTCTACGAGCGTAGTCTTACCGTGGTCAACGTGAGCTATAATAGCGATATTTCTAAACTTCTCTTTTCTCATTAAACTCCACCTGTTAGATTGTTTTGTAACCAATATTTATGGTAAATATTTCCTGTATTTATATTATATCATAGATGAATAAAAGATCTGTTCAGCAGCTTGTTGCCCCTTTTTTCTCAAGATACTTTTGATGGTACAACTCGGCCTCGTAGAAGGCGGCAGCAGGCCTTATCTCTGTGACAACAGGGGTATGAAAATCCCCTGATTCATCTATCGATTGTCTCGAGGCCTCGGCAAGTTTCTTTTGTTCCTCATTAAAGTAAAATACAGCGGACCTGTACTGCGTGCCAACGTCTGGACCTTGTCTGTTAAGGGTCGTGGGGTCGTGAATAGCCCAGAAAATTTTTAATAGCCTCTCATAATCAATAAGTTCGGGATCATATGTTATCAGTACGGCCTCTGCGTGCTCTGTACCGCCGCAGCAGACATCCTCGTAGGTAGGGTCTTCGTACCAGCCACCGGTGTAACCGACGCGCGTCTCAAGCACTCCCTCTACCTTGCTAAATGCAAGCTCCACGTGCCAGAAACACCCCGCGGCAAAGCAGGCTTTTTCCTTCCCATGAACACTCACCCTTTTACTTCCATGAGTTTCTTAAGCTTCTCTACTGCCGAGAGGGCGTCGCCGCCGTACTCATCGGCGCCGATGTTCTTAGAGAACTCCTCAGTAACTACTGCGCCGCCTACTATAGTAGTTACCTTAATACCCTTATCTCTTAATTTCTTTATGATATTATCCATCTCCATGACCGTAGTGGTCATAAGAGCCGAGAGACCTACGACATCTACCTTCTGCTTTACGGCCTCCTCAAGTATGCGCTCTGTGGGAACATTCTTGCCAAGGTCAATGACCTCAAAGCCGTGATTCTCAAGGAGGGTGGCGACGATATTTTTTCCAATATCGTGAATATCTCCCTCAACAGTAGCGAGAAGCACTCGGCCAAGACTTGGCCCGCTCTTCTCCTTAAACTCCTTTTTAAGCCTGACAAAAGCCAGCTTCATAGTCTCAGCAGAACACATTACCTGAGGGAGAAAATACCTGTTTGCGGCAAAGAGTTTTCCCACCTCATTAAGGCCGGCGATAAGACCGTTGTTACTAATATCCATAGCAGGAAGCCCCTCTGCGAGGGCCTCTTCTACGAGGGCCGTGATGTTCTCCGTATCACCGTCTATTATGGCGTACTTTAATTTATCCTTTACCCCCTTAATTTCTCTTGGAGCCTCAGTACCGACTGCGGCCTTTTTCACGCCGCCGCCGGCCTTCTCTACAGTCTCGGCGCGAGTAGAGGCGTAGCTGATAAACCTCTCGGCCCGTACGTCCTTATTCACCAGGACAGATGCGCTGTAATATGCGTCCATCATGGCCGTAGTCCCGGGGTTTATAATAGCGCTGTCAAGGCCCGCAGCGATTGCCATAGACAAGAAATAAGAATTTACAAGACCGCGCGCAGGAAGACCAAAAGAGATATTACTTACACCGAGGACAGTGGCGAGGCCCAGCTCTTTTTTAACAAGCCTTATGGCGTCAAGGGTTACAAGGGCGCTATCAGGCACGGCGCTTACTGTCATGGCAAGGCAATCTATAATAATATCTTCTTTTCTTAACCCCGCCTGAAGGGCGCGCTTTAGTATTGTCTCCGCCACACGGAGCCGTCCCTCTGCACTATCGGGAATTCCACTATCGTCAAGTGTAAGACCAAGCACTGCGGCGCCGTAACGGGCGGCAAGGGGCAGTATGGTATCGAGTTTTTTTTCCTCTCCGCTTATGGAATTAACGAGGGCTCGGCCGTCAACGGCCTTTAGCCCCGCCTCCATTGCCGCAGGGTCTGATGAATCTATAACAAGGGGCAGGCGGCAGTTCTCATTAACGGCAAATACGGCCATTGGCATTGAGACCACCTCGTCAACACCGGGCACACCTACATTCACGTCAAGTGCGTGAGCGCCGGCCTCGGTCTGCGCCCTCGCCTCAGCACGTATCCTTGATATCTTTCTCTCTCTTATCTCCACGGCAAAGGTCTTTTTACCCGTAGGATTAATCCTCTCGCCTATTATAAGAGGGGGCTGTCCGCTGCCAAAGAGGCTAAAATCCGTCCTGCTCGCCAGGGCCCCAAAAGATTTTTTCTTTATAACTATCTGCTTACCGGCCCTAAAGACCTTGCCAACTGCGGCGATATGCTCGGGCGTAGTACCGCAGCAGCCTCCAAAGACGCGCACTCCCTGCTCTATAAAGGCGGGAACAAAGTCCGCCATCTCATCTGGAGAGTCGGGAAAGAGGGTCACGCCGTCTTTTAAGTAAGGTATGCCCGCGTTGGGCTGCGCCATGAGCGAAGTATCTGTCACAGCGCGCATGGCGGTGATGGCCTTTAAGATACCCTCTGATCCAAGTGAGCAGTTCGCGCCAATAAGGTCGGCCCCGAGGGCGCTCGCCGTTACGGCAAAAGACTGAGGAGAGGTGCCAAGCACTGTGCGCATTGTCTCATCAAAGGTCATAGTAACGGCTACGGGCAGGCCCACATCCACGGCCGCCATAATAGCGGCCTTAACCTCACGGATATCCATCATAGTCTCTATAATGACAAGGTCGGCGCCGCCCTCTTTTAATGCCGCCGCCTGCTCAGTAAATATCTCAAGGGCCTCATCAAAGGATAGATCTCCAACGGGCTCTAAAAAAGCCCCTGTCGGCGCAAGGTCACCTGCAACAAAGGCCTCGTCTCCGGCGGCCTCTCTCGCAAGGGCCGCAGCCGTGCTGTTTATCTCTGCAAGCTTACCCTCAAGACCGTATTCCTTGAGCTTCAGCCTGTTGGCGCCAAAGGTGTTGGTAGTAAGGATATCCGCGCCTGCGGCGCGGTAGCCCCTGTGAACCTTAAGTATCATCTCAGGATTTGTCAGAACGAGCTCATCGGGACAGGCACCGGCCTTAAGGCCAAGTTTTTGCAGCATAGTACCCATAGAGCCGTCAAATACAAGAGGCCTCTCTCGAAGGGCCCCTCTAAAGTCTTGCGCCATTTATAAGTCTCTCCCTTTTGTTTTTATAATAAAGGCGATTGTATACCTTTGATGTACATGAGGCAAGGTTCTTCACACGGGCCCTCTTCGGACCATGCGCCAACCGCCCCGCCTAATCTACTGTAAAAAAAGAATATGGTCTAATAAGGGGATTATTCCCCTCCCTTTTTTCTGTAGCTTTAAGATAACTTCGCGCCAGTCTTTTCTCTATAGTCTCTACGGCGAGTGCGCTCTCATCTATACCTATCCAGCCTCTGCCTGTCTGCGTGGCCGAAAGGAGCGTTGTGCCCGAGCCTGCAAAGGCATCAAGGACAATATCACCGGGGCGGCTTGAAGCGAGGATAATTCGGCGAAGCAGTGCCTCTGGTTTCTGCGTAGGATAACCAGTCTTTTCCCCTGCGCTCAGGTGCATAGCATCAGGTATATCACTCCATACATCTCCTACGAGCTTATCCTCGATTATAAAATCGCCCTCTTCGCGAAGAAAGTATTTTATCCTAACACGCCCGGTGCGCGTCCTGTATATTCGTCCTTCTTTTGTAAGCCTCTCAATGCTCTTATCAGTATAATCGCCTCGCGGAGCGGTCTTGAACCACCGCCCCTCTTCATCGCAGCGAAAGCCTCCGCTCCCTTTACGCACCCTCTTCTCTTTGGTAACAGCATTAAAAATATGTCTTTTTTTCCTGTAAAGGAGAATCGTATCGTGATTTCTCGCAAATT
>CAZEBZ010000047.1:0-13395 GCA_964510775.1 uncultured Thermodesulfobacteriota bacterium
TACTCTTTATCAGCGGGCTCTTATTCGCCTTTTTTGTCGTCTTTCCCTTTGCCTTTAAATTTCTCATGAGTTATTCAGGGCCTCAGCTAAAGCCTTTTATCTCCATGAACAGCTACTTCTCTCTTGTGACGAGGCTGCTTATCGCCTTTGGTTTAGTCTATCAGCTGCCTCTTGCTATGCTCGTTCTTGCGCGAACCGGAATGGTAACGGCCGCTCGTTTTCTCTCATGGTGGAGGTATGCCGTAATCGCTATCGTTGTTGCCTCGGCCGTGCTTACGCCAACACCTGACGCCTTTAATCAGATGCTAATGGCAGGGCCTCTTCTGGTACTTTATTTTCTCGGAATACTGCTTGCGCGGATCTTTGGGAAGAAGAAAAAAGAGGTCGAGGTCAGAGATGATAAGACTGAATGAAAATAAGGTGAGAGTGTCTTGATTAATGTTAAGGGGAGAATGCTGCTTTGTTCTTTCTTATCTTAGAGGCTTTGTTGAAATAAAAAAAGTCCGCCGAGGTGTAGCCTCGGCGGACTGAAGTATCTTATTCTACTCTGTAGATGGGGGCTACAGTACTGATGCCCGGCGTTTCTCACAGGTATTATTTTTTTGTATTTGCAGTTGTCTTTTTCACGGCTTTTTTTCTGGTGGCTGGTTTCTTGGCTGCCGAGCTTTTTTTAACAGCTGCTTTTTTAGTTGCCGTACTTTTTTTTGATGCTGCTTTTTTCAGTGCTGACTTCTTAGGGGCTGCACTTTTTTTTGTTGTTGATTTTCTTACGGTCTTTTTCTTCGAGGCCGTCTTTTTTACGGCAGTCTTCTTTGCCGCTGTCTTCTTAACTGTCCCTGTTTTCGTAGAAGGCTCGCCTTTTTTGCCTATCATTTTTTTAGCGGCCTTCTCTTCAAGGCTTATTATCTTCTTCTCGAGTCTGTCTATACGCTTCTTGTATTGAGCCTCAGTGGTCTGGAATTTTTTCTTCAGCGTACTCTCAATTGATTTACTCCGAGTTGATACCTCGCCTGCCGTCTTCTTTAACTTCTTGACAGTAGTCTCCCACTTTTTCAGGGTCTTCTGAAGAAGCCTCGATTCCTTCTCATTCTGTATGGCTTTTTGCTTAAGGCTCTGCGCTTCTTTTTGTCCTTTTTTTACAGACTCTTTGAGTTTTTTCTCTAAAACTTTCCACTCATCTGTAACTTTAAGAGATAATTTTTCCCATGTCTTCATGAAAATTCCTCCTACGTTTATATATCGTAATAAGCACAACGTAATTGATATTTAAATTAAGTGCTTACTTTATTTATAACCCTTAGTACCGCGTCTGTCAATCTGCAATTCCTATTATAACTCATATCAACTGACGAGGCGGCTTATCCATTACCTCAGACAAAGAAGGGCAAAAAAAGTACTCAATTTTTTTTATCTGTTATATACTGTCTTCATGGGTCTCTTAAGTGTCGCCAATTCTCTTGTGGATATTTTGTCTCCCCCTCATTGCCCCTTATGTGATGAGGTGTCTTTGGAACAAACATCAGGGCTTGTCTGCTTTAAGTGTGTCGAGGCCTTGAGCCATCAGCTTATAAAAGGGTCGGTATGCAGCCTCTGCGGGATGCCTTTTACGTCTTCAGGCGATGAAAACCACACCTGCGGCCTATGTATAAAAAGACCTCCCGCCTTTATTAAGGCCCGTAGTTTATTTGCCTTTGAGCTTGAAGTAAGGGAAGCGGTACATACTCTTAAATACAAGTGGGGCACTATGCTCGGTCCATATTTAGGAGGATTGATGGCAGGAAGCGCCGTCTCATTAGATATACAGGCAGATTTTATACTACCGGTACCCCTTCACAGTAAAAGAATCAGGAGCAGGGGATTTAATCAGTCTGTAGTAATCGCGAGACATATGGCAAAGTCTCTCTCAACTAAGGTTGATGTCTCAAGCCTTGTAAGGACAAGGGCTACGCCATCGCAGGTTGGGCTGACACGCGGTGAGAGACGTAAGAACGTAGCCGGAGCCTTTACGCTAAGAGACTCAGAAGCCTTTAATGGACGTGATGTACTACTCGTAGATGATGTATTGACTACAGGCGCTACTGTTGGCGAGTGCGCGGCAGTCTTAAAAAAAGCAGGGGCGAGGGTGACGGTTATGACTCTTGCCAGAGTTGTGCATTAATAAAAGAGTCTCATATTATTTGTCCTTAACTAAAATCATTGCAGGTTATAATAATGAAAAACGTAATCTCACTTAAGCGGCTCTTAGAAGAATTAGAGCCTCTTCGTAAAACAGGGCGTAAAGTTGTCTTTACGAACGGGTGTTTTGATATTATACACGCAGGTCATGTGAGGTATCTCTCAAGGGCTCGCGCACTGGGAGATATCCTCGTGGTAGGCCTTAACAGCGATGACTCCGTACGGGCCATAAAGGGTTGCAGCCGCCCTATTGTGCCCCAGGCTGAGCGGGCCGAGGTCCTTGCTGCCCTTAGGTGCGTGGATTATGTTGTGATTTTTAATAAGAAAACTCCTCTGGCCCTTATCACCGCGCTGAGACCAGATATACTTGTAAAAGGCTCTGACTGGGCCTCTCATGAGATAGTAGGCGGCGATGTTGTGAGGGCGAGCGGCGGGGTTGTGAGACGGGTTCGCCTTTTGAAGGGCCGCTCCACTACGAATATTATTAAAAAAATACTCAGACTACACAAGGGGTAAGACGTTGTATTTGTTAGCCCTTTTTATGCATTAGCGCGTCTTTTCCCTTCTTTTTTTGCCAGATGCTTACAGTATTTCCTCCCTCTGTGACTTACGTCATTGATATCCATGCCTCTTAGAGGCTATCTTAAAGATGGAAAAGTCTTTAACATTAGGGGCTTTTGTGGTAAAAAGGGAGAATTAATCTTGCGGGATATCCTATATGTTCAAAAAAATGAAGTTAGGGCTCTCCGGCCTGCGGCAGCGGCTCTCAAAGACTCACAATACCATTATGGGTGGTGTGGAGGGAGCGGCTCCAAGTATGAGCAGAGAAGAGTTTCTCGAGACACTCGAGGAGTCTCTTATCACCTCAGACATGGGTGTTGCCACCTCGTTGGAAATGGCCGAGCGTATAAGGGATATGGGCGGTATGAATGTAGAGCGCCTCAGGGCCTCTCTGCGTGATTTTATTTATGAAATCCTTAAAGACGTAGAGGCCCCATTAAAGATAGAGAGAAGCCCCTTTATGATTATGGTGATTGGGGTTAACGGAGTTGGCAAGACTACTACAATAGGTAAATTATCAGCTCATCTCTCATCTACGGGAAAACGCGTAATACTCGGCGCAGGAGATACATTCCGTGCCGCGGCAAGTGAGCAGCTTGAGTTATGGGGTAAACGAACGGGCTGTGACGTTATCAGCCAGGCAATAGGTACAGACCCCGGGGCAGTTGCTTTTGATACCATAAAGGCCGGTATCGGCAGGTACGCAAATATTATCCTCCTTGATACCGCCGGGCGGTTACATACAAAGTCTAATCTTATGGATGAACTTAAGAAAATAGACCGCATTGCCGGGCGTGAGCTTGCCGGGGCCCCTCATGAGAGACTCCTTGTCCTTGACGCATCTACAGGTCAGAACGCTATTAGTCAGGCGAGGTTATTTAACGAGGCTGTTGGTGTTACGGGGATAGTTCTTACAAAACTCGATGGCACGGCCAAGGGCGGCATAATCGTGCCCCTTGCAAAGGAGCTGAAAATACCAATACGCTACATAGGCGTAGGAGAGGGAGTTGAGGATCTTCGCGAGTTTAACGCGCGCGAATTTGTCGATGCCATTATATAGCGGCTGGATTAAGCATAAGATAGGTGGTAGAATTAAAAAGTTAATAAAATGAATCTTTTTTGGACGCTCCATCTATGATAAGCGGCGATAATTTAATGAATGAAGATTTGGAGGGTTTTTACAGCATTCTCGAAAAGAGAAAGAGTGTCAGGGAATTCTCTAAAAGGCCGGTAGAGTCAGAGAAAATAGAGCGCTTGAAAAGAGTCCTGCAGAGGGCACAGAGCGCGGCAAACCGACAGCCTTGGCATTTTATTTTTGTAGATAATGAGAACAGAGAGGAGCTTAATGAGGTCTTCACAAAAGATGGGTTTAAGGACGCCCCTGTAGTAGTTGCGGCCTGTGCCGAGTCTGACCGAGCATGGGTACGTAAGGTAGATGACGTAAATTACGCATGGGTAGATGTCTCAATCGCAGTTACGGAGATGATAACGGCGGCAACGGCCGAGGGCCTTGGTACCTGTTGGATAGCGGCTATTGACCCAATGAAGGTAGGGGCCATACTTCATATTCCCACTGAGATGGACATAGTAGCTCTCATCGCTCTGGGGTATTCCAGAGAGCCTCTTGCAGTTGAGGAAAAGAAACGAAAACCCCTTAAGGAGATTATACATCATGGCAAGTGGTGACAAGGGTAAAGAGATAGATTATGTCGCCTTGAGGGCAAACAGGCGTGTAAATCTACGGAGCCAACTCCTGGTTCTTAAGATAAGGGGTGAGGACTCCTGCGGAGTATTCTTCGGCTACGCCAAGACCATAGGCCGGGGCGGTATGTTTATAGCCTCTGTAAACCCACGTGATATTGGCGAGACCATGGAGATAAGTTTTATACTGCCAGGACACTCCAAGGAGACGCGCTGTTCCTGCGAGGTAGTCTGGAGAAGGGGATTCGAGCCGGGTTTTAGAGCTGAGCCGGGCATGGGGATAAGGTTTACGGGCATAAGCCCCGAAGTAGCCGAGGGCATTGAAGAGATGGTGCGTAGCGAGCATTACTAAGAATACTTATACAAGATTTTACTCAGTTCTTCCCGCCACTGTGTTGTTTAGTATCTCTGTTGAAAATACCCCTGAATAGTTGCTAATACCCCTGAATATTACTTCTCTTAGAGTGCTACAAATCACTTTATTGTAATAGATATTTTTCTCTAATAACAGCTGCTACGAAATGGCCTTCTGTCTCTGGATTTCAAGGGGGGCCTAATTCTCCATACCTCTGAATTATCCATGCATTATCCCATTCAGTCTTGTACAGGGGGGGATTACCCTTCTTTTTTAATGCTCCACCTTGTGCCGCCGCGGTGGTCTTCAAGCTCAATGCCCTTATCAAGCAGCTCAGCGCGTATTGCATCGGCCCTCTGGAAATCCTTATTCTCACGGGCTCTTAAACGATCTTCTATCAGCTCCTCTATCTCTTTCTCGCTAATCTCGGCACCTGACCTTAAATCATTAAAATACTCAGCAGGCTCTCTTGTAAAGAGTCCGAGAAAACTTCCCGCCTCTTTAAATACTGCGAGGATGAGGGCGAGTTTTTTCTGCGCTTCCTCATCAAGCCCTTGCTCACTTACGCCATCAAGGATGCGGTTGGCGCTGGTGACTTCTTTAAAGAGCAGGCCGATTACGCCTGCGCTGTTAAAGTCATCGTCCATTGCCTCAATAGCAGGGGCCATTCTCTCTCTGATTTTCTCTTGCCCGGGGGCCTGCTCCGGCCCTACTTTGCCCTCATCGTGAATTCTCGCAACGGTCTTATAAAATCTCTCTACGGCGGCAGCTGCCTCTTTAAGGGACTCGGAGCTGTAATCCACAGGGGAGCGGTAGTGATTTGACAGCAGGAAAAAACGTATGGCCTCGCCTGTTGTGCTCTTAAGGGCGTCATGAATATTGAGTATGTTACCGAGAGATTTACTCATCTTTACTTTATCGATATTTACAAAACCGTTATGAAGCCAGTACCTGACAAAGGGTTTTAGGTTTGTTGCCGCCTCGCTCTGGGCTATCTCATTCTCGTGGTGAGGAAAGATTAAGTCCTTTCCTCCGCCGTGTATATCAATGGTCTTTCCGAGCCACTTCATGCACATGCAGGAGCACTCGATGTGCCAGCCCGGGCGCCCCTGGCCCCAGGGGCTCTGCCAGCTCGGCTCCCCTTCCTTGCTGGCCTTCCATAACGCAAAATCCAGGGGGTCGCGCTTTCGTGTATCAACGTCTACACGTGCGCCGGATTCGAGGTCATCGATATTTTTTCCTGAGAGTTTGCCGTAGTCTTTAAGCTTTCTTACGGCAAAATATACGTCCCCCTCAAGCTCGTAGGCAAAGTCCTTCTCTATGAGGCTCTCTGTAAGCTCGATTATTTCGGCCATAGTCTCAGTGGCCTTTGGTCTGATTGGAGGCAGCAGCACGCCCAGGGCGCCCATATCCGCGTCAAAGGCCGCGATGTTATCCTCGGCGAGTTTACTTGGGTCAATGCCCAGCTCATTTGCGCGGGCTATTATCTTGTCATCTACGTCTGTGTAGTTTCTCGCGTATGTTACATCAAGACCGCTGTATTTAAGGTAGCGGTATATTACGTCAAAGGAGACGGCGCTTCTGGCATGACCTATGTGAGCAGGCGCGTATACCGTTGGGCCGCAGACATACATGCGTACCTTGCCTTCTTCCGTTGGAATGAATTCTTCTTTTTGTCTCTTAAGTGAGTTGTAAACTTTTAGCGTCATGTGACCTCTTTATTTTTTTAGTATTTTTTCATTATATATTTTTTTATTGCTACAGGCTGCTCTTGTCATAGTCCAAAGAATGCTTAATGGCTGTTTTTATTCTTTTACGCACCTCATGAGTTCCAAGGAGTGTAAAAGTTTTTTCAAGTTCTATGCCTTTTACGCTTCCCGTTAGCGCACATCTAAGGGGCATGAAGAGTGCGCGGCCCTTTAGGTCTGTTTTTTCTTTAAGTTTTTTTATAAGGTTATCATAAGAATTTACGCCTTTATTCAGCTCTTCCAGGGCGGATTGTAAAAGTGTTTTAGCCTCTGGGGTAATTAAAAGAGCCGCGGCCTCTGCTGAGAAATTTGGTTTATTTAAGAGAGGAGCGATGAGGGAGTTAAAATCTTTTAGTGTCGATGCGTTGTCCTTTACGGCCTCTACGGCGGCGTAAAGTATAGAGCTGTCTTCCGTAATGCCCGTAAGGTCGGTGAGTTCTACAATCTTTTGAGCGCTAAGCTTACTTATGGTCATCTTGTTAAAGCGCTTCAGAAGAGAGGGGGCGAATATGGAAGGGCTCTTTGATAGTCTTTTTATTGAGAATTTTTCAATCATCTTCGAGAGTGTCATTAGCTCCTTACCTGGGGCCCAGCCGAGCCTTGCCGTAGCATTAAGTACAGCCTCTGGCAGAAAGCCTTTTTCGCGCAGTATGGAGATATCCGCTTCCTGCGCCTCGCGTTTGCTAAGGGGTTTACGGTTCTCGCCGAGCACGAGGGGCAGATGAGTGTAGCGGGGTGGGGTGAGACCAAGGGCTTCCATAAGAAGAATCTGTCTCGCCGTATTTGAGAGATGATCGTCGCCTCTTATTACATGGGAGATACTCATAAGTCCGTCGTCAACGGCAGAGGCGAAGTTATATGTCGGATCTGCCTCGGGGGTCATAATAATAAAATCGCCGTAGGCGCTCCTATCAAAGGTGAGGGGGCCGTGGAGTAGATCTTTAAAGACTACTTCCTTGTCGGGAATAATAAAACGCAGTACGTATTCTGTCCCACTGGGCACTGTGGCGAGTTCGCGGCATCTGCCGTCATAACGAGGCGGAAGACCCGACTTTGACTGATTCTCTTTAAGCTCACGGAGGCGCTCTTTTGTGCAGTAGCATCTGTAAGCGAGTTTTTTATCAAGAAGTTTTGCGGCGAGTTTCCTGTAGATATCTGTCCGTTCGGACTGGCGGTATGGGCCGCTGTTGTTGTCCATATTCGGCCCTTCGTCATAGTGCAGCCCGAGCCAGTTTAAGTCCTCTATTAAGGCCGTCTCAAATTCTTTTTTTGAACGAACCCTGTCCGTATCCTCCACTCTTAGGATAAATTCTCCGTCGGAGGCCTTTGCGAAGAGGTAGTTAAAGAGCGCCGTTCTTACCCCTCCCATATGGAGCCTGCCCGTTGGGCTCGGCGCGAAACGGGTGCGGATTCTCACGGCTTAATTTCCTCAATTAGGGCTACGGCATAGGCGGCCATGCCTTCGCCCCGTCCTGTAAAGCCCAGTCTTTCTTCAGTTGTGGCCTTGATATTTATCTGGTCTTCTCTGCAGGTGAGAGTCGCCGCGATGTTTTTTCTCATAGCAGGGATATGGCCATTTAGGCGAGGCGCCTCGCAGACAATGGTGCAGTCTATGTTGGAGAGTGCGTAGCCTTTTTCTTTTATGGATGCGGCCGTGTGAGTTAAGAGGGTGAGGCTTGAGATACCTTTATAGGCATCGTCATCAGGTGGAAAATGCAGACCAATATCACCGAGTGCGGCGGCGCCGAGCAGGGCGTCGATGATGGCATGAAGGAGCACATCGGCGTCGGAGTGCCCCGTCAGCCCCTCTTTAAAGGGAACGGTTACTCCTCCGAGAATAAGGGGCCTCTCTGCGGCGAACCTGTGAACATCATAACCAAAACCAATTCTCATAGCGTTATCAAGATACAATATGGCCTTGATACTTTCAACCTATTTCCTTTTTTGTGTTCTTGGCCGAGGCAGCAGTCTTTTCACCGTCCTTATTGAGGGCGCGTTTACGGAGTATTGACTGGGCGATGAGCATGTCTTCCGGTGTTGTTATCTTAATGTTCTCATAAGAGCCGGGGAAGAGACTTACGGGTAAATTAAGCCTCTCGACGAGAGACGCCTCGTCTGTGCCCGTAAAATCACTTTTAATGGCCGCTTCAAATGCGCGAAGCAGCACGTCTCTGCGGAAAGACTGCGGCGTCTGTACCGCACGAAGTGAACTCCTGAGAGGGGTATTTGTTATCAGTCCATTGGAGACTTCTTTGATAGTGTCTTTTACCTCCACTACAGGTACGGCGGCTCCGTGACGTGCGGCACTATCAATGGCGGCGCTTATGATGGAGTTGTCTATAAGGGGGCGCGCACCGTCGTGGACAAGGACTATTTCGTAATCAGGGGAGGATTTTGTGAGGGCGTTAAATACAGATGCCTGACGTGTGGCCCCGCCCTGCACAAAGCCCCTTACTTTATTGAACTCAGGGCGGTCTTTAATATATTTGTCGCAGAAGCGTGCCGTATCCTCTGAGAGAGCGAGGGTGATTGAGGTGACGAGGGGATTACCTTGAAAGGCCTCGATGGTGTGCGTTAGAATGGGGCGTCCAAGAAGGGGCAGGAGGAGTTTGTTATCTCCGCCCATGCGTTGCCCTTTGCCTGCGGCAGGTATAATAACAAGTGTTTTAAGTGGGCTTTGTTGACTCAGGGATTTATTCATGGAGGCCTGTTGAGGGAGTGATTATGTTAAAAAACCGGTTCCTTATGAGGAAACCGGTCGATATATATAGAAGATTATTTTAGGTCTATAGCTGTGAGTCGCTCTCAGGAGTAACGTATCTTTAATACATCCCTATCCCCCGCCCCCGTAACAACTTTCTCTTGAATGCGCCCCTATTAGAATCCCTTAAGATTAGTCCCCCATTAATTACCGCCCCATGTTACCGCCCAATATGCTATCAGCCCCCCATGTTACCAACCCCCATCTTATCGTCCTCCATGTTAGCGCCCCCATGTTACCAACCCCCATCTTATCGTCCTCCATCTTATCGTCCCCCATGTTAGCGCCCCCATCGTATCCCTTATTGCCCCCCCCTCGTTGGCCCTTAGGCTTTAAGGAGGCTGTAGAGCTCTTCTTCTACAGTATCTTCATTGGTCTTCTGAGCTACAGAGAGTTCTTTTACAAGAAGCGTCTTTGCGGTATCGAACATTTTTCTCTCACCAAAGGAGAGTTCTTTGTCGAATTTTAATATGTAGAGGTCTCTTAAGACCTTGGCAAGCTCCATAACGCTGCCGCTCTTTATTTTTTCCGTATATTCTCTGTAGCGTCTGTTCCATGTCTGAGTATCGACTACGCTCTCATCGTGGTCTTTTAGAATATCGTGTACTTCTGAGACCTGGCTTTTTTTCATAATCTTTCTAAGTCCCACATGTCCGGCATTCTGTACTGGGACCATGATTGTGGCGTCAGTATCGAGTACTTTAATGATATAGAAGCAGGTGCCTATTCCAGAGACCTCACGAGTCTCTATACCAACAACCTTTCCTACACCATGAGCGGGGTATACCGCAAGATCGCCGGTCTTAAACGATTGAGTAATTTCTTTTGACATGAAGTTCCTTGTGTTTGCGTGGGCGTGACGTGAACCCTATATTTTTGTGTGTGTATTTTATAACATAAAACGCAGGTATAGTCAACTGGGAAAGTATTTATGCTTTAACGTCTTGTTTTAATGCCGCTATCCTCTGTCTCAGCGTTAATAACCACTTTCTTATATTTTATAAGGAGTTTGTAATTCTCTCCCACTATGGAAATCTTAAAGGGCAGATTAAACCCTGATACAGCCCTGTAGTCTCGTAAAGCTGCATGGTAGAGTAATTTACCGTCTCTGCGCCGGGTGATGTTTTTTCCATTTGGCAGTATTACCGTCTCGTAACCGCCGGCCTCGTGAGGCGGAAGGTTCGCGGCGCCGAGGAGCAGTGAGACGAGTTCGGAGCTTTGAATCTTAAAAGGCAGTCTCGCGTCATCAGGGCCGAATGTGGTTTTTAGTCCATTGGCAATTGAGGTTAAGACTTCGCCGTTACCGATGAAAACCGCCGCTGTGCTATTCAGTGGCCCTTTTATCTCAATTCTGAAGGACTCGGGGCCGGTGGTTCTGATAAAAGCCCGGCCTCTTCGCGTAGTGTTTTTTGTGAATTCTACTATAGCCGTTGCTTGTAAGGTCTTTATGCCGTGACTAAGCTTTGTGGGTTTTGTCTCATATTTGTGGGCGCAGCCGAAGAGGAGTAGAAGTATGGGGATAATGGGGAGAATAGGGCGCCGATGCGTCACGCTTTTATCTTGTCCTTGCCGCTGGTATTTCTTTTTTCAGGGCCTCTATCTTGTCTTTTATGTCTTTATTCTTGGAGTTGAGATGAGAGGCGTTCTTATAAAAGGTGAGGGCCTTTTCTTTAAGATTTTTCTTGAGGTAAGCGTCACCAAGGTGCTCTGCTATAAGGGGATCTTCCGGCAGCACTTTCACTGCCTCGGTGAGATTCTTTATCGCAGTATCATAATCGCCTTTTTTGTAATAGACCCAGCCGAGGCTGTCAAGGTAGTAGCCGTTGCCAGGTTTTATCTCAAGGGCTTTTTTCAGGTATTTTTCCGCCTTGTCGAGTTTGATGCCTCTCTCGGCGTAGCTGTATCCCATGTAGTTAAGGGCCTTGCTGTGACGTGGATCCAGCTCAATAGTTTTCTCCATGGCGCTGAAGACGAGTTTGTCCTTGCCCATGTCGTCGTATATAACTCCCAGCGTGAAGTAAAGCTCTGCGTTTCCCGGGTCGTTATCTATTGCCTCTTTGATAATAGAGAGGCCTTCATCTTGTCTGTTTGATTCGCGAAGTACTGTAACGATAAGCTTTATTAGCTCAGGGTCGTTCTTTTTTACGGTAAGGGCGTCTTTTAATTCCTTAATGGAATTATCTCTCTCCCCTTTCTGCTCGTACATATAGGCAAGATGTACTCTTGAGTCCACATAACTTGAGTCGCTGCTTGGGATGAGGGTAAATTCTTCAATGGACTTTTTGAGGTCTCCTTTTGCCTCGTAGCTTGAGGCGAGATAGTACCGTATTTTATTGAAGTTGGGGTTCTCCTCCAGTAATTCGCTGAATTTTTTTATGGCAGCGTTATAGTTTTTTTGGTCAAAGTATATAAGGCCTATCTTGGCCATAGCGCCGTAGCGTGTATCGCTGTACTGCTCAAGCTGAGAGTAGAGTTTGAGTGCCTCCTTTAAATCGTTCCCTTTTAGTAGAAGGGTGGCGAGCCTGGAGATAAACTCTTTTTTAGAGCGCAGATTACTAATGGCCTTTCTATATGTTTTTTCCGCGAGCTTAGGCTGTTTATCGGCCTCATAGGTCATGGCGAGTTCTGAGTAAGCCGGGGAAAAGGTGCTGTTTAGCGAGATTGCTTTGGTGTAATACTCTTCTGCCTTTGACAAGTGGTCTCTTTTCACCTCTATCTTGGCCATGTAGTAATAAGCCATTACAGAGTCGGGCTGCTTCTTAATGAGGCCCTGCAGGACGTCGATACCCTTGTCAAACTCATTTATCCTCGCGTAGAAGGTGGCGAAGTAGAGGTACATGCTCTGATTCTCAGAATCGATATTGATGGCCTGTCTGTAGCTCGCAGCCGCCTTATCGTTATCTTTCAGAATGGTGTATAGTTCTGCGAGAAGGACGTGGGTGTGTGCGTTAGAGGTGTCTTCTTTTACGGAGGCAAGGAGGTGCTTCTTGGCCTTTGCGTAATCGCCGAGGCGTAAGTAGAACTCCGCGGTCTCATTGTGCAGTACTGTGGAGCGATTGTCTATCTCCAGGGCCTTTTTGTAGAGCGCGAGTGCGTCTTTTGTATGGCCGCTTTCTTTCAGAGTTCGCCCTGCCATGTAATAGTAGTAGGCCTTACCCCGTTGAATCATCGTCTCGTTGTCTTTATACTGGCTCGTGCGGCTGCCGGCAAGAGACGTTGCGGCCATAAAGAGCGTTGAGAGGAGTATAATAAGGGCCGGGAAAAGATTTTTTTTAATTTTTGGTGTCTTATTTGTCACCATTATTTTTTTCTCCAAGGGGTTTAATTAAGGGCCCAAAAGACGTGCTGTAGATGTTAAGGTGTGCCCTGCCGCGAGACTTAAAACTGGCAGGCATGCCTCTGCCGCAGCTTACTTAATATGGTATTCAAGTAGAAGTTCCGCTAATTGTGCGGATGTTTATGTCAACAAGGTATAAGAACGCGCTAAGGTATAAAACTCGTACTCTTGAAGGCGTTAGGTTGGGTTTAGGCAAAATTTCCAACTTTATAAGTTTATCATTTTTGCGGGATTAAGTCAAATGCCTGCGAAGGCGGCGAATCAAGGTGAGACTCGGGATTTACGAGAGGAGGTGATTCTTTTTCGCACGGCCTCGGGCAGATGAATGCCTTCTGTGTCAAGAAGTGAGAGAAGATGGAGGAGTACTCCTACACGGTCTTTTAAGGAGAGTTTTTTGTGTATTAGTATGCGCTGCTCGCCCTTTAGGGTGAATATGCCGCCGTTGGTGCGCACCTCTCCCTTGTGGAGGTCGTCGTAGTCTACTTTGATGGAGAGCCGCAGGGCTGTTTCTTCGAGTTTTTCAAGAAGTGCTTCGTCTTTCATGTTCCTTATTGTCCATCTTAGAGGTTTTTATGTCAAGAGGATTAAGTAGGGCCTCGCGTCTTACATGGAGAAATAAGGGGTTGACAGTGTATGCACATTTATCTATATTACAGTAAGACTTTAATTTTACGGGATTACAATAGTTTTAAAGGAGACATCTCTATGTCAGACAAGGTTATACACGTAACTGACTCAAATTTTGAGAGTATAGTTC
>CAZEBZ010000048.1:0-12861 GCA_964510775.1 uncultured Thermodesulfobacteriota bacterium
CCATCCTTGTAATGATGTTTGTTACCTGCTCGGCGGCCTTATCACTGATTTCCATTGCGCTAACGCCGTCATTGACGTTTCGCATAGCGGCCTGAATCATCCGCGACTGACTCCTTAGCTGATCCGCTCTTGCCAGACCTGCGGCGTCATCAGCGGAGCTGTTGACCCTGTGACCTGATGATAGTCTCTGAACGCTTATCTTCAACATCGCGTTAGAAGAACTGATATTCTGCTGCGCCAGTAGTGAAGCTATGTTGGTATTAATCGTTAAAGCCATGTTCTTACCCTCCTTAGTGTGTTAAGGCATCCCTGCCATAAGATTAACTGTCCGGATAGTAAAGGCATCTGTGATGAATACCTCCTTTATCGTCCTTATTACACCGGACCCTTAATAACCTTATCGGCAGCAAGGCAAGAAACTTTAATGACTCTTCACATATCTTTACGGCTAAAGACCTTATCCTCCATTTCCCTGAGCAGGGGCGTGAACTCATACTCCAGTATATCGGCGAGAAGAATATTATCGAGAGCCAGCCGCGCGTCCTTCAAGGCTGTCATATTATTTAAGATAGCCTCATAATAGGCCACGGGGTTTTCTTTAAATACTTCTATACCGTATGCAAGACCGCACTTATAAAGCGAGTCCATTGTCTTTACCATCTCGCCTATACTCTCAATAATCGCACCGAGGTAATTATCTACCTCTCCGAAGCCACAGCGCAGCGCATCTGTCATCTTACGTGTAAGCTCGCAGATAAAGTCATTGTACTCGCCTACTGTATATATGCCCTGAAGCACTACGGGATCAATATCGCTTGTAAATAATCTTAACTCGCCGTAACTCTTAACAGGCTCGTTAATAACCACACCGTCTTTCCAGGCAAGGCCCTCGTTCTTACCATCAACCCATAGTTCCATAATAAAACGCCGCAGCGGTCTTAAATCCGTCTCAACAACCTCAACAATATCACCTACAGTAGAGCTTAGACTTAGGCCGCTAAAATCAAGTTTAGTCTCATCAAGATATACCTCTGTAATCATAGGGGCTCCTTTCTTTTCTCACTTCTTATTAACGGCCACCGCCATCTGTGAGTAAGACTCACCGTAAATGGCCCGTACCCTCAGAAGGGCATCGCTTATCATAGGCTGAAAAAGAAGACACATCTTCCTCACTTCTTTATATGTCTGAATAGTGCGGTCTATGTCCTTTTGAAACTGACTCTCAATAGAGGCGTCCTCTTCTTCCTTTAAATACTCCTTAAGATTATAAGTATACTCAACAAGGGCCTCCCATAAAAAAGGCACCTCGCAGACAGCCTTAAAAAGCCTTCTCTCCTTCTTCCTTATCTTGTCAAGTTTAATGCCAAGTTCGCTGCAAAGGCCCTCGGCGATAAAGGCCGTCCTCAATCTGCCGCACTCCCTCTCTATCTCCTTTGATAACCTCGAGACGCGGCGCACCTCTTCTTCAAGTGTACTAAAAGACTCTATAAGCCCCTCTCTGTCAACATCAGGGCGGAGAGCCTCGGCCTCGCCGAGTATCTCCAAAACGTTCACTCTCTTTGTTAAGTGCCTCTCAATGACCTCTTTAAGGGGTAGATGCTCCATGCCCTTAATAAAGGCTCCGCCCTCAGTTGCGTTAAACACACGAATTGCCGGGTATTGTTCTTTAAGAAGGGCTGTGTAGCGCTCCAGCCACTGATGAAATGTCACCCAGTCGTACTTGCTCGCTACGGGTACACCGTCAATGCCCTTTAGCCACTGAAGTTTATGCGTTATAGTGCGCTGATGACCTGATATATAATGTTCTTTTACAGTAACAAGACCCTTTTCCTTATTAATTGTTATCCTCTGTTTATCATAAACTCCGCCTCCTACATGGGTCATATCTTTATCAAAGGCAAGGTCCTGACCGAGAAATATTATAGGGTCGCAGCCGAACATAACACCCATGTCAAACATTGCCGTAGTTACAGAGCCGCCTATGGAGACAAATGATTTACTCCCCCAGAGGCTCGCCTGCTCAAGGCTAAGGGCAATGTATGGGCTGTAAAATATAAACTTCGACTTGGCCTCTCTCTTAAACATCTGCGGGTGCGAGACCTCTGAGAGTATGAGTCGTACTGAGCTGTCGACCTCGCCGCCGTCAAAATACTCCTCAAGGTCAACTTTCTCCCCTGCGATTACTGCGTGAGGTACGATTCCGTAACTAAGGAGGCTCTTATATGCCGTTATGGCCGAGACTATGAAGGCACGGTCCTTAATCTTGGCAAGGAGCTTTACGTTTTTTCTAAGGGAAGGCCCCGCCCCAACTATGACCATGGGAACGCCCTTGAACTTTTTTTTCAATACATCTACTGAGGGATACTTTGCAAAGGCCTCAATATTAGCGAAGTAATTCATAATCCAGTCAAGACGAGAGTCAATCTCAGTCTTTATTCCTACCATCTGCGAGGTATGGGCATTCTCTATCTTTATGAGAAATTCCTTTAGCTCTCCCTGAAAGTTCAACCTGTAAGGCATGGTATGGTAGCCTATGATACTGTCCATACCCTCAGTAAATTGCTGAATTCTGGCGATAAAAGGCCCTATATAATTAGCGATATAGACTCTCTGACCGGAAAACTCCCTGCTGAGATCTATCTTCTGCAGCACACCCTTTAGTATCTCCATTGAGGGCTCGTAGATAAAAATCTTCTCTGTGCCGCGCTTTAAGAGTGAACGCATAAGATAACCGCAGCCAAGGCCGAATAGCGCCACACTATCCGGTCGTTTATCGAGTATCTCCTCTGCCTGCCTGTCGGCCTCTTTCCAGGGCCCGTACTGGCTGTTAAAGAGGCGGCCTTTGTAGCGAAGTACATACTCGTTGTTCTTACCCCTCCTTAGCTCAGCAGCCTCTGCGGTAAATGCGCGAAGCCTATCGGCGAGGATACTATCCTGCCTGGCTATGGCGGAGATATTTTTCTCAAAAATACTCATCACATTACCCCCTTCATAATCAGCGCTCAACGTGTAAAAGCCTTCTCTGCACGTACAGTAAAGGTTACCTCATTACAACCCCGCCAGAGCCAGTAAGCAGTATCATCAAGCTCACCGGCGCTGTGAGATAGACGAAGGAAAAAACTTCCCCCCGACTCTCTGTAATTAATCATAGGCACTGTATACACAACGCGGCGCTCACTTAATACACAGAGGGTCTTCTCATCATCACCAAACCTTACCCAGCCCTCTGTTGCTCCAAGGCAGCTTGAGGCCGAAATCGCCCGGCTTACAGGCCTCTCATGAGAGAGTGTGCGCCCCTTTAAAAAAAACCTCTCCGCCTCAGTCCCGCCGTTTATCGTCTCGAACCATAGAGTGTCCTTATCAAAGGCATCAGGTAAGAGCGTAAAAATACCAAGACGCAGGCTTGAGGCCGCAAGTGCGCCCGTAGTAAGTCTGTACGTTAAGGAGAACTCTTGTCCAAGACGAGGGATATAATACTCTTTTATAACCCTTCCGATAGCCGTATCTATTACCGCGCGCACGGTCACCCCCGCCTCATCCTCAACAATAACAGGGCTTACGGGCAGCAGGTCTGTTGTCTTTACGCCCTCTCTATCCGTATGGATTAGATGACTGGAAAAGAAATCCGCGCCAAACTCTATAGAGTCAAAATAACCGTGACTAATAGTGCCGAGCAGAGGCCTTGTGCATACCTCGGGAAAGGAGAGTGTCTTTAATGCCAACCCCCTATCTTTGATAAACTCCATCTCCACAGAGGACGTCGCGACTTGAAGGCGTCTCTTGTCCTCCTGCACATAAAATCCGCAAGACCAGGGAGCAATCGTAGGCAGAGTCATGACCATAGGGCCGCCAGCGCCTGCATAACAGAGCCCATTTTCCTCACTTGCGGCAAGAACTCCCCTGCCCATCTCAAGAGGCGCCGCGCCATCACTCTCCAGCAGACCCGCCTCCTGCATAAGGCGCGAGCTCTCAAGGCTCAGCCACCCAAGAGACTCATTAAATGAGGCCAATTTATCATCACAGGTATTTGTGCGAAAATCACTGCCCCACAACTCGCAGAGTCTCTCCCACAGTGCTTCCATACGCATTGAAGAGACAACGCTGCCAAGCTCACGGAGCCTCTTGTATATACCGTAGCAGCGGGCGTTTATATGGGCGCTGTCCCTGCCAGTTACGCTCCAGCGCAGGGGGTTGTATCTCTCCTGCTTCTTACAGACTATAGGCGTCTCGGCGGAGTGCAGACTGATAGGCTTTGTCAAGGCGGCTCCATTAAACTTATTAATAATTTCTTCAGGCCTTAAGAGAGTGAATTTTGTCTCACTTTTCAGCCCTCGCAGCACCTCACCTACTCTCTTGAAATCCCTCTGCGGCCTCGCTCCAAGGCCGGGGCTGTAATCAAAGACTTCTGCGTCATTGGAGTAGGCCACAAAGGCCCTCTCCTCTTTCTCGTTATAGTGGGATAATAAATAATCCCTGTACTCCTCTGCTGTTATCTCGCCGTGAACGCAGCGATGAAACTTCTGAAAGGCTATTGAGTGTGACCAGAGCAGCCCGATTTCTTCTCCCGCGCCTATTCCGGCGACCCTCTGCGGTGTATATAGCGCGCCTTTTACATACTCGTTATGGCGGCTGCAGTTATTCCAGTCCATGATAATGGCCTCGTAACCGGCCTCTTTATATAGACCAACAAGGCCCGCCGAATAAGTCTGCTCGTTTACAAGGGCTATTGTGGGTTTAACTCCCAATATCTCCATGTAATATTTATTACCAAGGCTTAGGTTCCACCTGTTCACCTCAGCGGGGATTAAGGGCATAATGGCCTGAGAGTAGCCCGAGCCTATAAAACTCAATCTACGCTTCTTAAGAAGCTCCTTTAAGAGCGTCGTAAAAGAGGGGTCAATGGCCTGAACCTCTCGAAGCGTCCAGGCGGTCATCTCAATACCTATAGGGATACCATCCTCTGCCATACGCAGCAGCGGCCAATAGCAGTTTTTTATAACAGAGGGAAATTCATCGCGCGGTATAAGAGAAAAGGCGAGATTGCAGTGAAATAACGCGTACAGGTTAAGCCTTGACATGGTTTTATCCTTATTTTTAAGACCCCTTTAATCAGGGGTATCTCTCCTTCATCTTCAGCAGATCGTACTTAAGAAACATACCCGATGTCTCGTAAAGAACATTGAGAAATATAGGCCGCTTTCTACGCCAAACATCACGTATATACTGCGGTGTTGCTCTTGGGCGGGCTTTAATGAGGTGATGCGTCCTGTCGGCCTCGACAATAGTCTCAATATACTCTGAGGTAAAATCCTCTGTAGTAATATTAGGCTTTACCACCTCAAGGCGGTCGTAGCTAAAGCCCTCGGAAAAGAGCCCCTCGCTCTCACACCTCTTAAATAGCTCAGTGCCGGGCAGCGGCGTGGCAATATAGATCTCCCTGCTCTCAAAGAGACCGCTGTAGTTGGCCATGTACAGAGACCTCTTAATGTCTTTTTTTGTCTCACCGGGCAGCCCTATTACAAAGGTTCCCGTAAGGCGCACGCCCTTTTTCTTCGCATAACGCAGCACCTCCATAGCCCTTGTAAGTTTAAGAGGTTTTTTCACAACCTTTGTGAGCACCTCCTGCACCCCTGATTCAATGGCAAACCCCATAGATACACAGCCAATCTCCATGAGTTTATCTATAAGCTCCTCGTCCATACACCACAGGGCGAGAACCATAAAGTGTATCTCCAGATCAAAGCCCTGCCTCTTAAACTCATCGCAGAATTTTTTAGCCCTTACTTTGTCATGGGTAAAATTGTCGTCTATAATCATGAGTTTTTTTATCTTGTATTTTTCTACAAGAAAACGTATTTCCGCGAAGACCTCGTCTAATTTTCTCGCGCGAAACCTTCGCCCCATCGTCCTGTGTACAGAGCAGAATACGCACGTTCCGGCGCATCCGCGAGTCGTAAGCACTGTGGGCATGGCCTGGGGCGAGCCCCATGTAACGGCGCGGGGCTGATAATGGCTCGAGTACTTCTCATAAGGGAATAGATGCCAGGCAGGGTATGGCAGAGCGTCAAGGTCTTTTATAAAAGGCCCCTGGGCGTTACTTACTACCGCGGCCTCACTTCTCCAGACAAGACCCGGTACAGACTCAAATGTAGTTGTAGCGCCATCACTACCTTCTTTATCGCCCTTGCCGCAATCGCAGTCCCCGCAGCCCTTGCACTCATCGCCTATAGCCTTAAGAAGAGCGGGAAAGGATTCTTCGGCCTCGCCCTTTAAGACAAAATCAATAGCCGAGTTCTCCATAACCTCCTCGGCCATAGACGTTGGATGATTACCGCCTGCGACTACTACGACCTTCGGTAAGAGCTCCTTTACAAGGGCGGCAACAGCGTTCATGGAGCCGACCATTACGGAAAAATTACAGCTTATGCCTACAAGGTCAGGGCCAAAGGCCTTAATCCTCTCGCCAACCTCCTCCATAGGAATGCCTACGTCTACATAACCATCTTGCAGCGGAGCATCTCTATCGAGACCCTCAGTCTGACAATCAAGAATAGCCACCTCGTACCCTCTATTCTCCAGCACAGCGGCAAGGTACATAATACCCATAGGCGGATAGACTATTCGTTGACCGGACGTGGCTATCTTCATATTAGGCTGCAGCAGCAGTATTCTCTTAATCATCAGAGCGCCTTTCTCATTAATGCTTCAGTAATAATATTTACTCCTGATATGGCCTCACGCGCCCTCGCCGCGGCCTCTTCTCTTGTAATACCCGTGGTAATAACCATACCGGCGCGGCATGGGTGGGAGACAACGGGGGCTATAGTATCTCCCCTCTTTACATGGAGCCTCTTCATCTCAACGCCCGGCAAGAGATCAAAATCAAGACTGTAGCGTATGTCCTCAACTACGCCGGGCTCCGGGAACCAGAACCTCTGTGAGACGTTTCTCTTAAAATCCGGTTTGTAATCATCAGCCTCTATCCTTACTCCAAGTGCAAGGAGCAGCGCCGCCTCAACTAAATCCACACCGCTTGAGAGCGGTACTGTATGGGTACAAAAATACCCTCCGCTAAGCCTCGGCGCCGCCTCTATGACAACAGGGCCCTTATCGCTCAAGACGATATCGCCCTTTATCGTCCAGTTATCTATTCCAAAGGCCCTGGCTACTCTCAGAATAACCTCGTCCAGGAGCTCTCGCACATTAGGCTCGCAAGGCGCGGGCAGGTCTCCGCCGTTCTCTATGATATATGGCGTAAACCTCTCTAAATACTCATAATTTCTCTCTGATAACCCCGGTGTAGCGACCCTGCCGTCACTAACAACAGACTCCGTACTCAGCTGCATTCCCTCGACCCACTGCTCAACCATTACCCTGCTGCTGGGCGAGTTTTTTAACGCTTCGCCGTAAGCCCAGAGCAAGTCTACACCATCACTTAGACGCACCACTCCTCGCGCTCCGCGGCTGTCTACGGGTTTAATAACAAGGGTCTTCTGAGATTTTTTCACAAGATCCTTAAGGTGCTTCGCGCTCTCTATCAAGGCAAACCACGGCACAGGTACACCCGCTTCCCTAAAAGCCTCTTTCATAAGAAATTTGTCGCTCGCAAGACAGGCAGAACGTCTTGAAGGCCCGGGCAGAGAAAAAGCCTCGGCAAGGGCGGCTACAGTACTGGGCACATCTGCGGCCGCCGAGATAACGCCGTGAAGAGGTGTTTTTTTATTTGATATACGCGTTAGCCTTAACGTCTCCTTTATATCGTATGTACTGGCGACAATGGCCTCATGAGCAAGGGCAAACCCCGGGGCCTCGCTATCTCCGTCAGAGACGACTACACGCAGCCCCATCTCACGAGCCCTCTTTATAATAGGCAGGGCCTCTACCCCTCCAGAGATAATGAGTACATTTTTTCCACTTACATCTACGGGCATACGACCACCTTTACGGCCTTTGAGGTCTTTTTATGAAAGGCAATATCAAAACCCTCCATTATATCCTCAAGTGCCACCTTGTGCGTTATAAGTGCGCCGGCCTGCACGGCGTTATCAGCGAAAAAACCCAGGGCCTTTACAAAATCCCTCTTCCGGTAACGCTGCGCGCCTCTAATCTGAATTTCCTTCTCAGTAAGATTCTTCAGATTCATTCTCGGCGTATCATAATGCACACCTGAGAGGATAATAATCCCGCCCTGAGAGAGGGCCTCAATAGATGTAGTAATAGAATTGCTCCCATAACCGCCTGCCGTCTCAAAGGCCAGATGAAAATCCTCTTCGTTGTTAATGCCGTTCTCACCCTCTAAGACAGGGTCTACGGCCGTATCAGCGCCCATGGAAAGAGCAAGCTCCCTCTGGTAGGGGTATCTTCCAAGGGCCGTGATAAAAGAGGCCCCTAATAACTTCAGGGCCTTTATGGTGAGGAGTCCAAGAGTACCGCAGCCAATTACAAGGGCCCTTCTGCCCGCCACGGGCCCTGCAACGGAAATTGCATGAAGGGCGTCTGCAAAGGGCTCGATAAGAACGGCCTCATCAAAACTCACACTCTCAGGTATCTCAAAGACATTTGCGGCAGGCAGCGCCACCATATCGGCAAAGCCGCCGGGCCGGTTAAAACTCACAAAGGTAGAGTTTTTGCAGAGGTTCTCTCTTCCTCCAGTGCAAAGAGCGCATTTCCTGCATGGCACAAGGGGAGAGAGACAGACCCTGGCGCCGACCTTCAGCCCGCGCACACCGCGCCCCCTCTGCTCAACTACTCCGCTAATCTCATGCCCCGCCCAGTACACAGGCACAGGCGGGTTGCGGTGAAAGATATTCAAGTCGCTCCCGCAGATACCGCAGGCCCGTACACGGATAAGAACCTCACCTGGTAATAGACCGGAGAAACTCCAGCGCCTTACCCCAAGGTCTCCGGGGGCGTTAAATACAGCGGCCCTAAGCTCCAGCGGCTTTTCTAATTTCTTCTGTAAACATGTATTCACGGCCAGGCACCTCCTCCCAGTCTTTTAGGAATTTCTCAAGATCCATATCCGTCATGGTATTAAGAAGCATCTTCTCAAGTACTATAAAAGGCACAGTGGCGATATGAACGCCTGCCTTGGCTATCTCAACTATCTGATGAGGGTCTCGTATGCTCGCGGCTATTACCTCTGTCTTCGACTCATGGCGAGTTAAGGCCTCCATAAGGGCGCGTACAAGACCAAGACCATCATACCCTCTGTCCTCAAGGCGACCGATAAAAGGACTGATATAATCGGCACCGGCCATAGTGGCAAGGAGCGCCTGTGTGGGAGAAAAGACAAGGGTAAGATTTGTCTTTATTGACTCGCCTCGAATAAGAGTAAGGGCCTCCATACCCGCGGGGTTAGCAGGCAGTTTTACTACTACGTTACGGGAAATCTCAGCGAGTTTCCTCGCCTGATCCGCCATAACAGCGGGCTCTTTATCAACTACCTCAAGACTTACGGGAAGAGGATAGACAAGCTCACATATCTCTGTAGCAAGTGAATGAAAGTCCTTTTTCTGCCTCGCTACGATTGATGGATTTGTAGTAATACCGCTAAGCACCCCCCAGGACTTTGCCTTTTTTATCTCTTTAATATTAGCTGTATCAAGAAATAACCTCATAACAATCCTCCATGTTTTAACTTCATTTCACAGCTCACTATTTTACAAACCATAAGACTCCCCCCTCCCACAACAGTATCCACATAGACTCGCACAACTTTCCTCGCCGCCGTCCATCTCACCTCTTCGCCCATATAAACTCTCAGCCTTCCTGCCGCCTTCTCATCTCTCCGCCCATATAAACTCCCAGCCTTCCTGCCGGCTCCCCCTCGCCCTCAACCAACCCTCATCAATCAAAAGGTTATAGTAATCTTACCGCCCTTATCCTTAAGGAACTTTAGCGCGGGGTTTATATCATCAAGGCCGAATCTCGGGCCGCAGGGCTCAATCCCGTCAAGAAGACCGCTGTGGAAGAGATTAAAAATCTCCGGCATATCTCTTACGGGGTTACTTGAGCCGTAGAGCGAGCCTATAAGTTTCTTCTCAAGGTGAAAATCAACGGCATTAAGCTCTATCTTCATTAGCGGGTGCGGAGCGCCGACCATTACTACTGTTCCGCCTCTTCGAACTGAGGCCATTGAGCGCGAGATAGTCTCTGCCGTTGCCACACAATCAAAGACAATATCCATACCTACGCCTGCTGTAAATTCACCTATTGCTTCAGGGTCAATACTCTGCCCATACTCTTCAGCAAGGCCGCCGCCCCACTTATTCATATCTTTCTCAATAAGAATAATTCTGCAAGCCCCGTGAAGCCTGAGGGCTGCGATTACCGCCTTTCCTACAGCGCCTCCACCCACTACCATTACAGTTGCGCCCTCGGCAACAGCAGCGCCTGCAGTACGAAATACGGCGCCATAGGCCGTTAAGACAGAGCATCCCGTTGCTGCGGCCACATGGAGAGGTAGATCTCGCGATACGGGCACGCAGCCCGTCTTGTACACAACGGTATACTCGCTTAGAGAGGATACGCCGTTAAAGTGATATATATCTCTTGATGAACTCTCAAAAAACCTTGTCGTGCCGTCTGGTAAGAAACCCCTTCCACGGGGCCAGGCAACGGTACTGCATAGATGAGTCTCGCCCCTTCTGCAAAAATAACACTCGTTGCAATAGGCGGCCCAGCTAAGGGCCACACGGTCGCCGCGCTTCACCTCAGTTACACCGCTCCCCGTCTCTACTACAATGCCTGCTCCCTCGTGACCGAGCACAAGGGGCATATTGTACCGTGTATGACCGCTAATGGCGTTTAGGTCGCTCCTGCAAAGCCCGGCCATCTCCATCTTTACAAGCACCTCATCAGGCCCGGGAGGCCGTAACCCGATATCCCCTACAATTAGCGGCGCTCCTTCTTTTTCCAGCACAGCTGCCCTTGTCCGCATAACCACTTACCCCTCCTTACTAGCTATTACATTGTAGGACGCGGCGGAAAAACAAGGATCCCGTGTAAGAGTAAGACCAAAGTCATCTATATCCCACTGTGTTATCTCCTCTGCCGCCTGAGTGAGCGCGGCGAGATCGCGGCGCTCTGCGGCCTCGGCAAGGCGTCTTTTAAGGTCATAAGCCTTTATATAAGTAGTGTAGGACTTCTCCTTTACTGTAAAACCCGCCCCCTCAAGCATTAAGAGCATGGGTCTCTCTCCAAGGGCCTGAATATGCCAGGGCCATATAGCCTCCTTCAGCAGCAGGTCCTCTTCCTCGCCCCTTCTCTTAGATGGGCAGACCCTGTAGGGATAATAGTCCTCCTCAGGGGTGCTTAGTACAAGTCTGCCTCCCGGGGCAAGAAGCCTCTTTACATCGCGAAGAAGGTGGCGCGGCTCAGGGACATGCTCTATAACGTCCATAAGAAAGACAACATCAAAGGCCCCCTTACGTACATCAAGATCAGAGGCCTCGCCGCATAATACGGTAAGGTTAGGGGCCAAGGGCGCCCAGGTATCTCGTACAAAATCAGCCGTCTCTGCAGATCTATCAAGAAATACAACGTCATCTGCAAACCTTGAGAGAAGCAGGGAGCCGTACCCCAGACCGCCTCCGATATCAAGTATCCTCTTTCCGCGCGCAGGCCCTATGCCGTAGGCATACTTCATAAATATCTCAAGGTCGTGGCCAAAACCCTTTAATATGCCGAGGTTCGGCCGCTCTCCAGAGACCTTTAGCTCATCGTGAACTTCTTCCAATGTCCTCGATACAGTAAGAAGGGTCTCGCGTACAATATCAATATCCTTAGCCCAGGGCACTACGGGCTTAACAGGGGTCTCAACTGTATTTAGAGAGAAAGTCACCTCAGGCATGCTCTCTCTCACCCCTGACAGGGACGAGTTAACGGCTACGGACTTTCCCGCGATAATGGAGCCGAAGAGAAAGGCATTAGCCCTAAAGGTATTAAATGGAAAGTATGCTGTATCATAAGGGTAGCTTGCCTTCTCTCTCATAAAAGCAAGAGAGGCGGCATTGCTCAGCCCGCCGTAATACTCCTCTTGAAGCACATGGATTTCATTAAAAACAAAATTATCCGTAATCGGCGTAAAGACCTCCCTCTGCTTATCGAGTATAAGCAGGTCTACGGGGCCATCGTCTGCGATACTAAAGACATACTCCACAAGGGGCAGCGCAAGTGGAAGTGATTCCGGCAGCATTATTATTGTTCCCCTCATTTATCCCCCTTTATTCCATAAATAATCGTCTCTCTACCTATACTGTGCCTTGCCATAAGGGCGTACATCTCTCTCTTAAATTCCTTAAGATAGGGCGATGAGAGCATGAAATCGAGATTCTTTCTCATCTCGTGACAACTCCTGCCAAGGTTGTCATTACCAACATAGTTGCTGCCCATGAGCAGAAAAAAATCCATAGGAAATGTAGCCGAGACCTCGGCTATCAAAAAGCCCGCCTTTCTCATAAGGGCCTGCATTGAATCAAAAGAAAAATAATTTATATGATGGGGCGCTGATACCCAGTAGGGTTCGTACCCCTGCGACTCACGTAAAACCCTCTGCACAGGGCTGTAATCATTTGGCACAACAACGCAGATTACGCCGCCTGTATCAAGAAGTGCATGTGCCTCTGCAAGGACTGCGAGAGGGTCTGCCACGTGTTCCAGCACCTCGCTAAGGTGAAGGGCATCAAAGCCGCAGCCTTCTTCTTTTAAGACCGTCCCGTTAAAAAACCCCTTCCTTATATCAAGGCCCAGGCCCTCGCCGTACTCCGCGGCCTGCCTCGAAGGCTCTATACCCAGGCACTGCCAGCCCCTCTGTAGACCTCGCTGCATAAAAAACCCCGGGCCGCAGCCTATATCAAG
>CAZEBZ010000049.1:0-12835 GCA_964510775.1 uncultured Thermodesulfobacteriota bacterium
TTATAGATTTTAATGAGAGCGCCTCCATAGCAAGAGAAGCCGCGGCGCAGAATCACATCATAGTGCTACGCTCCATGACAAAATTTTTTGCCCTCGCGGCACTACGACTCGGTTATATGACCGCCTCTAAGGCACTTATAGATAAATTTCGCTCTGCCTTGGTTACGTGGTCCGTTAATACGGCGGCAGCCGTGGCAGGAGCGGCATCTCTTGGCGACTCTGCATATATAGAAGAGACGCGAAGATGGCTAAAGAGAGAAAATCCCCTTATGCGTAAAGCCCTTTTGTCAATAGAGGGGCTAAAGGTATATGACTCGGCGGCAAACTTTTTTACCCTTCGCATCACAAAAAAAGCCGGCGCCATTAACGCCCCGCGTCTAAAAAAACTTCTCCTTAATAGAGGAATTCTAATAAGAGACCTCTCAAATATCAGAGGGCTTGGTGAGAGTTTTTTTCGTATAGCCATCAAGACTCCCGAGCAGAACAGACTTATTCTAAGCGAGCTAGAGGACATACTTGAGGGCGCCGAGACAGACTTAAAGTCTCAAAGGGGGGCCTGACCCCCACACCACCCCCCTCCCACCACCCCAACGACAGCCTTACCAATCAAGAGATAGGCCTCTAAGGTTAAGCGAGAGGGGCCTGAGGCAGAGATTTTTTTACATTTTGACATCATACCTTAAAGCGTGTAGCCTATTAGCTTGGAGAAAAATAATATGACAAATGAAAATGGCAATGGAAATGACAACGGCCCCTGGGGTCACGGCAGCAGAGGCCCCAGTGGTAGAAGACCTGGGGGCAGAGCGCCCGACCTTGACGCCGTAATCAAAAAATCAGGTGATTTTTTCAAAGATTTCAAGCAGCGCGTACCCGCACTTGGTATCGTCATCGTTGCCATAGGCATAGTCTTTGTCGCCGTAAATTCTTTTTATACCGTCGCCCCTGAAGAGATAGGCGTCATAAGACGCTTCGGTAAAGTCGTAAAGACCACGGCCCCGGGGCCCCACTTCAAGATACCTCTTATAGACAACGTCTTAAAGCCCCAGGTCTCCAAGGTTCACAGGATAGAGGTGGGTTTTAAGACTATCGACCCCGGGCCGCCGGCAAGATACACCACCATAGACCAGGAGGCCTTAATGCTAACGGGCGACGAGAACATCGTTGCCGTGGAGTTTATAGTACAGTTCAAGATAAAAGACGCCGTAGGCTTTCTCTTTAATGTAAGAAACCAGCGAAAGACCATTCGTGATGCCGCAGAGGCCGCCATGCGCGAGGTAGTGGGAAAGACACGCATAGGCGACATACTTACTCAGGGCAGGCTGCAGGTTCAGCAGGAGACGCGCAGCCTCCTTCAGAACATACTTGACTCCTACGACACGGGCATAAGCGTTGTAGCCGTTCAGCTTCAGGACGTATTACCACCGCGCCAGGTTGTAGCCGCCTTCAAGGACGTTGCCAGCGCCAGAGAGGATCGTGAAAAGGCCGTAGAGCAGGCGCAAGGGTACAGAAACGATATCATACCCAAGGCCAAGGGAGGCGCCGAGAAGATAATCAACGCCTCAGAGGCCTATAAAGAGGCGAATATCAACAAGGCCAAAGGAGACGTAAGCCGCTTTCTCCAAGTATTGAAAGAGTACCGCAAGGCCCGTGATATTACGCGAAAGAGAATATACATAGAGACCATGGAAGGGGTGCTTGGCAACGTGGACAAATTCATAGTAGATGAGGAGCTGCAGAAAAACCTCCTCCCCTATCTTCCACTGGGCAAAAAAGGCGAGATTGCCAAAGGAGGCAAGAAGAGATGAAAAAACTCTCCAGCCTCATTATTATCATAATCGTAGGTATTCTCATTCTTGGCTCGCAGGTATTTTACAAGGTAGACCAGTCTGAGTCGGCCCTAATAATCCAGCTCGGCAAGGCCGTACGCTCAATAACAGAGCCGGGACTTTACATGAAGACGCCATTTACGCAAAAAGTAATCTACTTTGATAAGCGCCTGCTCATATACGATGCCACGCCATCGGCCATCATCACACGGGACAAAAAGAACCTTGTCGTAGACAACTATGCCAAGTGGAGGATAATCAACCCACTCGTATACTACAAGAGCGTTCGCAACGAACGGGGGGCGCAGTCGCGCCTTGACGACATAATATTTTCCAACTTGAGAGAAGAGCTCGGTAAACACAACCTCGTGGATATAGTCTCAAAGACCCGTTCATCGCTGATGAAGGCAGTTACGGAAAAGACCAACCTCGCCTCAGCGGCCTTTGGTATTGAGGTACGAGATGTGCGGATAAAGCGCGCGGATCTACCACCGGAGAACGAGCGCGCCGTCTTTGAACGCATGAGGGCGGAGCGTCAGCGAGAGGCCAAGAGATACCGCTCAGAGGGCGAGGAACGCGCTCTGGCAATTCGCGCACAAGCTGACAAGGAGAGGACAGTCATACTCTCCGAGGCTGGAAGAAAGGCCCAGGTCTTTAGAGGCCAGGGCGACGCCGTGGCCACAAGACTTTATGCCGAGGCCTACAAGAAAGACGCGTCCTTCTTTTATTTCCTAAAGACCATGGAGGCCTACAAGAAGACCTTAAATGGCAATGACACCCTTATATTAACACCAAAGAGCGAGTTCTTCAGATACCTTAAAAGCAGTAAATAAGACGACCCTGCCCTGAGTGGGGAGGGGGGGAGGGGGGGTAAGAGTACATCACGACAATGCAAAAAAAGTTGACAACGGCGGAAAGGCGCGAATTTTAACGGGGTTTTACGAGTTATAAACCTGCTTCGCCTCAACTGCAGAGCATCAAAAAATACTCTGCACCGCCTCAAACCTCTTCCCCTTTACCAAATAGCAGGACAAAACTCTCAAAAAAATCCCTCTCAAAGTGACCAAGGAGCTTCTCTCTCATAAGTGTAAGCGCCTCATAAGAGCTGCGCGAGCTGTGATACGAGCGGTCTGATGTAAGGGCGTCAAAGACATCTGCGACGCTGCATATACGTCCGTACTCATGTATCTCACGGCCCTTGAGGCCACGGGGATACCCGCCCCCATCGCTCCTCTCATGGTGCTGCAGGACAATAAGCTCCGCCTCTTTTGTAAGAAATCCCGCCTTCTCGAGTATCTCGTAACCCTTATAAGGGTGGGTGCGCATCTCACCCATCTCCTGCTCTGTCAGCTTGCCGCGCTTATTAATAATAGCGTTTGAGACGCTCACTTTTCCAATATCATGAAAAAAGAAACCCGCTCCAAGCTCCTTAAGGGTATCCGTATCATCCTTGCCGTAAAGGGCCTTGGCGAGACTTACAGAGAGTACGCCTACGTTTACACAGTGGGTATATGTGTAGTAATCATGAGATAGAAGGCCGAGCATCTGCAGGGCTACGGCGTTATCTGAGAGTATGATATCAACAACGTGGAAGATCCCCTGTTTTGTCTCACCTATGGATTTCGCCGTTGGGCCTTGAAAGAGCCTCTCCATAAGGAGCATGGACTCGTTGTAGACCGCACCGGCTTTCTTATCGGGAGAGAGTGTAGTATCGGCGGCAAGGTCTTTAAGGCGTGTTGAGATATTAGCCCCTGAGTCCCACTCCTCAGGGGGAACTTCCTCTCCATCACGATGCGGCGAAGTTTCAAGGCCCTTTAGTGTATCAATACTAACCTCTCCAAGGGCGAGATCCTCTATCTTCTGAAGCTGCTCTTCACTTGTAATGAGGAAATGGCTTACGGAAAAAGTCTCTTTGAACCATAGATGGGGGAGGATAACATACATGCCCCGGCAGAGATCTGACGACTTTATACGCTTAATCACAGGTATTTCCCTCTCAAGGATCTTAAATCAAGGGAAACTTATCAAGGCGGGATCCTCTTTAATATGCTGCGGCCCCAAGGGGTCATCTGCATCACCAGAGGTATGAATATGCAAGGATAGGGCCAGTGGCTACAGACTTACCCTGATGATAGTCTTCACATTACCGCGAGCGTTAAAATCTCCTGTAACCTCAAGCTTTCTTGGTCTTAAGAGCTCCTCAAGATCACCAAAAATCCTGTTAGTTACGGCCTCGTGAGAGATAGCGATATTTCGGTAGGAGTTTAAGTAGAGCTTCAGGGAGCGAAGCTCCACAAGAGTCTCATCAGGGGTGTATTCCAACTTGATAACAGCAAAATCAGGGTACCCTGAGCGGGGGCAGAGGCAGGTAAACTCAGGAAAGCTTATCTCTACCTTATAATCCCTCTCAGGCGTGGGGTTCTTCCAGGCCTCAAGGCGTATCTCCTCTATAGCTTTTTCTCCGTATGCCTTATCTTCTTTCATTGCTAAATTCTATCAATTATCGAACTCCCTGTAAAGTCCGCAGAGATGAGCAGTTGTTATTACAATGGACAACAAAAAACTTTGTGAGAGAGCGTTTTAACTGTATAATATTACACTAATTAATCTCTCGCTGAAGATATACAAGAGAAGTAAGAGCTGCGTTATAGAAAACTCTGCCAAAGGCGCCGCAACTGAAGGGGCATCGGGTAAGACAGACCGGGAAAACTCAAAGCCTCACGTGGCCTAAAAAAAGGTTTATATAGATATTCATGCAAAAGAACAGATTAAGTACAATTCATAACTCCGCTCTCGAAAAGAGCGGCGCGACTACTCTGATTATCCTGGCCCTATTTGCAGGTGCGGCGGCCTTTCTTGTCTATCTCGGCAGCCTTGATAACGCCTTTGTAACATGGGACGATACGCACTACATAGTAGAGAACGAGCACATACGCACCCTTAACTGGGCCTTTCTCAAGTGGGCCTTCACCGCTGTTGTGCAGGCCAACTACCACCCTCTTACGATGATATCCCTTGCCCTTGAGTACGCCGCCTTCGGCCTTAACCCCTGGGGCTATCACCTCGGCAACGCGCTCTGGCACTCCATAGACACGGCCCTTGTCTTTTTACTCGTAGTTCGCCTCTACGGGGCGCCAAGAGAGGCCCTCGCAAGAAAAAAGGCCCTTACTACGGCACTCATTACCGCCCTTTTATTCGCCCTACACCCCATGCACGTCGAGTCCGTTGCCTGGGCCTCGGAGCGTAAAGACGTATTATCGACTTTTTTCTTTCTTTTGACCTTACTCTCTTATCTAAGCTACGTCAGCAAGAACAGAAAACCCCTTTACTACGGCCTTACGCTTATCACATTCATACTCGCCCTCTTAAGCAAACCAATGGTCATCACGCTGCCCGTAGTCCTGCTCATAATTGATTTTTACCCGCTGGCAAGATTTGGGAGCAACATTAAAAAAATTATTATTGAGAAAATTCCCTTCTTCGCACTATCGATCCTATCTGCCGCAGTTACGCTCTGGGCGCAGAGATCAGGCGGGGCCATGCAGAAGCTTGGATACTACAGCAACGTAGAGGCAATCGTAATACCCATAAGAGCATATGTCTTTTACCTATACAAGCTCATTGTGCCAAGAGGGCTCACCCCCCTCTATCCCATGCCCCTTGACTCTGGTTTTTTCACCCTTGCCACGCTAATACCCCTTGCCCTGCTTATCATTATCACCGCCATAACAGCGCAGAGGGCGCTGCGCGGCCGGCGTATATATCTCGCCGTCTGGCTTTATTACATAATTACACTGCTGCCCGTTATAGGTATTATCAAAGTAGGGGGGCAGTCTGCGGCAGACAGGTACACTTATATAACTACGATTCCAATATTTATCCTCGCAGGGGCTTACTGCGCCTCCTTCTGGAATGACAGAACTAAGACCTGGAGAAGAAATACCGTCTTCGCCGTAGCCGCGGTAGTACTCATAATCTTCGCCTTCTTAACTACAGAGCAGATAAAAGTCTGGAAAGACCCCCTTACTTTCTGGTCATATGTTATAAAGCAATACCCCGAGCGTATGTTAATCCCATATCACAAACGGGGTATTGCCTACGCAAAGTCCGGGGCCTTCAGCCTCGCAGAGGAAGACTTCTCAACGGGCATAAGGCTCAGCCCCAGCGAGTCCCTGCCATATTACAACAGGTCGCAGGTGCGGGCATCACTGGGCAACTACGAGGGCGCCATCGACGACCTCTCAACCCTGCTTCAGATAGACCCCGGATACACTGCGGTATATTATGAACGGGGGCGTATATACGAGAGAATCGGTCAGTACGAGCTGGCAATTAAGGATATAAGAGAGACGCTCCGGCTCCAACCCGACCTCGCCGAGGCATATATCATAATCAACCGCCTGAACAAAAAAATCGAAGAAAAGGCATTAAGAGACAATAACCATTAATCAGCCCTTTTTTTGCCATACCCTAAGAGGGGAGACGTAAAAATTGTCAGAGACCTTACAAAAGAATAAATCCACTTCCCTTGCAGAGAGACTCCTCGTGCTGCTGCCTGTCCTTGCGGCCCTTGCTCTCTTTATCCCAGTTACGGGCAATGATTTTCTCAATTGGGACGACCCCTTCTACATCTACAACAACCTCCATATACGCAGCCTCGACTTGAGGTGGGCCTTTACCGCCGTCGTGGTAGGCAACTACCACCCCGTAACAATGCTTTCGCATACCCTTGACTACGCGCTCTTTGGCCTTAACCCCGCGGGGCACCACTTTACGAGTATCCTGCTCCACGCGCTGAACACAGGCCTTGTCTTTATAACGGCAAAAAAACTCTTTGAGAGAATTAACAGAAGAAACGGCTTCATGGAGGGAGCGGCCCTGCCGGCCCTGGCCGTTGCCCTTCTCTTTGCCTTCCACCCCCTACATGTTCAGTCAATCGCATGGGCCGCGGAGAGAAAGGACGTACTCTCAACATTTTTCTTTTTACTCGCCCTGCTCTCTTATCTTCAATACACACAGCAGAGCCGAAAGGGGCTCTACTACGGCCTTACTATTATCACATTCATACTCGCCCTCTTAAGTAAACCAATGGCCATTACACTGCCTGTAGTTATGCTCATACTCGACTACTACCCCCTTGAAAGACATAAAAATGAGTGGAAAAAAATAATTATTGAAAAAATACCCTTCTTCGCCCTCTCTGCCGCTTCTGCTGTAGTTACGCTCTGGGCGCAGAGAGTTGGCGGAGCCCTGCGCGGTTTTGATACCAACCCCTTACCCATGCGCATCTACCTCTCGGCGCACTCCGTAACATTCTATATATATAAATTAATCCTGCCCATAAATCTATCGCCCTACTACCCGCTGCCCTTTAAGGCAAATCTGTTATCCCTCACCTTCATCGCCTCGATTATCTTCTTCGTCGTAATTACTCTCATCTGCCTCCTTGCCCTGAAGAGGGAAAAAAAATGGCCCATAAGTATCTGGGCCTTTTATCTCATTACCCTGCTGCCTGTCTCTGGCCTTGTGAGCGTAGGCGGCGAGGCCGCTGCCGACAGATACGCATATATACCCACTATGAGTTTTTTCATACTCGCCGGGGCAATATTAAGCTACGTAACAAAAAAAAGCCGAGGACAAATCTTAAGCGCGCCCAGAGCAGCGGCAGGGGTAATCTTTATCGCCATACTTAGCCTTCTCGCTTATGCCACAGTAAGAGAAGAATTAACATGGAGAGATAACATCACCATCACAACGCGTGCCATAAACCTCTATCCTGAGTATGTAGCAATTCCATACAACAGCCGCGGCCTTGCCTATGAGAGAGCAGGCAAACTTCAACTGGCCCTTGAGGACTACAACAAGGCCATCTCCATCAGCCCCGGTGAGAGTGAGTTCTACATAAACAGAGGCATTATCTACGGCCAGTCCTCCCTATTCCCTATGGCATTAAAAGACTTTACACAAGCCATCTTCACCGACCCTACTAATGCCAGGGCATATCACAATAGAGGCGTACTCTATATCTTCACAGAAGAGAACGTCAAAGCGCTAAGAGACCTTAAAAAAGCCGTAGAGCTTAACCCTTTAAACGCAAAGGCATACTACAACATAGGCACAGCCTACTTACGCCTTGGAAATAAAGAGGCAGCCAAAAGGAATATACAGAAGGCTATGGATCTTGGCCTCGCAGAGGCAAGAGAATTTCTCTTAAAGAAAGGTTCGGGAGAGAGCAGCAACGGTAATAGGCGTCAATAGGGCGTTATTTAACTGATGTATTACATAACACATGCACGGTCTCAAGGGCTATATCAAGGGCCTCTTGCTACAAAATAGCCCGCAGCTCAATGTGCAGATCCTCGCTGATAACAAGCATGTTTTCCTCAGGCACCTTCATCCATGCGTCTTCATCAGTAAGTGGCTCTGAGGCGGCGATTACTGCGCTGCGCGGCCCGCCCGTCTTTATAAGGTGGAGGTGGCGGTGAGTACATTCACAGCTCCCGCCTGCATGTACATAAAGCGTATTAGCCTCACCGCCGCCCCTGCTCACATACCGTGAGATAACCGCCGCGCGCCCGTCCGTTACAGCGAGGTTCAAAAAAGAGGGCTCCCTTACTCCGGCCTCTTCTTTTAGCCTCTCGACCTCAAGTATAGTCTTTTTTAAGGCATCGCCGAGAAGCTGCGCGCTCTCGTCCCCCTCACTTTTGGAGAGAGAGGCGTAAGAATCGAGAAAAAGGGCGAAGAGAAACTCCGAGTCCGTAGAGCCTGATACGGCGTTAAAGGCCCTGTCGCTAAGGCGGCTCATTAAGGAGCGGCGCAAGGCATGAAAGCCTCCTACGCGCCCATTATGCATAAAGGCAAACTCTCCGTATACAAAGGGATGGCAATTAAGCTCTATTACAGGCAGCCCCGGAGTAGCGGCACGCACATGGGCAAGGACGCAGGGACTCTCTATAAGACGGGCGAGGTTTATTAGATTCATGTTATTCCACGCAGGCGTAATGTCCTTAAATACAGCGGGCTCCGCCGAGACAGGTGGCGCGTACCAGGCAACTCCAAAACCATCGCCATTCAAGGGTTCTTCCCGCTCATGGCTATGAAAGCTCTGATGGATAATAGAATTTTCAGGCTCCGTAATAAGGGAGCTAAGAGCTACATCCTCTCCGAGATAAAGGACAAAACGGCACATCTACTAACCCTCCCCTCTTTAGTTAAGGCGCTCACATTGTAACGTAACGCCTCTGATCTTTTTACTGCGCCCCCCACAGCCTTATCACTCCCCCTCAAGGGCCGACTCCAACACAGTGAGAGCGTAACCATGATAAAGGGGCTCATCAGCAAGTGTCCCTATTGAGTTAATAGCACAAAGGGCAAGGACCTCATCGTCCTTATTACCTGCAGAGCGCCCTAAATTCAATAAAAACCCCGCTGCGGCAGAGCTGCCCGAGGGTACATCCGTATCAAAGAGGTCACGCTCCCTTAGAAAGAGGCCCGACGCAGAGGCGTCTGCGTCATAAAAGAGCTGAGTAGCCTTATCGTAAAAGGTCTCCTTCATAAAATCAGCGAGCTCAGAGGCACGGCTAAGCCACTCTTTAGCACCTGTAACCCTATAAATATCAAGTAGCGATGTGCCAAAGAGCGCAACATCCTCAAGCACGGCGCCGCCGCCTGCGGCCTTCTCTATATTGTACCTTGCAAGCCCGCCGCTGCCGCCGCGTGAGTTCTTCCAGATAAACTCAGCGGCCCGAACAGCTCCATCAACCCAATCCTCTCGCTTAAAGACCTTACCGGCCCTCACAAGCGCTGAAATTGCAAGGCCGTTCCATGAAGTTATTATCTTATCATCTCTACTTGGCCTATCTCTCTTACTCCGCACAATAAGAAGTTCCTCTTTCATGCCCTTAAGCTCATCTGCAGTCGGAACCCCTGCCTCAGCAGAGGCGGCGTCTATCCTAAGCGTATTAGAGCCCTCAAAATTACCGCCCTCAGTCATGGAAAAATAGGAGGCGAATTTTTCTCCCCGCTCCTCGCCGAGTATCTTCTTGACCTCCTCAACGTTCCAGACGTAAAAAGTTCCCTCCTCGCCCGCAACATCAGCGTCCTCGGCGGCATAAAAACCACCCTCAGGCCCCTGCATATCACGTAGAAGATAACCGATACTCTCCTCTACTACGGCCTTATGACTCGCAACCTCTCTTATCTCATAGGCTCGTGAGTACACGTCTATTAAGAGGGCGTTATCGTAGAGCATCTTCTCAAAATGGGGCACCGCCCACTGCTCATCTACTGTATAGCGATGAAAACCTCCGCCAAGTTGGTCGTAGAGACCGCCGCCTGCCATGGCGTCCAGCGTAGCTGTAACTATGGCAAGGGCCTGCTCGCTGCCCGTTCTCTTGTAATAGGCGAGTAAAAACCTCAGAAACATGGCATGTGGAAATTTCATGCCCATACCAAAGCCGCCGTTATGGCTATCATAGAACTCCACCGCCTTATTAAAGGCCCTCTCGCAAAGTCCGGCATCGGCCTCGCCTGCCCCCAAGGCGCCCTGCGCGCCAAGGCTCTTAATAAGCGTCTCCTGAAGCTCTGAGATACGGCCCTTGTTCTCGTGATAGGCCTTGCTCACGTTCTGCAGCACAGTCTTAAAGGAGGGCATGTTCTGCGAGTCAAGAGGGGGAAAATAAGTACCGCCGTAAAAAGGCGTACCCTCAGGGGAGACAAAGACATTAAGTGGCCAGCCGCCCTGCCCTGTCATGGCCTGTACGGCCCTCATATACAGGCTGTCTACATGGGGAAACTCTTCTCTATCTACCTTGACGGTGATAAAGAGCTCATTCATGAGACGGGCCGTGCCCTCGTCCTCGTAAGATTCTCGCTCCATAACATGACACCAGTGGCACGTAGAGTACCCGATGCTCACAAGGAGAGGCTTATCCTCTTTTTTGGCACGCTCAAAGATTTCTTCCGACCAGGGCACCCAGTTGACGGGATTACCTGCGTGCTGGAGCAGATAAGGGCTCTTCTCCGCGCCAAGCTTATTACCTATCCTAACCTCTTTATTCATAACCCATCTCCCCCCTTACTTTCTTTTAGAAACTTACTTTCTTTTAGAAAAAAGAAAGTTTTTTGTCTGCCAAGCAGAGTCCCTTGAGACTTGCTAACCTATAGGGCAACATGATAAATAAGCGCGGCCCGACGAGTCCAAGAAAACCAATGTCAATAATCCACACCTTCTTAACTTCAGAACCATTCAGTCTGTCCAGAATAAAAGTTTTTTATCTGTCAAATAGAGTCCCCTGCGACTTGCTAAGTTACAAGGCAACGCATTACATGAGAAATTACCCTTAGTATAGCAGTTTTTTACAGACCCATGCCAGAGGTGATGTATAATATGAAGATAAACAAAAAAAACTGCCTTTAAGATAACTAAAATAGGGGGTATACCATGAAGAAAATACTTATGCCGCTGGCTCCGGGTTTTGAGGAGATAGAGGCCCTTGCCGTTGTAGATGTACTTCGTAGAGCAGGCGCAGAGGTTGTAATGGCGGGCACTGTTGAGGGCCCCATTAAGGGCCGAAACGAGATAAGGGTCTTGGCTGACAAGACCCTTGACGAGGTGCTTAAAGATGGCATAGAAGACTTTGATATGATAATCCTGCCAGGAGGCGCAGAGGGCACAAGGCGCTTAAAAGAAGACGCCCGCATAGGCGATGCCCTCGGTGAATTTCGCGAAGAGACAAAAAAAATAGCCGCCATCTGCGCGGCCCCTACTGTCCTTGCCGCGGCGGGACTTACAGAAGGTAAGGTCATTACAAGCCACCCCTCTGTAAGAGAGGAGCTAAGGGCGGAAAAACTATCTGAAAAGCGCGTGGTAATTGACGGTGATATTATAACGAGCCAGGGCCCAGGCACTGCGCTGGAGTTCGCCTTCAGCCTCGTCGCCATACTCTTTGGAGAGGAAAAAGTACAAGAGGTAAACAGCGGCGTCCTTGCACGCCTCTAAAATAATCCAGCCGCTCTCATACATCGGCAGCTTGGAAGTCAGACAGGGTCTATATGGACAAAGCTCTTCTGAATAGACTCCAGGCTCTCTACCATCTTCTCCACCTCCTCACCTATGGCATGAGAATCAAGGGTAGAGAGCGTCTTATCCACCTCAACGTGTATCTCAACATGGATAAAATTCCCCACATAATGGGCGCGCACCGTATTAAAGGCCCTCACTCCCGCTACAGATAAGGTCACCCCCTCTATCTCCCTTAAGAGCGCCGGAGGCGGGGCCTTGCCCATTAGGTAATCTATATTCTCCATGCCAATATGGTATCCCGTGTACATAATCCAGAGGCTTATGACAAAACCCGCTATGGGATCAAGTAAGGGTACACCCAGTCTCGCCCCAAGAAGACCTACTAAGGCCGCCGCGGCGACAAAGATATCCATTAGTGAATCAAGGGCCGTAGCTCGAAGAGCCGGGCTGTTTATCTCTTTGCCCGTCTTTCTAAAGTAAATAACCATAAAGACCTTGACGACGATGGTAATAAGGGGGACAGAGAGGGCAAAGAGCCCTACAACAGGGGTGACGGGATAAAAGAGGCGTGTTATGGATTCTTTTAATATCTCAAAGCCCAGAATACCTGCGAGTATGGCGATTATAAGGCCCGCAACAGGTTCAGCGCGGCTGTGGCCGAATGGATGTCCCTCATCGGCCTGCTGCTCAGAGATACGCACGCATATAAAGGTGGCAAGGGAAGATATAATATCGCTTAGCGAGTTTATGGCCTCGCTGATAAGGGCGATACTACCTGAGAGCAGACCAGCCCATAGCTTTATTATAAGGAGCGCGGTATTACCCGCTATGTTGATAAAAGTGGCTCTAAAGGCAACAGGGGTCATTGTATTAAAGGCCTCAGTATAAAGTGTAACGAGCGAGCCTTCTGGTATGGCCGTAAGGCAGGCAAATCAATACAGGGAGGAGAGTAAGAAGAGAGCAGATTAAAGATCTAACGAGAGAG
>CAZEBZ010000050.1:0-12333 GCA_964510775.1 uncultured Thermodesulfobacteriota bacterium
ATTATATGGGGATGTACTTTAAGTAGAATATCTTTATTCTACTTTACTATTTGTGGTTGTCAAGAGGGGGGGCTTTTTTTGCGTTCTTAAAGTGTCTTTTATGTATGAAGGAGGGGATTTTACTTCTTCTTTTTTACGATTGGAAGGCACTTGCACGTGGCGGAGATGTCCGAGCAGATGATGTACCAGGGGTTCTCAATAGGCGGCATATCAGGTGTTCTGGGGATACGTTTACAGAGCGGCCTGCCGTGGTCCTGGTTCATGGAGACGCCGGTACAGGCCTTTATCTTCTCTGTCTTGGAGGCCCTCTTGCAGTAGGCTACGCACTTTAGGGCCCATTTTATCTGCTGATCCGCTATGGCAGGCGTCTCGACGGCGCAGGTGCCTACGTCCCAAATGGCCGTCATGCAGGCCGGTATCGCGGGAAAGCTCTCGCCGTTAGCAACCCAGGCCTCATGAAAACCCTTGTCCGGAGCGCAGGTGTAGCGCGCGCAGCCAGCTGTTAATAAAAGGAGCAGGAAGGCAATGCTTGGAATACCTTGGCCTCTAAGCAGCATACTTATAGATGGCATCACAATCTCTCTCTCCTTAACATACCTGTCTTTACCGCATCAGCAAAGAAGGTATTAAGAGTTTGTTGGAAACTCTTGCGATTCTTTCTATTCTGGTAATTAAAGCGTAGTTTACCAAAATAGCCCTATTATTTCAATGAGATATCGCCGTGTTCGGTGCAGAGGGTGAGGGCCTTTCTTTACGCAGGGCTTTACATTACCCTCAAATGAGGTATTTTTATAGTGTATTTATCTTTTACTCTTGGAGGTATCTTAGATGATAATAAAAATAGAGGTTTATAAAAATGGTCAATCATAAGCTGGTTCTGCCTGAGCATCTTAATCACTACGGTTATCTCTTTGGAGGTTATCTCCTTCAGTGGGTTGATGAGTACGCCTATATTACGGCGAATCTTGATTATCCGGGCCGCAGATTTGTTACTATCGGCCTTGAGAACGTTGTCTTTAAGAAGGCCATACGCATGGGCTCGGTACTAAAATTTGATATAAACCTCACTCGCCGCGGCTCTACTTCCGTAACCTATAACGTAAAGGTCTTTAGCGACTCCATTAAATCAGGAGAGATGACAGCCGTCTTTGAGAACTGTATAACCTTTGTGAATGTAGACGGGGAGGGTAAGAAAGAGGCCATAGGGGGCGAGGAAAAATAAGCATTTCTCTTACTTATGTATTTTATTTAAGCTGCGCCGAGAGAAAAAATAACTCTTCTCCCTGTAATAATTCCCCGTATACCACCACTGTCTCACCTTATAAATTAAAAAAACTCTTGACCCTATACCTGGGTACGGGGTGTATAATAAAGTCAGTTGCTGAAGTTTTTGTTCTGTGCTGATGAAAAGGCCCTTCTTATGTATATATAGACTGGAGGTCTGTTATGAGATTAAGTATAAGGCTTTTATACTTCAAGGATTGTCCAAACGTAGAGAGGGCGCGTACTAACGTGAGAGAGGCCCTTGACGCATCTTCCCTTGCTGATAAGACATGGGATGAGGTTGATGTGAGAGACCCCTTAACCCCTGAGGAGTGGCGCGGTTTTCCCTCACCTACTGTACTTATAAATGGTCTTGATGTTGATACAGGCAGCTGCAGCGCAGGCAGCGGTGGCGCCTGCCGTCTCGGCGGAGCCCCGGCGGTGGAGGCTATTAAAGAGGCTCTCTTGAGGTGCGGAGGCCGCGCTTGAGTCTGCGTCCCACTACTCTTACGAGGGCTGAATGAAGAATTACCTTACAATAGGCCGTCTTGCCTCTGCTCTTGGAGTTAACGTGCAGACCGTTCGTTATTATGAGAGGCGGGGCCTCTTACTCCCTCGTGAAAGAGACAACTCAGGGTATCGCCGTTATGATGAAGAGTCTGTTAGAAGACTGCGTTTTATTGTGCGTGCCAAGGCGTTGGGTTTTACCCTTCTGGAGATAAAAGACCTGTTGAATCTAAGGGTGCAGGGCAGCGCATCTTGCGAGAGAGTGAGGGTAAGGGCCTCGGAGAAGTTAATGGTTGTTGAGGAGAAGGTAAGGGCTTTAATCTCCCTGCAAGAGGTCTTGCAGGGGCTTGTTGATTCCTGCGATAAGAGGTCTGCGACAGAAGAGTGCCCTATCTTAAGGGTTTTGGACGGTGAATAAAGCAGGCAAGTCTCTGCCGCGATGAGAGTATTTAAATTGTTATATTGGAGGACTGCTTGAGACGTAATAGGTTATTAAAAATCGGTGTTATCGGCTCCATTACCGCGGCTCTTTGCTGCTTCACCCCTGTTCCCCTCCTGTTATTTGGCTCTCTTGGCCTTTTGGCCCTTACTGGTTATCTCGATTATGTCCTCATGCCCGCTCTGGTCTTTTTTCTCGCTCTAACGGTTTACGCAGTCTTTTTCAAAAAGTCCACGTGATTCTCCCATCGTTATTCTGTTTCCTCCGTACTATCCCTTTATTAACAGGCTAACCAATAAATAAACTTTTAGCCCGCATCTTGCATCGGTAAAAAGGCCTTTCGATACACCTCTCACATTTTCTCTTAATACTGATCGTACCTCGAAAATAAATATCACTCAGTACTTAGTGCTTTGTCTTGCATGTAGATAATTTAACATCTTACGTGTAGGATAATACCCATATTATGACTTTTTTTATAATATTCAAATTTTTTACTTGACATTATAGTATGCTTTAAGGTGTAGAATGTAATTACACTATATAACATTTATTGACAGACCATTCTTTTTTGAGACCACTTTCGGGGCGGGAGTTATAGCGTGGTGTCATAGCACTGATAAGCGGGCATGATGCCTTAAAACACTTATCGAAACATGGAGGTTGTGATGCGTATTACTGAGATTAAGGTCCTTCCTGTAAACGGTGATGAGAAGTTAATGGCATACGTTAATATTAAACTTGACGACTGCTTTGTCGTAAGAGATATGAAGGTAATAAAGGGGACTAATGGTTATTTTGTGGCCATGCCGTCGAAGAAGATGAAAGACGGCACATATCGCGACCTTGCTCACCCCCTTAATCAGCGTACAAGGCATATGCTTGAGGACAAGATATTGTTAGAGTTCAAGAAGCATAAAGTGACCGTGCATTCGCTCTAAGTAAGACAAAAAAATATTATCTCATTAGATAGATAGTTAAACTCATCTCTCCGGTCTCGGCAGTACTGAGCCCTTCGTAGACGCTGTGATTTAAGTATGGATCTTATATCCTCTTGGCGCTATACTCTTCAAATAGATAAAGGGCAAAGTCTTGTCTCTGAGGTAAAAGCAGAACTTTGTAATCTTAGATTAAGTATATAAAAGAGGCCTGCTCAAGGTGCCTGAGTTGTCTTTTGTTTTAAATGAAAGGAAGAGATTGAATGAAGGGAACTTTTACGATCGGGAAATTCGCGATGATCTCAGGTGTTAATAGGCAGACATTACGTTATTACGATAAGTTGGACCTCTTAGCCCCTTGCGGCAGGAATACCTCCGGTTATCGTATATATGACGAGTCTGCTTTTAGAAGATTGAATTTCATAAGGTGGGCAAAGGAGCTGGGCTTTACCCTTGTGGAGATAAAGGAGATCTTGCCCCAATGGGACTGTGGTAAGCTTACATGTAATCATTTGCGCAGTTTGGTCTCGGCAAAGCTGCATATAGTGGAGAGTAAGGTGAGTGAGTTGAATATGATTCAAGAAAGATTGCTTACGCTTTTTTCTTCTTGTGAGGGGCAAGGAGCTGAAGAGTGTCCGATCATAAATAAAATGAGGAGTCAGAAGTGTGCCTCTCGGTGAGGGGGTATTAATAAGGCTTGTCTTTTTTTCTTTTTTCTACCACTCTCATATCAGCTATGAGGGATCTTGAATATATTCAAGCAAGTATCTATATTATCCGCTTTTGTTCTTCTGTCTTGAGTTCTTCCATCCCCCCCCCCAATCTAGTTTGTAATGTTGCCTCTTAACATAATGTGAGGTATAATAGAATGTAAACACATAATACAGGTAAGTATCTGCTGTTTTTCATTTTGGAGAAGACAGTGGGCTGCGTAAAGTTAGTTATGATGGGCGAATAAGTTTAGCCATTATCACATGTTAAGTCGTTGCCTTGTTTTCTTAAATTGAGGTGTTGTCGCCATGAAGAGAAGGTTTACAATAGGAAAACTGGCTTCATCTGTTGGTGTAAAGCCGTAAACTCTACGTTATTATGAGAAGATGGGCCTTGTTGACCCTATTGGCAGGAATACCTCGGGTTATCGTATATATGATAATAAGGCCCTTAAGAGTCTGCGTTTCATTGTGTGGGCAAAGGAATTGGGCTTTACCCTTGTGGAGATAAGGGGGCTCTTGAGTTTAGAGACTTGTACGCTTCAATCCTGCGATGAGGTTAGAGAGAGAGTTCTGACTAAGTTGATGAGTGTGGAGAGTCAGGTTAAGGAGCTTGTATCAGTGAGAGATGAGTTGCGAAAACTTGTTGTATCTTGTTAAAAACGCTGCGTCTATGACGACTGTCCTGTTCTTAAAAAGCTATTTGGTTAATCTGCGGCAAGATTTTTTTTAAAAAATATCGTTATTATATCGACTTTTTTACACTTTCTTTATTACTGCTGCCCTCGCTACTCCTTTGCGGCGCACTTACATAATTCTCTTAGATAATCCTTAAGCTCTCTTATCTCGCTTGCGGAAAGGGTGTAGCCAAAGGGCGGCATCATCCTCGATTTCTTAGTCGCCGCTCCGCCGTATTGAATAATCTTTATAATCTTCTTATCACTAAGCTGACTCATTTTTTCGCTGTCCGTAAGGTCTATGGGACGTGCGGGCTGGGTCTCTGTATTGTTAGGTCCGTCGCCCATGCCTTGAAGCCCATGACAGGAGGCGCAGTAGTATCTGTAGTTCAGCTCTGCCGTGGCCGCCCCTGCCGTACTTGAGAGGGCGGTTAAGATAAGGGCGAGTACTGTAAATTTGAATAAGTTTTTATAGCTCATTTTTTATTATTTTTGCGCCGCTATATAGGCGGCAAGGGCCTTTAGTTTAACCTCTGAGAGCAGGTGTGAGTAATTGGGCATGGGGCTTCGCGGCGTAAAGGTCTGCGGGTTCTTCATATAGCTGTAAATCCACATCGTCTTCAGGCGCTCTGATGCTCCAAGAAGTGTAGGGCCTGTAAGTCCACCCACTACGCGCGAACCCTTTTTAATGGTGTGGCAGCCGTAACAGCCAAGCTTTTTTATAAAAACAAACCTTCCACGCGCCGTGGTCTTTGCCTTAATCTCAATGTCGATTACATCAGGCGATTTAAGCTCCATTAAATAAGCGGCGATTTGCACTGCCTCAGCCCCGCCAAGGGCCATGTGCGTACCCTCGGCCGTCGCTAAGAGGGAGTTATACTCCATGCCTCGAAGCGGTGCGGGGTCTTGCAGCCAGCGGCTTAAAAAACCTTCCTTATACTTGCTTCCGGCGTACCAGAGATTTGGCCCCTCTTCGTTAAGTCTCTCGTCTATGGTGGGGCGCGCTACTGGTCTGATAGTGCTGTGACAGGAGGCGCAGTTGGCCGTGAATAAGGCCTCGCCTTTATTTGCCTCGGCCGCTGATACAGAGCGGCTGAGTAAGATGATGATGATTAAGGGTATTAGCTGAATTAGCATGGAGAGTTTGAGGTCTCGCTTATCTATTTGAACTCTGCGGGAAATTTTTTTTACCGCCTCAGGTCTTCTTGCATAAGAAAATATCATATTAAAACTCTATGAAAAGCAGGGGCTTTTGTCAATAATTATCATGTGGTGAGCTCTCACGTTGTAAGGGAAAAAGAGGTGGGGCCGAGAATTTGTAAAATAATGGTGATCCTTGACATTATACCCCGGTACAGGGTGTATACTCTTATTAATAGAGGTTATTAGTCTATTAGAGGGGTAAAGTGATGAGATCTTTTTTTGTGTTTTTAATCCTGATAATAGCTCTTTTGCCTCCATCTGCCGCCTTTGCAGGCGGGGCCGTAAAGGTGAGGGCAAAGGTGAAGGGCCTGAGCTGTCCATTCTGCGCCTATGGTATCGAGAAGAAGATAAATAAGATAGAGGGCGTGAAAGAGGTACGTGTGGACATTAAGAAGGGCAGTGTTATTATCATATATAAAGACAGTAAGTTCTTCACAAGAGAGAGCCTTAATAAGGCCCTAAGAGACGCCGGTTTTACGCCAGGAGACATTAAGGTTGAGGATAAAGGGCAGTAGCCGCATAGGGCCTTAAAGATTAAAAGGGCCGCCCATTAAAGAGAAATTCATAGAATTTTTGAACTCTGATCTTTGATATGAGGTCGTCTGATTATGAAGAGACTTTTTGGTTATGGAGGGCCCTCTTATCTCTTCGCCTACGGTATCGCTCTTCTTGTTCTCATTGTAATATCTACCCTTACGCCGTCATCGGTCTCAGGCGCGCCCATTACCTTTAATACGGCCCTGCCCGTTGCCGCCCAAGAAGGTATCGTTCGCCTGCAATCAAAGTATACACGCTCTACAGGAGACTCTACCACAAGTGGCCGTGAGCTCACTGTGCTCGCCGCGCCGCTTGTCTTTGTATACGGCGTGACGGCTAAGTTGACTCTCTTTGGCATACTTCCTTATCTTGACAAGGAATTGAAGGTAAATACCTCCAAAGGAAGGGTCAGCAGAGGCGATAGCGGTCTTGGCGACTCCACTTTTATAGGCCGTTATACCCTTTATCAGAGGGACAGCCCCGGTCAGACCATTAGGGCCGCGCCCTTTGTCGCTGTAAAGACCCCTACTGGTGATGACAACGAGCAAGACGGCCTCGGCAGGCTCCCCCGCCCCCTGCAGCTTGGCTCTGGCTCATGGGATTATACGCTGGGCTCGATCTTTACATGGCAGACCCTTAAGTGGCAGGTTGACGGCTCGGCCTCTTACCGGTTCAACACAAGGGCCAATGCCTTCAGGTTTGGCGATGAGGCGCGCCTTGACATCTCTTACCAGTACAGGCTCTTTCCAAGGCGGCTCATGAGCGGCCTGCCTGCTTTTGTGTATGTTGTACTCGAAAGTAATCTCTCCTATAAGTATAAGAATAAGGCAGGTCAAATGGACGACATGAACTCAGGCGGTATGAGCTGGTTTCTGGCCCCGGGCCTGCAGTATGTGACGAGGCGTGTGGTTATGGAGGCAGCACTTCAGGTGCCCATAGTGCAGGCCCTTAACGGCAGTGCCCTTGAGAACGATTATGCGGGGATACTGAGTCTGAGAGTAAATTTTTAGAGCGACACATTGGAAGAATTTTTTAAGCGGGAAAGACTGCCATGAAAAAAATACTTCTTTTTATATCTCTTATTAGCCTCTTCTTTTTATCAATCCCCGCTTATGCCGAAAGAGGGCAAAGCTCTGTAACATTTATACGCGCCTGGGGAGAAAAGGGGTGCGCCCCCGGTGAGTTCAACGAGCCATACGGCATCGCAGTGGACGGACAAGGATTTGTCTATGTTACTGATGTGAGAAACAGGAGAGTAGAAAAATTTACTGCTGACGGGGATTTTTTATCTCAATGGGGAGAAAAAGGCGAGGGCAGGGGAAAGTTCCAAAAACCCGTTGGCATAGCCGTTGATAAAGGCGGTTTTGTATATGTCTCTGATTATGAGAATGACACTGTGCAGAAGTTCGACGGAGAGGGCAGGTTTAAGCTTAAGTGGGGAAAAAATGGAGACAATGAAGGTGAGTTTGACGTGCCAAATGATATTGCCGTTGATGAGAACGGCTTTGTCTATGTAACGGATTTTTATAACCACAGGGTGGAGAAGTTTACGGCCGAGGGTCTATTTATCACTAAGTGGGGGGTAAAGGGCAAGGTGGCGAACTGGCGCTCTCTTATCAGCGCTTTTATCTCGCCCTCTCAGGAGGGTGAGTTTTACTTCCCCGCAAAGCTCACAACAGGCCCAAAGGGCCGAGTATATGTCTCAGATTCTTACAATAACAGGGTTCAGGCCTTTACCGGCGAGGGGGAGTATCTCACGCAGTGGGGTGGATTTGGGTTCTGGAGCGGAAGGTTCCGTGTGGCCTCAGGTGTGGCCGTTGACAAAATGGGACGTGTTTATGTTGCTGATTATTATAATAACCGCGTTCAGGTCTCTACCGCGGACGGTTCCTTTATTATTGCCTTTGGCAAAGAGGGTAAAGGGCCTGGCGAGTTCAACGGGCCAACAGGGGTTGCCATCGGCCCTGAGGGTGAGAGAGTCTATGTTGTTGACTGGGGCAACCACCGTGTAGAGAGTTTCCGTATACTGAATTAGGTGCCTGTTGGCCTGCCACGCGGTCTCAGCCTCAGAAAAGATAGGATGCTTTTTTCTAAGCCCGCCGATACCCCCCCCTTTTTTTTGTCTTGACATTCTACATATTGTAGAATATTCTTAATAGTAAGTAGCTTCCGTAAAACTTTTGTCGAGGCAAGGGGTAGCGGAGAAAGCCGTTTTTTTTTAATAGAGAGAGGTTTATTTATGAAGATATGGATAGTGCTCTTACTCTCCTTTGTTATGGTCTCAGCAGGGGGCATCTCTTTTGCCGGTGGAGGACGTGATAAAACCGCGATGGGTGAGGCCCTGTACAATAAAAACTGTTCACGCTGTCACGGCGTAAATGGTCTTGGCACTGATAAAGGCCCGCCTTTTATCAACAAGATATACAGACCTTCTCACCACAGCGATATGTCTTTTCAGATGGCCATACTTAACGGCGTTAGGGCCCATCACTGGAATTTTGGAGATATGCCGAGTCTCGAAGGGGTGAGCATGTCTGATGCCGGTATGATAATCAAGTATGTGAGGGGTATTCAGCGGGACAATGGCATTTATTGATAGTCTTTGGGCAAGTTAGAGATGGAGTTTTTCTTAGGGGACAGTTAAATCCCTTTATCCTCAAGGCCGAGTCGTTTGTCAGCAAAACACCTCGAGCTTCTCATTCGCCCTTTATTGATCTACAATCACTTGACATTCTACGATGCGTAGAATATGATAGGTAATATGGATAAGAAGACTTATAAAGGCATGCTCGGCAGTCTTGAGCAGGAAATCATGGATACGCTCTGGAGTCGCGGCGCTATGAGCGGGCGCGCCGTTCATGAACACATTCAAAAGTCCCGTCCTGTAGCCCTTACCACGGTGCTTACCGTTATGGAGAGGCTTCGTAAAAAAAGACTTCTGAAAAAAGCCAAGAGCGAGGGGATTTTCCTTTACGAGACGCGCGAGACAAAAGACGAGTTCACAAGAAGTCTATCAACAAGGCTCTTTAAGGACGTACTGGATATCTCAACGGGCTCGGCCGCTGCCTCTTTTGTAGACGCCCTCGCCGATGTAGACCCCGCGGAGCTGAAAAGGCTTGATGAACTTATAAAGAAGAAGAAAAAAGAGCTTGAGCAAGAGGGGCGTTAAGGGGCCGAGGGGGTAAGTGAGCTAAGTTATATGGGGGTGAGGTGTGGGTACGTGGGGAGCAGGGGGGGGAGGTATGTGATTTATTTTGTACTGAGAGTATAGAGGGAGCGGTAAAAACCCTTTTTTTTGTATATTAATTCTACTATTTGTAGAAAATAATAATATAAGGACGCCTTATGTTGAGCTTAAATAATAAAGGTATAAAAAAAATGATTAAAGGGAACGTACTCATTAGTCTGACCTTTTTGCTTGTCGCAGTCTTTTTATACTCTCCTGCTGCTCTTGGCAAAGACTCGTTACGCGCAGGTGATAAGACAGTATCAGTACAGAGGGAGGTTAGCACAAAGACCCCTGCTCCTACTCTTAAAGAATTTTTGGAGATGGCGCGTCGTAGTAACCCCCTGCTTGGAGCGGCGTATCGACATTGGAAGATGAGAGAGTACAGGCCCGCCGAGGTGAGGAGCCTTGAGGATCCGGTCTTAAAGTATACTGAGGCCGCCAGAGAAGTTGAGACGCGCCTTGGCCCTGTTGACCGCGCCTTCTCTCTTAATCAGAAGCTGCCTTTTCCGGGAAAACTCCGCCTTAAGGGTACTATCGCAGCTAAAGAGGCTGAGATAGCGAAGGTCTCTTATGAGAAGGTCTTAAGGGATCTTAGTGCTGAGGTGAAAAAGACTTATTATGAGCTTTATTTCGTTGACAGAGCCGTAGAGCTGCAAAAAGAGAACGAGGCCGTACTTGATTACTTTGCCGAGGTGAGCAGACGTAATTACGGCCTTGATGTCTCAGAACTTGATGAGCTCGTAAGGGCGCAAAAATCCTCTGCCAAGGCGGCCTTTAGCCTCTTAAAGGCCCAAGATATGAGAACTACCGTTGTAGCCCGCCTAAATACCCTTCTTGACCGCGCGCCTGATACTGTGGTGGGTGCGATTCATGAGCCGCCATTTACGGAGGTAGATACCTCTGTAGAGCAGATGTATGAGATGGCAGGTAGAAATAACGAGTTGGTGAGAGTGACGGGGCTGAAGGTGCAAAAGAGTGAGCTTGAGAAAAAACTCGCAGGTTTCTCATATCTGCCAAACTTTAGCGTAGGCGTGAATTACTCGCAGATAGGCCTGCCGCCCTCTATGGTGAAAGACGGCGGCGATGACGCCCTGTCATTTACCCTTGGGCTTAGTATCCCCCTCTGGTTTGGTAAGAACAGGGCCCGTGTGGCGCAAAAATCTGAGCTGATAAACAAGACCCGTTTTGAGAGAAGGGCGGCGCTGCAGGAGATAAAAGGCCTCGTTGATAAAGTGTATTATAATATGAGTACGACAAAGAGTATCGCAGTCTTATATAAGAAGCGTTTTATCCCCGAGGCCAAGGAATCAATGGACTTTGCCGAGGCCCGTTACAAGACAGGTAAAGAGTCTCTTGGCAGACTTCTTGAGACAGAGTCCATGTGGATAGATTTCAGGCTCTTATATTACAGGGCCTTTACGGATTATCTTAAAAATATCGCCGAGCTTGAGAGACTTACGGCCAGTGAACTTATAAAGTGAGAGGTCTTTACCGATGAAAAAGGGTCTTTTGATAATTGCGCTCCTTATTATTGGAGGAGTCTTCGGGGCGGGTATTTTTTATTTCGTACCGCAGTATATGGGTAAAAATGTTGCTCCTGATAGTAGTAAGGCTGTTAAGAGCGCCGCCAAAAAAATCTTGTACTACAAGGCCCCTATGGATCCCTCCTATGTCTCTGAAGTTCCCGGAAAGTCCCCTATGGGTATGGACTTAATACCTGTCTACGAGGGTGAGGACACCGCAGGAGAGCCCGGTACGGTGAAGATAGATCCTGTTACACAGCAGAATATAGGCGTACGCACCGCCGTGGTAGAGCATAAAAAACTTGTAAAGACGACACGGACTGTGGGCAGGGTTACTTATGACGAGAAGAAGGTATATCACATACATACGAAGATAGACGGCTGGGTGGAGAAACTTTACTTTGACTTTACGGGTCAGAAGGTGAAAAAAGGCGATATGCTCCTGGAATTTTACAGCCCTAAACTAATCTCAGCGGAAGAAGAGTTTCTGCTTGCTAAAAAGATGGCCGAGAAGATGCGCGAGGTACGCAGGACCTCTCTTGTAGACCTTAGCAGAAGGCGCCTCGAGCTCTGGGATGTGCCCGCTCATCAGATACGGGAGCTTGAGGAGACAGGTGTGGTGAAGAGGACACTGCATATTCAGTCTCCCGTAACAGGTATTATTGTAGATAAACCCGTTACTGAAGGTATGTATGTAAAACCCGGGCAAAAGCTCTACACTATCGCCGATATCTCCGGCGTATGGGTATATGCCGATATATACGAGTATGAGCTGCCCTGGATAAAACTCGGCCAGGGAGCTGAGATGACACTTGCCTCTTATCCCGGCGAGGTCTTTCATGGCCATGTCTCTTTTATATTCCCCTTTGTGGAGCCAAAGACAAGGACAATAAGGGTGAGGATAGAGTTTGATAACCCCGGGTTTAAATTAAAGCCTGATATGTACGCTGATGTAACCCTTAACTCTGTAATCGGAAGGCACGCCGTTGCCGTTCCAAAAGAGGCCGTACTCTTATCAGGCAAGAGGAGCCTCGTAGTCTTGGCCCTTGGAGGTGGTAAGTTCCTGCCAACGGATGTTGTCCTTGGCGCCGAGACAGAAGATTACTACGAGGTGCGCTCCGGGTTAAAAGAAGGTGATGTTGTTGTCACCTCGGCGCAGTTCCTCATCGATTCCGAGAGTAGCCTGAAAGAGGCTGTCTCCAAGATGCTCGAGGCCAAGAAGACTAAGGGTAAGCAGAAAAAGCCCATGAAGATGAAGGGTATGGATATGCCCGCCATGAAGATGGACAAACCCATGAAGGGCATGA
>CAZEBZ010000051.1:0-12325 GCA_964510775.1 uncultured Thermodesulfobacteriota bacterium
CCCGGCCTGGTATTGTTATAGGTAAACGGGGCGCTGAGATAGATGTTATGAAAAAGGCTCTTGCCGCGGTTACGGAGCAAAAGCTTAATATAGAGATAGTCGAGGTGAGACGTCCCGATACAGACGCTCAGCTTGTTGCAGAGAATGTAGCGCTTCAGCTCGAAAGACGCGTGTCTTTCAGACGGGCCATGAAACGCGCTGTAACGTCAGCCCTCAGAATGGGTGTAAAGGGCGTTAAGATTACATGCGGCGGCCGCCTCGGAGGCTCCGAAATAGCCAGAAGCGAGTGGTACCGCGAGGGTAGGGTTCCCCTGCATACTCTGCGTGCTGATATTGATTATGGAGTAGCCGAGTCGCATACGACATACGGTATTATAGGCGTAAAGGTACTCATTTATAAGGGCGAGGTATCTTCAAAGCCATCTAATGCGCCACAAGAGACAAAGCCCAGGGGTAGATAATCATGTTAATGCCGAAGAAGGTAAAACACAGAAAACAACAGAGAGGCAAACGCAGAGGTCTTGCCCATAGAGGCTCAACTATAAGCTTTGGCGCCTATGGTCTTAAATCTCTCGCTTGCGGCTGGATCTCCACTCGTCAGATAGAGGCCGCCCGTATTGCCATGACAAGATATATCAAGAGAACCGGCAAGATATGGATACGCGTATTTCCTGATAAGCCTATCTCCAAGAAACCTGCTGAGACAAGGATGGGAAGTGGTAAGGGCGCACCTGAGGATTGGGTAGTTGTTCTTAAACCTGGCCGTATCCTTTATGAAATGGAGGGAGTATCTGAGGAAGTAGCAAGAGAGGCCTTCAGGCTTGCCGCTCATAAGCTCTCCGTACCAACAAAATTCGTTAAGAGGGAAGTACTGTGAAACCTAAAGAGCTGCGTGATATGACTGCCAAGGACCTTCGTGCCAAGGCAGAAGAACTTAAAAAAGAATTCTTTAACTTGAAGATGAGGCATGCCACTGCCCAACTTGAGAACCCGCTGAAACTTCGTCACGTAAGACGGGATATCGCCCGCGTTAATACCATTGCGGCGAGTAAGAAAGAGGAGGTATAAGTGGGAGAGACTGGAGTTAGACAGAGAAAGACACTGATAGGTAATGTTATTAAGTCAAAGATGGATAAGACAGTAGTAGTCTCCGTTGAGAGGCTAAAGAAACATCCTCTTTATGGAAAGTATATCAAGAGGGCTGTTAAGTACAGGGTACATGATGAAACTAATGCTTGCCATGACGGTGATAAGGTATCTATAGTGGAGACGCGCCATATCAGCAAGCTCAAGACCTGGCGAGTAGGTCAGATACTGGAGAAAGCGAAATGATTCAGATGTGTTCGAAGCTTCGTGTTGCTGATAACTCCGGGGCCAAAAAGGTCTCTTGTATCAGCGTGGTAGGGGCTTCCAATAAGATGACGGCTCGCCTTGGTGATGTCATTATTGCCAATGTAAAAGAGGCTGTTTTTGGAGCCAAGGTGAAAAAAGGCGAAGTAGTAAGGGCTGTTGTAGTTCGTACGGCCAAAGAAACACGTCGCCGCGATGGTACATATATTAAGTTTGACGATAACTCCGTTGTTATAATCAACAAGGACGGTGATCCTGTAGGTACAAGGATTTTCGGCCCTGTGGCCAGGGAAATGAGGGCTAAAAAGTTTATGAAGATAGTCTCCCTCGCTCCAGAGGTCCTGTAAAGGAAGGTTTCAATAGCTATGGCTCTTAAAAAATACAAGATAAGACGTGACGATCAGGTAATGGTCGTTAAAGGCAAAGAAGCTGGTAAGACCGGTAAGATAGTAAGAGTTAATCCTGAAAAAGGCACTGTTGTAGTGGATAAGCTCAATATGGTCAAACGCCATCAGAAACCAAGTGAAAAGTACAAGCAGGGCGGGATTATAGAAAAAGAGGCCCCAATCTCCATTGCCAATGTAATGATACTCTGCGCTAAATGCAAGGGGCCCGTAAGGGTTGGTAGACGTATTCTTGATGATGGAAAAAAGATCAGGTTCTGCAAGAAGTGCAACGAGGTTATAGATAAATGATATCACGTATAAAAGAGACATACTCGGCCGAGGTAGTACCTGCTCTTATTAAGGAGTTTAATTACTCTAACCCCATGATGGCGCCGAGACTTGATAAGATAGTAATAAACATGGGAATAGGTGAGGCGGTAAGGGATATTAAGGCCCTTAACGGTGCGGTTCGTGATCTCACGGCTATAGCCGGTCAGAAACCGGTAGTCACCAAGGCAAAAAAATCCATCGCTGCTTTTAAACTTCGTGCCGGTATGCCCATTGGCTGCATGGTAACGCTTCGCGGCAGGCATATGTATGAGTTTTACGACCGTCTTGTAAACTTCAGCATACCGAGAATTAGAGACTTCAGGGGGCTTGGCGACAGGTCTTTTGATGGACACGGTAATTTTACTCTGGGATTAAAAGAACAGATAATTTTTCCGGAGATTGAGTACGATAAGATAGATAAGATTAGGGGAATGAATATAACGTTTTGCACTACGGCAGGTTCCGATGAGGAGGCCAAGGCGCTCTTAAAGGCCCTTGGAATGCCTTTTATCACTCGGTAAGACCGGTATGGAGGAGTTTTGGCCAAGAAATCGCTCATAGCAAAGGCCGCGAGGCCGAATAAGTTCAAGGTTAGGGAATATAACCGTTGCCCTATATGCGGCAGGTCGCGCGCTTATTACAGAAAATTCGATATGTGCCGCATCTGTCTTAGGTCAATGGCCCTTAAGGGAGTACTTCCCGGGGTAATGAAGTCGAGCTGGTAGATTACAAAGGTAAAGAGGATATTGATATGACAATGACAGACCCCATTTCCGATATGCTTACGAGGGTGAGAAACGCCATACAGGCTAAGCACAGTACTGTTGACATTCCCTCATCTAACATAAAAAAGGAAATAGCAAGGATATTAAAGGAAGAAGGTTATATTAAGGGCTACTCACTTGTAAAAGTAGGCAACTGGCCTTTTGTTAGGCTTACCCTGAAATACTCGCCGACAAAACGACGCGTTATTAACGAGCTGAAAAGAATTAGTAAGCCCGGTATCAGGCGCTATGTCACAAGAGACGGTCTGCCTCAGGTTCTTGGCGGTCTCGGTATTGCCATAGTATCTACATCTAAGGGCGTTATGACAGGTAAACAGGCCAGGAGCCTCGGTATAGGCGGAGAGGTGCTCTGCACCATATTCTAGTTGTCGGCTTCGGCGCGTAGAATTAACGAATAATATACAGGATTGTGTAAATGTCAAGGATAGGTAAAGTTCCGGTAAGGATACCAGAGGGCGTAAAAGTCGATATTGATAAGGCTACTGTCAGTGTAACAGGCCCCAAGGGTTCTCTTAAAATCGATGTAAAGCCTGAGATAGGTGTGGTTTTAGATGGCTCTGACGTGGTTGTTACCAAAAAAGGTTCGAGTCGTGCTGCACGTGAGCTTTATGGTCTTACAAGAACGCTTATCAGTAATATGGTAGATGGTGTAAGCAAGGGTTTTGAGAAAAAACTTGAGATAGTTGGTGTTGGTTACAGAGCAGCCCTTGAGGGCAGCGTAGTTAATCTCTCTCTTGGTTTTTCACACCCAATCCTCTATCAGCTGCCAGATGGCATAAGCGCGAAGATAGAGAGTCAGACTCAAGTTACTATTAGCGGCATTGATAAACAGCTAGTTGGCCAGGTGGCCGCTGAGATTCGTGCCTTTCGTAAACCTGAACCCTACAAGGGCAAGGGCGTAAAGTACGCTGATGAGATAGTTAAGAGAAAGGCCGGTAAGGCCGGTAAGGGAGCGGCTTGATAAATGAAGAGCGGGCAGAGTAGAAAAATAAGCTGGGTAAGAAGAAAACTCAGGGTAAGAAAGAAGATTAAGGGAACGACTGAGAGGCCGCGCCTTACAGTATACAGATCTGCGCGTCATGTCTATGCTCAGATTATAGATGATAATGAGAGAAAAACTCTTGTCGCGGCCTCATCTCGACTTAAGACCCTTGATAAAGAACTTACCGGTGTTAAGAAGACTGATGCGGCCAAGAAGGTAGGTCAGCTTATAGGAAAACTTGCCGTAGACAAGGGCATAACCACTGTTGTTTTTGACAGGAGCGGATACCTCTACCACGGCCGTGTGAAATCCTTGGCCGAGGGCGCGAGGGAAGCTGGTCTTGTTTTTTAGGTATTATTAAATTTTAACGCGTTAATTATGTTCTCTCTAAGCAGTATAGGAGGTTTTTTTGCGTAGCTCAAGAGGAAGTGATTCGGAACTAAAAGATAAGCTTGTTTACCTTAACAGGGTCGCAAAGGTTGTTAAGGGAGGCAAGAGGTTTAGCTTTACTGCTATTGTCGTAGTAGGTGATGGACGCGGCAGAGTCGGCTCTGGACTCGGTAAGGCAAAAGAGGTTCCAGAAGCCATAAGAAAGGCTGTGGAGCAGGCCAAAAAATCTCTATTTACCGTGCCTATTGTTGACGGTACTATACCTTACAAGGTGCTTGGCAGGTTTGGCGCAGGAAAGGTAATCCTTCTGCCCGCCAGCCAGGGTACTGGTATAATCGCCGGCGGCCCCGTAAGGAGCGTTGTTGAGATGGCCGGTGTGACAAATGTTCTCACCAAGTCTTACGGTACAAGCAATCCACATAATGTTGTAAAGGCTACTATTGAGGGTCTTAAACAGTTAATGAGCAGCGAGGCCATTGCAGGGCTTCGCGGAAAAGATGTCTCGGAGATAAGAGATGAGCGATAATCCGCGCATGATAAAGGTTACTCAGAGAAAGAGCGGCATAGGGTATAACGTCAAACAGAAACAGACCCTTATTGGTCTCGGTATTAAAAAGATGAACAGGCCGAGTATCTTAAAGGACACGCCCTGTATAAGAGGCATGGTAAATAAGGTCTCTCACCTCGTTGAAGTTGAGGAGATAAAATAGGCGGGGAGACTTACCCGTGATATCTGCCGCTGCAGGTGATGTGCAATGTTGACCTGTGTATAAAAATAGAGCAATGCATACTTGGACAGGGCATATGAACAGACCCTGGCTCTTAAAAATTAAACATTCTGGAAGGTAAAGATGCTCGATAGACTCAGTCCCCCGGAAGGGGCCGTAAAAAAGAAAAAGAGGCTTGGTAGAGGCCGTGCCTCTGGTCTTGGAAAGACCTCCGGTCGTGGACATAAAGGACAGCGTTCGCGTGCTGGCTCAGGTGTTAAACCGGGCTTTGAGGGCGGACAGATGCCCCTGCAGAGAAGGCTTCCAAAGAGGGGATTTACAAATATATTCAGAGTTGAGAATCAGTCAATCAATATAGGCGTAATCGCCGAGCTTTTTAAGTCAGGTGATACTATAGACAGGGCGATATTAATTGAAAGAGGCATGGTTAAGAGCAGAAAGGGCCCGGTAAAGGTCCTCGGAACCGGCGATATATCCATACCCCTTACCATAAAAGCTAACGCCTTCAGCGCCTCAGCTATCTCTAAGATAGAGGCTGCCGGCGGTAAAGCAGAGGTAATATAGTTGGCCGCGCCTTCATCTGGAAAGAGCAAGATAACGGAGCTGAATCGTAAGATTATCATTACTCTCTTACTCCTTGCTGTGTTCAGGCTTGGTGTTTTTATACCGACGCCTGGAATCGACGCTGATGCCCTATCCGGCTTTTTCAAATCATCGAGCGGAACGCTCCTTGATTTTGCCACCATGTTTACCGGTGGCGCACTGAAAAGATTCTCAGTCTTTGCCCTTGGTATAATGCCATATATCAGTGCCTCCATTATTTTGCAGCTGCTGCAGGTAGTGGTGCCAAAGTTGGAGAAACTCTCCAAAGAGGGGGAGTCGGGAAGAAATACCATAACGAAGTACACAAGGTATCTCACTGTTGCACTCTGTGTTGTGCAGGGTTTTATGCTTGGTGTGGGCCTTGAGCATATGACGGGACCTGCCGGTGAGGCTATTGTGCTCCATCCCGGCTGGGCTTTCAGGCTTACTACTATGGTGACGCTCACATCAGGGTCAGTCTTTTTAATGTGGTTAGGTGAGCAGATTACTGAGAGGGGTATTGGCAACGGCATCTCGCTTATCATCTTTGTTGGTATTATCGCCAGGATGCCTGCGGCCGTTTACAACACCATCTCTCTCGTAGGAGTTGGTGAGATTAGCGTAGTATTCATCTTCTTCCTTGTCTTTCTCATGATAGGTATCATTGCCTTTATTGTGTTTATGGAGACAGGGCAGAGACGACTGCCTATTCAGTATCCAAAGAGAGTGGTAGGAAGAAAAATGATGGGAGGCGGCACGCAGTATCTGCCTCTTAAGGTGAACTCGGCTGGTGTTATACCGCCGATATTCGCATCATCCATCATTATCTTTCCCGCGACTATCGTAAACTTTGTAAATGTGCCCTTTCTGAAGTCCATATCAGGAAGTCTTAACCCCGGTGGGGCACTTTATAGTATCTTGTATGTTATTTTTATAGTATTTTTTACGTTTTTTTACACGGCCGTACAGTTTAATCCAAAGGACGTGGCTGAGAACCTAAAGAAACATGGTGGTTTTATTCCAGGTATACGCCCCGGGTCTAATACAGCCGAGTATATAGACAAAGTGCTTACAAGGCTTACACTATGGGGAGCCATATATCTCTCAGCCGTCTGTGTGCTGCCAACAATACTTATCAGTGAATTTAATGTCCCATTCTATTTTGGCGGTACGGCTCTTCTCATCGTAGTAGGTGTTGCAATGGATACGGCGCAGCAGATAGAGTCTCATATGCTGGCTCGAAATTACGACGGTCTACTTAAAAAAGGCAAGCTAAAAGGCAGGTCGAAATAATGAATAACCTTATACTTCTTGGCGCACCTGGTGCAGGTAAAGGCACACAGGGTAAAAATCTCTCAGCCAAGCTTTGCATACCGCAGATCTCAACTGGTGATATACTTCGCGAGAATGTTAGAACTAAGACAGACCTTGGCAAAAAAGCACAGCAATATATGGATAGCGGCGCACTTGTACCTGATGATGTAGTAGTAAATATGATGGCCGAGCGTGTCTCTCATAATGATTGTGAGAAAGGTTTTATTCTTGATGGTTTTCCAAGAAATACATCACAAGCTGATGCTCTGGCTGCTATTTTGAAGAAACTCAATAAGGATATAAGCCTTGTTGTAGGTGTTGAGGTAGAGACAAAGGAACTTATCAGGCGCCTTAGCGGTAGAAGGGTCTGCCGCGGCTGTGGTAATATTTACCATGAGATATTCAATCCTACTATGAATACGGGAGTCTGCGATGAGTGCGGCTCTGAGACATATCAGAGAGATGATGACAAGGAAGATACAATAAAGGCCAGGATAGAGGTCTATGAGAAAGAGACTCATCCTTTAATTGAGTATTACAAGAATCTGGATAAATATTTTGGTGTTAACGGTATCGGTCCAGTAGATGCCATTACAGAATTGATACTCGCTAATATTGAGAAGGGTTGTGATAACCCTTAAGAGCAGAGAAGAAATAGAGCTGATGCGCCACGCCAATGTAGTGGTAGCAGAAGTTCTTGAGATACTTAGGGGTCTTGTAAAACCGGGCATTAATACCATGGTCCTTGAGGAAAGGGCTGAGGAAGAGACACGGTTAAGAGGCGTTAAACCAGCCTTTAAGGGATATTACGGTTTTCCATGGTGTCTCTGTGTTTCTCTAAATAATGTCGTTGTTCACGGTATGCCCTCAACAAAGACCGTGTTGCAGGAAGGCGATATACTGGGTATGGATTTTGGGGTTTTACGCGAGGGATTTTATGGAGACTCGGCCATAACAGTCCCTGTAGGAGAGATAACCTCTCCCGCTCGAAAATTGCTCAATGTAACGGAAGATTCACTTGATAGGGCTATTGAGGCCGCTATACCAGGCAACACTCTTGGTGATATCTCCTCAGCTGTTCAGAGATGTGTTGAGGCAGAGGGTTTCTCAGTTGTAAGGGATTTTGTGGGCCACGGTATTGGCCGTAAGCTTCACGAAGCCCCGCAGGTTCCAAATTTTGGGCGTGCCGGAAAAGGCATTAAACTTGAGCCCGGTATGGTGCTTGCCATTGAGCCCATGATAAATCAAGGGGGATACAAGACAAGTGTCCTTGATGATGGTTGGACGGCAGTTACAGTAGATGGATCGCTCTCAGCGCATTTCGAGCATACTGTAGCCATTACAGAGGATGGTCCCTATGTCCTCAGCAGGATTTAAAAGTAGTCTTAGGAGAGTGCCGGATCATGGCCAAAGAAGAAGCCATACAGGTAGAGGGAACCGTAGTTGAGACATTGCCTAATGCCATGTTTAGGGTGGAGCTGGAAAACGGCCACAAGGTGCTTGCCCATGTCTCTGGCAAGATGAGGATGCATTTTATAAAGATACTGCCCGGTGACAAGGTCACCGTTGAACTCTCTCCCTACGACCTTACAAGGGGACGCATAACATACAGAGGCAGATAAGGGACTTAATTATAGTGCGGTACGTTTGTAGTGAAAGGGCGTAATAGGGCGCGTGGCGAAACTCTTTTATAGAGAGATATGTCATTAAGATATTCGCGCTTTTTCTTGCCTCATGTATGAGGAGTTGGATAAGAGGTTAAAGGATTTTTTTTCTTATCCTGATTTAGAGATAGAGCGGCTATTATTAGTCGATAACAGAAAAAGACTTAGAGGGTATTATGAAAGTAAGAAGCTCAGTGAAGAAAATGTGTCCCAAGTGTAAGATTATCAAACGTCACGGTGTCGTAAGGGTTGTCTGTGAGAACCCGAAACACAAACAGAGGCAGGGATAGGTCTGTTTGTCTATATTCGCTGCTTAATTATAATTAGTATAAGGATAGCCGCTCCGATAGGGGCGGGAATTAAATCTCTTTCGAGGGATTAAACCAGAGAGACAAAGGAGTACAAGTTGGCAAGGATATCCGGGGTAGATCTACCCAAAAATAAGAGGATTGATGTCGCTCTTACGCGTATATTCGGCATCGGCAGAAGTTCAGCCGTAAAGATACTCGATGCCTCAGGCGTAGACCCCGCGATAAAGACGGCAGACCTTAATGAGGCGGAAGTAGCTTCACTTAGAAAAGTCATAGACGGTGATTACAAAGTTGAGGGAGATCTCCGTAAGGAAATTTCCATGAATATAAAGATGCTCATGGATATAGGCTGCTATCGTGGGTTAAGGCACAGGAAGGGGCTTCCCGTCAGAGGGCAGAGGTCAAGCACTAATGCTCGGACAAGAAAGGGACCGCGCAAAGGCGCTGTATCCGTAAAGAGGGCTAAATAATGGCTAAGCCAAAGACAAAGACAAAAAAGATCAAGAGAACGGTGAGCAAGGGTATTGCTCATATCAAATCTACCTTTAATAATACCATTATCACCATAACCGACCCTACGGGTAATGTCATAGCATGGTCAAGCTGTGGTGCTCATGGTTTTAAGGGCTCAAGGAAAGGCACCCCTTTTGCAGCTCAGATAGCTGCTACAGCCGTAGCCAAAGAGGCGATGAACTGCGGTATGAAGACTATTGATGTATATATAAACGGCCCTGGCTCCGGACGGGAAGCAGCGCTTCGGGCCTTGCAGGCCGCGGGTTTTTCCGTCTCCCTTATAAGAGATGTGACGCCGCTGCCCCATAATGGCTGCAGGCCTCCAAAGAGACGCCGCGTTTAATAATAAGCCGATGGGCCGTATTTTTTGGGCCATGCTTTTGGTACAGCCTCGGCGCAGAGAGTATTTAATATACAGGTTTAAACAAGGGAGGATTTTATAAATTGGCTAGATACATCGGCGCCATGTGCAAGCGTTGCCGGCGCGAAGGAATGAAGCTCTTTCTCAAATCTGAGCGTTGCTATACGGATAAATGTTCATTTGAGAGGAGAAATTACGCCCCAGGTCAGCATGGTCAGGGTCGTGGCAAAACCTCTGAGTACGCCCTGCAGCTACGGGAAAAACAAAAGGTGAAGCGCGTATACGGCCTTCTTGAGGGGCAATTTAAGAGAACCTTCAAGAATGCTGAGAAGAAAAAAGGCGTCACCGGCGGCAACCTTATCTCCCTTCTTGAGAGAAGGCTTGATAATACAGTCTTCAGACTTGGCTTTGCGGGCAACAGAGGTGAGGCCCGTATTATGGTTACTCATGGCTGGTTCCGAGTGAACGGCAGGAAGGTTAATATACCATCCTATATCCTGAGGTCCGATGATGTTGTGGAGCTTAGTGAGAAGAAGAGGAATAACGCTAAGATGGAAGTAAATCTTAAGACAATGGAGAGGCGTGGCCTACCTGAGTGGCTTACTCTTGATAAAGATCTTAAGAAAGGCCAGCTTCTTCGCCTTCCCACAAGAGATGATGTGACTCTGCCTATTAATGAGCTGCTTATTGTGGAGCTTTACTCAAAGTAATTCGCTCGTACTATCTGCAAAGAAACTAATGCGAGTCGAGTGGAAAATCATAAACGTTTTTTTAAATGTGAGGGTACAATGCAAAAGAACTGGCGCGAACTTGTTAGGCCTAAAAGATTAGAGGTCGATAAGGAGACGCTAAGCGGCACTTACGGAAAGTTTGTGGCGGAGCCTCTTGAGAGGGGCTTTGGCGTTACCCTTGGCAATTCCCTGAGAAGGATTTTACTCTCTTCACTCCATGGCGCTGCCATCACGGCAGTAAAGTTTGATGGAGTGTTGCATGAGTTCTCCACTATTCCCGATGTTCAGGAAGATGTCTCTGATATTATTCTTAATCTGAAGTCAGTTAAGTTTAAGATGCACGGAGAAGGTCCCAAGTTGGTTCGTCTTGAGGCTAATGGTGAGACAGATATCAAAGCAGGGGATATTATCTGTGATTCTTCTATAGTGGTATTAAACCCTGAGCAGCACATTGCCTTTGTCTCAAAAGAGGGGGCTTTATCCTGTGATCTGACAGTAAACTCCGGTACGGGTTATCAGCCATCGGAGCGCAATAAGGCAACTGATGCACCAATTGGTACGATTCAGATAGATGCTATCTTTCAACCTGTTTCTCGAGCTAATTTTAATGTGACTCAGGCAAGGGTTGGTCAGCGTACTGATTATGATAAGCTTACCCTTGAGGTCTGGACTACAGGCGCTCTTGAGCCACAGGAGACTGTTGCCATAGCCGCTAAGATCTTAAAGGATCAGATGTCTGTCTTTATCAACTTCCAGGAGGAAGATGAAGAGGTTGTGGAGAAGACTGCTGAGAAGCCGGCCTTCAATGAGAATCTCTTTAAGACTGTAGAAGAGCTCGAACTATCTGTACGCTCTGCGAATTGTCTTAAGAACGCTGATATTAAATATATTGGAGAGATGGTTCAGAAGACTGAGCAGGAGATGCTCCGTACAAAAAATTTCGGTAGAAAGTCTCTTAATGAGATTAAAGAGATTTTAAGGACTATGAATCTTGATTTTGGTATGCAGATTGAAAGTTTCCTTAATCGCAAGGAACTGGACGAACTCCATCTGGAGCATAAGGAAACCGTTTAGGGGATAGATAATGAGACATAATAAAGACGATAAGAGGTTTTCAAGAACGGGCGGTCATCTTAGATGTATGATGTCTAATATGACAAATTCGCTTATTCTTAATGGCAGGATTAAGACCACTACTCCCAAGGCTAAGCTCTTAAGGAGTTACGTGGAGAAGATGATAACCCTTGGAAAGAGCGGCAGTCTTCCTGCAAGAAGGCGTGCTATGGCTTTTTTAAGGGATAAGACGATGGTAACGCGGCTTTTTGCTGAGATAGCCCCAAGGTACGCAGAACGCCACGGCGGCTACACGAGGATAATGAAGGTTGGTTTTAGAGCAGGTGATTGCGCCCCTGTCTCTATCATTGAGCTTGTGGAGGCCGATTCAGAGAAGAAGGCAACTCCGCGAAAGACACGCTCAAAGGCGGCGCCGCGAAAGAAGCAGGCTCCTGCAAAGAAAGCAACTCCTGCTGTAAAGGCAGAGGGTGAGAAGAAGGCTACTGCCAAGAAGGCTGCTCCAAAGAAAACTACGGCTAAGGCCTCGGCTGATGCAAAGGCTCCGGCTAAGAAGTCGGCCGCAAAGAAAGCCGCGCCTAAGAAGGCCGCAGCCGCCAAAAAGACAGATAAATAGGGTTAATTTTTTATTTAGTTAATCTTGATATTATACGTAAAGGGTGAAGGTTTTAAAACCTTCACCCTTTCTTTATGTGTGAGATAGGCTTGGTGGGGGGGGTATAGTTGGGATTTTCCTTCAAGTATAAATGCGCAGGGCCTTCCATTTCTGATGCAATAAATGCCACTTGATCAGGTGGCATGAAAATATTTGGAAGTTGGTCAATACG
>CAZEBZ010000052.1:0-12114 GCA_964510775.1 uncultured Thermodesulfobacteriota bacterium
TTTACCTCGTTTGCCACAACGGCAAAACCCTTGCCCGCCTCACCTGCGCTCGCCGCCTCTATTGTGGCGTTAAGGGCGAGAAGGTTCGTGCGGTCCGCGATGTCGTTAATTACCTCTATAACCTTGCCTACCGTCTCGGCGCTCGTACTAAGTGCTTTCATAAGCACCTCGGCCTCGCCTGCCTTCTCTGTCGCGTCTGTGCTTATGCTCGCGGCCTTTGTAGTGTTCTTGGTTATCTCGCTTACTGTAGAGCTCATCTCATCTATTGCAGCGGCAATGGTGTGAATGTTAGAGAGTATGTCTTTTGTTGTGGATGCCACCTGCACTATCTTGTTGCTTACCTCTTCTGTAGCCGCCGAGACATTAGTTACATTTGCAGATGCAACTTCCGCTGCCGTGGCTACGGTCTCTACGTTAGTATTTACCTCGCCTGAGGTGACAGAGAGAGATTTTGCGTTTGCTGACATGGAGCCCGTGTCTATCTCCATCTGTGACGAGGCGGAGTAGAGGTTCTGAGAATGGTCTGAGAGTGTTGAGGCGTTGCTCTTTATCTCACCTATCATCTTTTTAAGCCTTGCGAGAAAGGTATTAAAGTATCTTGCAAGCTCTCCTATCTCATCATTGGTAGTGACGTCTATACTCTTTGTAAGGTCACCCTCGCCCTCAGATATGTCTCTTAGCATAGATAGAAAACTATCGATGGGCGTGAAGAGTACTCGTCTGGCAAGATATAGGGAGAGGCCGACAAGTAGTATTGTTATAAGCAGGGCTGATATAAGCACTGTCTTAAGTAATGTAATCTTTGCCTCTGATTGCGCCGTCAGAATACTTACGGCCTTATTAGAGGCCTTTAAGAGTCCCATATTGTCATCTGTAATCGATTTGATGTGTCTTTTTATTGATTTTCTTGATGCACCCTTTAAGGTCATGGCCTCAAGGTTATTCTTAAAAGGCAGCCACATCTGCTGCACCTTCTCAAGCTGAAGACGTGCCTCATTACGGCTCGCCGGAAGTTGTACGTTAACGCCCTTAGTCCCGCGAGTATCTCCGCCGTCTTTTAAGGCGAGGAGGCTTCGGTCAAATAGACTCATCGTTTTTTTAAGATTTTTTAATATCGCACGCGTATCTCTTTTTGTAAAACGTGCGTTGAAAAAATCCAGACTCTCCTTTGTCATCTTCTGCGTGAGCATCCTCTGCCGCCCTGCTATATTGATTATGCTGGCATCTGACGACTGACTTCTTACAACGTAAAAAGTAATGCCTACAGTAATCATCATAAAGACGGCAAAGAGACTCAGCAGGAATGTAGTCTTAAATTTTAAGGTATTTATCATAATCCCAACCTCCATTTGAAGTCTCATATATGCGGTTATAAAAACTTTTTTCTATCATTAAAAGTGTCTCTTGTCTTTTTTGAGAGTGCGCCGCAAGCCTTCGTCTTCGAAGTTAATTTATTACACTCTTTGCCTTGCTTAAGAGGCGGGCGCCTGCGCTGCTTTATGCTCCAACTGCCTTCTGTACAGCTTCAGTCTGTGTCTTATTACGAAGCAGTTCATGTACTCGATTAACGAGGCTGTCTTTATCGACCTTCACCTCATAGGCGTCAAACCCTGCTTCCATGCCAAGTTCTCTGTTATGTTCCGTATTAAGAGAGGTAAGGGCCAAAACCGGGAGATGAGCGAGGTGCTCATTGCTTCTTATGGCCTGGACTAATTCATAACCGTTCATTACAGGCATCTCAATATCGGATATTACAATGTCAAAGGCGCTCGTATTTGATTGGAGCATAGCAAGGCCCGCTTCACCGTCAGAGGCGATTGTCACGTTGAAACCTGCGGACTCAAAGTATCGTCTCTCAAGATTTTGAAAAAATGGCGTGTCTTCTACAAGCAGGATTCTAACAGGTCTTGAGGTTGTGGTTTTTTCTGATTTCTCTGTTGCAGCTCGTCCCGGAAGTACGCTCTCAAGGAGTGTATATACGTCTATCATTAAGGTCATTCTTTCTTCGATTATTGTAGAGCCTATGACAACAGGTGAGTCAATCGTTCCTTCGTCCATAGTCAGTGTGATATCAATTACGTCAACTATCTCTTCTGCCGCGATACCTGCTATCTGCCCGGTAGTCTTTGGGATTATTACATAACTCTCGCTGCAGACTTGCTCGCCGATCTTTTTATTAATATAGTCCTCAACAAAGATGAGCTGAATGCTCTTGCCTCGAAAATTAACGAATTTTTTTCCGGCGAGCGATGTGATATCATCGCCGCCTATCTTCTCAATTCTGCTTATCATTGAGAGGGAAATTCCAAAATACTCATCAAACTGGTTCTTGAAGATGATGATACTCTGCGTCTCCTGCATGGCTTTTTTGCGCTCTTCCTCCTCGTACTGAAGGGTGGCTTTCTCGAAACTCTCAAAACGGAATCCCGCCTTCTCTATTATCCCACCGAGGTTGAGAATCATAGCCACATGACCGTCTCCCATAATAGTGGCGCTGGCAAAAATTTTGCACGATCTTACGAGATGGGGCATTGGTTTAACTACAATCTCCTCTGGGTCGAGGACGGTGTCTACGAGTAGACCGAGGTAATTGGCTCCGTAGCGCATGACTATAAGACGCTGAATTGTGCTGCCATGATCGACCTCATCTTTCTCTGCTTCCTCTTGCGCTATCTCATCTGCCCTGTCATGAGTCCTCTTTGCCTCTCTCATCTCAAGTATCTTCGCGAGGCTTATAACGGGGAGCAGTTTTCCCCGCAGGCGAAATACCCTCTGACCCTCAATGTACTCAAGCTGCTGCGCGAGGTCTTTTTCTCTAATACGTACAATCTCAGTTATATCAACTTGAGGAATTGCAAATGTATTTGGCCCAACTGTTACTATAATCGAGGGTAGTATGGCCAGTGTCAGGGGAAGGCGCACTGTGAAAAGGGTGCCTTTGCCGGGGGTTGACTGAAGGTCAATTGTGCTTCCAAGTTTCTCAAAACTTCTCTTGACCACGTCCATTCCCACGCCTCTGCCAGATAGCTCCGATACCTCCGTAACAGTAGAGAACCCGGGGTGGAATATGAGATTCACAAGCTCTTTCTCACTCATGCGTTTGGCTTCGTCTTCTGATATTAGCCCTTTTGATATTGCCTTTTCCTTTATCATCAATGCGTCTATTCCACGGCCGTCGTCCTCAATCTCAATAATAACAAGGCCTCCCTCATGTGAGGCGCGAAGGTTTATAATGCCTGTCTCCGCTTTTCCAGCTTTTACTCTGTCCTCAGGGCTCTCAATGGCATGGTCCACGGAGTTACGTATCATGTGCGTTAAGGGGTCTGAGAGAACCTCAATAATAGAGCGGTCAAGTTCAACGTCTTCACCCTCTACTGTAAGATTGATTTTCTTCTCAACTTTTCTGGCCATGTCTCTTACGATGCGTTTGAATTTGTTAAATACGGCTCCCACGGGCTGCAGACGCGTCTTCATGACGTTTTCCTGCAGCTCTGTGACGCGCTGTGAGTGGTCAATGAGAATACTGTTGTTTTTTCTGCCGCTATATTGACGAAGGAGCTGATTGCGTCCAAGGACTATCTCGCCCGCGAGGGCCATAATCTTATCAAGCAGGTCTACGCGAACCCTCACAGTATCTGACGCAGTTGATACTTTTGCTGTATCTTTCTTTTTTGTCTGCTCTGATGCCGCGGCCGCTGTCGAGGGCGGGGCCGCGCATTTTTTCTTCTTTTCCTTAACCTCTACTGCCTTGTTCTTTTTTGCATCTGCAGCGTCGCAGGCGCAGTTATCCTTATCAAGCTTTTCTTTATTACCACCGGCTGACTCTGTCTTTATATCTATAAGGGATATATTCTCTTCACTTAAAGCGGCTGCATCAATGAGCAGTGCTCTTTCAAGTATTGTGGAGAAGAGCAGCTCTAATTTTTCTGTCTTTTCTTCGGCGAGTTCTTTTACGGCTCCTGCTCGTGATACATCCGGTCTTGAGGCTACAATGATACCTATGGATGAGAGAAACTCGATTTGCTCTGTAATGGCTTTCTCTCTTAGGCCGCTCTCATCTGGAATGGGTAAGAGAATGGAGTAGAGTGTGTGTCCATTTGCTACGGCCTTCTCTCTCGCCTCATTATATTCTTCTACATTCCACTCCTCCTGCTTACCCTTCTTATCACTATCTTGTTGAGAGGGTGTCTCTGCAGAAGATGTGTTTGTATCTTTTCCCTCTTCACCTGACATGATAGCTTCTATCAGTGCTATCTCTTTAGATACATCTACGTCATCGCTTGTTGAGACATCTTCCACCATGCCCTCAAGTTTATCCAGTCCCTTCAGGAGCACATTGATCAACTCCGCTGTAGTGGAGATTGAACCATCCCTTACCATGGCCATGAGATTTTCCATGATATGGCTTAGCTCTGTAATATTCTTAAGCCCAAAAAAACCCGCTGAACCCTTAATGGAGTGGATGGCCCTGAATACGGTATTAATTACCTCAGGGTCTGTGTCGTCGCCTTTTTCCTCCATTGTAAGCAGAGACGGCTCAACGACTTCGAGGTGTTCCTTTGATTCCTCAATAAAGAGTGCGAGCATCTCGTTGTTGCTGTAGTCGCTATCATCACTCATATTCAGTTCCTTTGTTTTTTAGAGTAGGCGCAAGGTTGCTATTCTTTAAATACTTCCGCTATGCCTGTTGTATTGCCGCAATCAGGCTACTTTTGAGAAGCCCTTGCTCTTAAAAAAGTTCTTGTACTTCATATCCGTACCCATGATGTGTTTGGTCAGCCAGTCTTTTAGAAAACCCATAAGCTTAAGGTCGATAATCTCGTTGCCTTGCTCGCACTTATCCTTAAAGGCACATAACTGCTCAACAAGTTTGATGTGTTTCTCGTGCTGATCCTCATAGCCCTCGTAACCGGCTTTTTTCATCTCTTCTTCTTCCTTGCCGAAGTGTTTATTTGTGTAATCAAGGAGCTCACCGAGGATGGCGAGAACCTCCTCTCGTCCGGAACCTAAGACCATAGCCTCGTGTACGTTGTTGATGAGGGTAAAGAGGCGTTTGTGCTGAGCATCAAATATATCCACTCCAACGCTGTAACGATCACTCCAGGCTATAAAGGGTCTTACCCTTCTATTTGCTTTTTTCTGCGGCGCCTCATTTGCACCGCTTAAAATAGATTCGTCAATAATAAACTGACCGACAAGATCATTAAGGTTGCCCGTTACCGTTGATAGTTTATCTATACTCTGGTGGACTTCTTTTACTGAGTTAAGTGCGTTAATGGAGGCGTCATCTACTGTACCTATACCTGACGATACGTTGTTAACGCCTGTCGCCGCATCTTTTGCATTGTTTGAAATATCAGAGACTCCGCTTGAGAGTTCAGCTGCGTTCCTTGCGACTTCTTCGGCGCCCAGGGAGGCTTCTTCAATGTTATGTGATACTGCCTCCATATCAGTAACGGTCTGCACCGTAGTCTTTGATATCTCGTTTGTTGTTGCGTCCTGTTCTTCTACGGAGGCCGCGATGGAGGTATTTATCTCATTTATGTCGTTAATAGTTGAGGCAACCTTGTCAATGGCCTCAACTGCTACTACGGTATTGTTCTGCATCTCCTCAATCTGCTTTACTACTTCTTTTGTGGCCTCTGCCGTCTGCTTTGCAAGTTCCTTTACCTCGTTTGCCACAACGGCAAAACCCTTGCCTGCCTCACCTGCGCTCGCCGCCTCTATTGTGGCGTTAAGGGCGAGCAGATTCGTGCGATCCGCGATGTCGTTAATTACCTCAATAACCTTGCCCACTGTCTCAGCGCTCGTGCTAAGGTCTCTCATAAGCACCTCAGCCTCGCCGGCCTTCTCTGTCGCGTCTCTGCTGATGCCGGCGGCTGTTGTTGTATTTTTTGTAATCTCACTCACTGTAGAGCTCATCTCCTCTATTGCCGCGGCAACGGTGTGAATGTTAGAGAGTATGTCTTTTGTTGTGGATGCTACCTGCACTATTTTGTTGCTCACTTCTTCTGTAGCCGCCGAGACGTTAGTTACATTTGCAGATGCAACTTCCGCTGCCGTAGCTACTGTCTCTACGTTAGTACTTACCTCGCCCGAGGTAGCGGCCAGGGATTTTGCGTTTGAGGACATGGTGCCTGTGTCTATCTCCATCTGTGACGAGGCGGCGTAGAGGTTCTGTGAATGGTATGAGAGAGTTGAGGCGTTGGTCTTTATGTTGCCTATCATGGACTGCATCTTTTCGGCCATTGTATCCATAGAACGGGCGATCTCGCCGATTTCATCACTGCGGTCATAATTAAGGCGGCTCGTGAATCGCCCATCACCCATCTCTTTAATGATTCTTACTGTCTGGCTCAAAGGAGTTGTAATACTTTTGTATATAATGAAACCGAGCAGGCATAGAATGCCTATAGCAATAACTACGATTGGAATAGCCATTTTTTTTGTGTTGCCAAGCAGAGCATTTAGCTCCCCGCTATGATGTCTTGAAGAACGCAGCAACTCCGCGTCAATGGTGCGAAGCGCCTCTTGATATGGCCCATCCTCGATATGCACGATTTTATCAATGGCGTGAATACTAAGCCTTGCTCTCTTCTTCTGCCTTACAATCTCATAAGAGCTCGAATATCGTCCCACTAATTCCTTCATTAGTGAGAGGGCTGATATTTCTTTTTCCGAGAGACCTCCAACCTGCTCGTACTCACTTATAATCTCACGAGTCCGAGCCAGAATTTTATGTGACTTATCAAGATACTTTTTGTTGCCGCGAAGCAGGTAGTTCTTAAAGATATGAATGTTGCCTCCGTATCCAATAGTGGAATGCAACTCTGCGAGGAGGTGCTGCTTCTTTATGATTCCATTCTCAACATCACTCTTCCAGTCGTTGCTTATAGTGTTGAGTCTTATTGTTAGAAAGACGCTGAAGATAACGAGACTTAAGATACTGATTCCGATGAGTCCTATGATTTTATTTTTGATGGAAATATTATTAATCATAGAGAGGTTCTCCTTTTAGGTTTTATCCGCGCTTACGGCGAGTTTAAATCATATATTTTTTATACAGCAATGATTCTCCGAAGCAGTGATGTAATAACTGCAGAGAGTGACGCTTCATTTACACTATTATTTATCGTTTGACTTTCGAATATCTTTAGGGAATATCTGATTGCCAGCAGGTAATTAAGAATTTAAGGCGCATAAAAAAAAGAGGCTACGCACTTGCGCGGCCCCTCATGTGTATTTAAGCAATTTTTTATTTTTGTGTTTATAGGCCGGCTTTCTTAACACGCAGCCCTCTTGAAGACTTATTATAGTTTGTAACGGTATGGATTCCTTTGTTTATTGACAAGAGTTGCATTGGATAGTTTGGTGCATCTGTTTTATGTAAAGAGGCGCTGTTCCTGTTTTTTATAAGACGGGAATAATCTCCCTCAATGCACGAGTTGACTATCTGTAAATTATCTGCGCCTTCAGGTCTTTTAGTATCTTTTGGGCAAGGGGCCTGTATTCCCTGTCGTCTTGAGCAGTGCAGACTTTTGACGATGTTTTATCTTCTAAGTGTCGAAGTGCCGTGATTGTATTACCTTTTTTACTATAAGTTGTATCGTAGATTATGGTGCTGCCGGAAAGATGTACGTTTTCAGGAAGGGCAAAGACCTTTACGTTCTTAGGAAGTTCTATGGTATAGGTCTCGGTAGAGATGCCTCCGAAGCATGAGTAGTCTATAGTTCGTTCCGGGCGGTTGAGGTCGAATAAGGCGGCACTTACAGGCGCGGCGTTGGGGAAGATTGGGGCAAGTATGAAGGCCCCGGGGCCGGGGATGTTTAATGCATTATCGATGTGAAACTTGCTCCCATAAGTATAGTACTCCGAGAGCTTAGTAGGGTCTGACTTTATGAGTGTACCGGTTCCTGTATAACCTCTTCTGGAGAGAAGGGAACGCATTATGTTGTCTTCCAGGTTTGGCTGAATGTTGGCCATCAGAGCCCTGACACCCTCGGTGAAGACGCCATTTTCCTCGTTATGTGTCTCTCCGTCTGCGGAGCCGTCCTCGTGAATGCGAAGTGTCATTGTCATTTGCGAGCGGTTGTTTTTGTATTCACTTGGTGGTGTATGTTTTATGCCGGAAAAAGCGGCGGTGTGGATTACCGGTTTTCCAGACTCACGAATGGGAAGTATGCCAAAGGGCGTGTATTGTGCTGTGGAGTCAATATACTGGTTGAGTTCAGGTATGAAATTTATTACGTGGTTGAAGGCGCTTACTGCTGGAAGCTTGGGAAGCTTATAGCTTGAACCGGAATTGACCAGTACCGGGGTGCTTTTTATGCCTTTTGCCGCGAGCAGCGCCTGCAGGAGCGCCGTATGGTCTTTGCAGTCACCGAGGCGGTTGGAGAGAACCATCTCGGAGTCATGTGGCACTACGGATCCTATGCCAATGCAGTTGCCGGCATAACGTATGTTTTGTGCCACCCATGTATACAGTATCTTTGCCTGCTTACGGTGGTCTGTAATACCTTGTGTGAGTTTGTCAGCCAGTTTCTTTGTTTTTTCTGTTACTGCTGCCTTGGGTTTGGCACGGTCTTCGTAGGCCGAGGCGAGGTCGCCGTAGTCCTTGAATGATGAGACGATGAGGCGTGGTCCGTAATCAATAGCGGCTACAGAGCCTATTTCAGGAGTCGTTATCTCAGGATTCTTGAAAGTCCATACCCATCTCATGCGGCCGTCTTTGTCCTTAATCCGTCCTCCTTTAACACCGGTAGCGAATGTACGGAGTTGCAGAGTATTGGTGGGCACACTTACGCTGATACGTACGTCGTCTAACACTACGAACTTGGTAAATGCCTGTGTCATAGAGAATTGCCCGGGAAAGAGAGCTTCTTTCTGGACATACCTATAGGAATATCCTACTTTATCTCCGACGGCTACATCTGGGAAGATTATGACCTTTGTCTTTATATCGCTGTACATGGGGCCGCCGCCTGACATGGCAGCTCGTTCCTGTATGTTTCGAGCCGGCACATCGATACGTTTGCCGTCTTTCTTGAGCGTATAAGCTGAGAGGATTTTCACATCGTTAAGGCTCTCACTGTAGCCAATATCTACTTGATTGGCGAAATCTACGCCGCTATCCGTGAGCACATTGATTATCACCTCGTGTGTCTCGGTGTGAGTACCATCAGGGTTAACAACATAATCAGAATAGTTTTTAGCGTAGGAAATAAATCCGTCAAATGATTTGGAGCCGCCCTCGGCTGCGTTGAGAGAGAGGGGAGCAAAGAGCGCGAGAAAAATTACTGTTAAGACGAATTTCATACTTCCTCCTTGGTTGATTAATACCTGGTAGTGAGCTGCAAAATATTTGTCTTAAAGTTAAGATTTTACCTCGGCGTAATGTCTATCTGTTATATAAAGGGGGGAGTGATAGGTCTATTGCAGCTGAGAATGCTGATGTTTCGGTTTTGATAGTAGAACTTTTATGGCGAGCCTACATCTTTTGTTACGTACACTATATATGAAGTTGTATCGCAAGAAAGTATCTCTGGTCACAATAAGATTATAATTTAAAGTTAGTTCAGTATAATCCTGCATTAAGGGCACAATCATAGGGCGCTTAAGTCTTTACAATAAAAAAAAGGGCTACGCTTTTGCGTAACCCCTTGTCTATATAAAGGCGAGTTCCCCATATATCAGAAACTTACCGGCCCAACTTGGTAGCGGGGAGAGGATTGTCGGCCTGCGGCCGACCCGGTAGGGTAGGAAAATATCTTTCATAATGGCCGTCTCGCCTGCGGCTGCGACGGCCTTTACTTGGTTATTTCGCCGTATTTGCACCAGTCCAATAATTCTATTTAAAATGTAGTCATTATGTAGTCATTTCGGCACAAAAAAAAGGTCACGGCAAACGCCGTAACCCCTTGATTTTATTGGTAGCGGGGACTCGCTTCAAGACTTATTTTAGCACTGTAACAGTGCGGATTTGTTTGATTCCTTGACAAGGGTTGCATTGGATAGTTTGGTGCCAGTGCTTTCTAAAAAATAGTCGCTGTTTCTATTTTTTTTAAAGTGCTTTGTCTCTCCCAAATTCTTAATATTTGAAGGAGGCATCCTCATAACCGCAGTTCCCGAAACTGCCCTGACCAAAGAGATTAAAAATATCGTAAGGCGACTTATATCCGCACCTTTGCCTTAAAGCTCAAGTTGTCTTTGTCAAAGTGGCCTATTAATTTTCCATCCATGGAAACATCAATGCGGTAGGTTCCACGTGAAAGGTCTACGATGTGCTTGTAAGAGAGCTTGTCTTGTATCTTGCTTCTATCTTCGTCGGTGAGGCCTAAGTCTATTGTAGTGGGCACATTAAAATATCCCATTGGGTTTTTGCGGTGCTCGGGACGTAACCCTATCGGCCACCCTCCATTCCACTCGAACCCCCTCGGAGCATCTATTATCTCAAAATGCAGATGATAACCCCGTTTTATTTTTTTGTAAGATGCCTTTGTGCCTGAATTACCTGATGTGCCGATAGCCTCTCCCTTTATTACCTTCTGTCCTTTATGTACGCTTCTATTCTCAAGGTGGGCATAGAGGGTATATATATGCCTTTCTTCGGGGCCCATCTCGGGCGTATGGTCGATGACGATTGTCTTCCCGTAGTTGGTCCTCGTAACCGGTCCCGCTCTCTCGCCAGAATATACCACCACACCCTTTTCGCTTGCATGAACAGGTTTCAAGTAGGCGGCAAAATCAAGGCCATTGTGGCTTCTATGGCCCCTTGAGTCGCCGAAATGACCGCCTCTTTCGGTTATTGGCACCTTTTTATTGACAGGCCTCTCAAAGTAAAGTTTTATTGTCTTTTCCACTTATTCTCCCTCAATCTTTATTAATCTTCAAAGAGCTCTTTTACAAAGAGGTCAAATTGATAGGTGTAAAATCGACCGTTAGGATTAGTAGGTGTCTTACCGCGTCTGAAAGCCATCTGTTTTCCGTCTGGCGAGACGGCCAGCATACTGATATCTTCATAGGTTTCATTGCCGTACCGTGTATCAGCTATACATCTGGCATGGGTCTGGCCGGGTGTAAGGCGTCGTATGCAATTATCACCGTCCTCGTGAAAGATAATGTCTCCATCCGGTAACATCTCAATAAAAGCGAATTTCTTCTCTTGCTCCTTTAGCGCGGCGGCCTCTTCACAAACTAATTCTCCATTTGTTATCCTACACATAAAAAAGTGATATTTTGTCATTGGTATGCGTTTAAATACGGGCAAATCCTCTCCCGTCCCAAGATATATCCTCTTTTTCCTGTCAACTGCATCGATTGTAACACTGCATCCTTCTTTGCGGTAACAAACACTCTGCTTAAGATCATACTCTTTTGCCCAACCATCTTCGCCGAAGAATTCAACCCCAATGCTGGAAGCGTCGCCCCATAGTGCAGTTGCTATGCCCGATGAATCGGCAAACCAGAAGGTCTGGTAATAAGTCCATTCGTTGGTAAACCATACCTTCTTCCATTTTGGTTCCGGCATATCCTCCATGACATAGTCGTGCTTGTTGCCGAGGAGGACCTTCATCCCGTCGGGAGAGACCAGGGCAGAACTATCGTCACGCACCACGGCGAATTTTTGCCTTATGCCCGTGGCAACCTCAAAGCGATAAAGATCTGCTATAAAGCCGTGCCATCCCGGCCCGTCCTCAACTATATCCTCCGGCAAACGGCCCTGTCTGTCCCTGTATATTCGAGAGCTATCTCTATCCCTGTATAAAACCCATTTGCCGTCAGGTGTGCAGCCTGTAATAAAATCGGACTTTTTTGTGCTAACGGTAACTCGCTTTCCGTTCAGTCCAAGCCACACCTGCCCCGATATCTCGCTACGAATCAAGACCGCGTCATTGCCGCACCATCCTGTGACATAAAAAGGCTGACCGCCTTCTAAGTCCCGTGCAACGAGTATCTCTTTTTTACCTTTTATTTTTATGTGGGTGCGCTCATGGGCCGTTTTTAGGCTCGCGCAGCCGGTAAGGAAGATAAACAAGAGGGTTGTGCAGAGGGGCAATGTGATGGTAGAGATTCTATTTTTATATGAACCTTTCATGCGCTGCACCGGATTATAAG